>CAYZKQ010000123.1:0-10140 GCA_964478975.1 uncultured Vicinamibacterales bacterium | reverse complement strand
CCGCCGCACGAGACGGCGCACCCGGCCGCCGGGGCGCAGCCGGCCGAGGGCGCGGGGGCGCACGAGGCCGAGGGCGGAGCGGCGCACGCGGGCGGCGGGTGGGGGGCGCTCGTCGCGCGGCTGGTCAACTTCGGGGTCCTGGCGGGCGGCCTGTGGTATCTGCTGCGTCGGCCGTTCGCGGCGTATCTGGCCACGCGCTCGGGGACGATTCGGCGCGACCTGGCCGAGGCGGAGGCGTTGAGCCGGCAGGCGGCCGCGCAACTCTCCGAGATTGAGGCGCGCCTGCGGGCGTTGCCCGAGGCGATCGAGGCCTTGCGGGCGCGGGGTGCCGAGGAGATCGCGGCGGAAGAGGCCCGCATCCAGGCGGCGGGCGAGGCCGAGCGCGAGCGGCTTCTGGCGCACGCGCGGCGGGAGATCGACCTGCAGGTCCGCGCGGCGCGCGACGCGTTGCTCCGCGAGGCCGCGGCGCTCGCCGTGGAGGTGGCGGCCGAGCGCATCGCGCGGAACTTGACGCCCGAGGCACACGCGCGGCTCATCGACCGCTGCGCGGAGCAGGTCGCGCGGCTGCCGCGGCTCGCGGACTGAGGGGGGCGCACGGGGCGCGGGGAGAGCGGGACGTGACGATGGCAGCGGTGGCGCGGCGCTATGCGCGCGCGCTGTTCGAGGTGAGCCTGGCGGAAGCCGACGTCGATCGGGTCGAGGGCGAGATCGCGGCGTTCGCGGAGCTGCTGCGGGGGCGGCCCGAGCTGTGGCAGGTCCTGACGCACCCGGCGGTCTCGCCGTCGCGGAAGCGGGCGGTGATGGCCGAGCTCGTCGCGCTGGCCGGGTCGGTGACGCCGGCGGTGGCGCGGCTGCTCGTCCTGCTCGCCGAGCGGGATCGCGTGAAGGTGCTGCCAGCGCTGGTGGAGGCGTATCGCGACCGCTTGCTCGAGCACCGCCGGGTGGTCCGGGCCGAGGTGGTAACGGCGGTGCCGGTGCCCGCGGACCGGATCGAGGCGCTCGTGCAGGCGCTGGCCCGGGCGACGGGGCGCGAGGTGCTGGTCGACGCCCGGGTTGATCCGGCGCTCATCGGCGGCGCGGTCGCGCGCGTGGGGAGCGTGGTGGTCGACGGCAGCGTGGCGCGGCAGCTCGAGCGCGCGCGGGCGGCGCTGGCGGGCGCGGGCGGGGCATAGAGGCGTGGACCAACGGGGGCGCGTGTGAACATCAGGGCGGAAGAAATCTCCCGGATCATCCGCGAGCACATCGGGTCGTTCACGGCCGACCTCGACGTGGCCGAGGTCGGGACGGTCATCGCCGTCGGCGACGGCATCGCGCGGGTGCACGGGGTCGAGCGGGCGATGGCGACCGAGATGCTGGAGTTTCCGCACGGCGTCTACGGGTTGGCGCTCAACCTGGAGGAGGAGAGCGTCGGCGTCGTGCTGCTCGGGGATTACACGGAGATCCGCGAGGGGGACCTGGTCAAGCGGACGGGCCGCATCATGTCGGTGCCTGTCGGCGAGGAGCTGCTCGGGCGGGTCGTCAACGCGCTGGGCCAGCCCCTCGACGGCAAGGGGCCGGTGCCGACGACGCAGCTCGCGCCGGTCGAGCGGCTGGCGCCGGGGGTGGTGGATCGGGTGCCGGTGCGGGAGCCGCTGCAGACGGGGCTCAAGGCGATCGACGCCATGATTCCGATCGGGCGGGGCCAGCGCGAGCTCATCATCGGGGACCGCCAGACGGGCAAGACGGCGATCGCGCTCGACACGATCATCAACCAGCGCGACAGCGATGTGGTGTGCATTTACTGCGCCATCGGCCAGAAGCAGTCGACGATCGCGCAGGTGGTCAAGACGCTGGAAGAGTACGACGCGCTGCGCTACTCGATCGTGGTCGCGGCGGCGGCGTCGGATCCGGCGCCGATGCTGTATCTGGCGCCGTATGCCGCGTGTGCCATGGGGGAGTACTTCCGGGACCGGGGGCGGCACGCGCTGTGTGTCTACGACGATTTGACGAAGCACGCGCAGGCCTACCGGGAGATTTCGCTGTTGCTGCGGCGGCCGCCGGGCCGGGAGGCGTACCCGGGGGATGTCTTCTATCTCCACTCGCGGCTGCTCGAGCGGGCGGCGAAGCTGAAGCCGGAGCTGGGCGGGGGGTCGTTGACGGCGCTGCCGGTCATCGAGACGCAGGCCGGCGACCTGTCGGCGTACATTCCGACGAACGTCATTTCGATCACCGACGGGCAGATTTTCCTCGAGACGGACCTGTTCCACCAGGGCATCCGGCCGGCGATCAACGTCGGCAACTCCGTGTCGCGGGTCGGCGGGTCGGCGCAGGTCAAGGCGATGCGGCAGGTGGCGGGGACGCTGCGCCTCGAGCTGGCGCAGTATCGCGAGCTCGCGGCGTTCGCCCAGTTCGGTAGCGACCTCGACAAGGCGACGCAGGCGCAGCTCGCCCGCGGGCGGCGGCTCACCGAGGTGCTCAAGCAGCCGCAGTACCAGCCGCTGCCGGTCGAGAAGCAGGTCGTCATCATCTACGCGGGCACGCAGGGGTTTCTCGACGCCTTGCCGGTCGAGGCGATCGCCGACTACGAACGGGGTCTGTACCGGTTCCTGGAGACGCGGCGGCCGGGTTTGCTCGAGGCCGTCGCGGAGCGGCGGCAGTTGGACGACGCGCTGCGGGCCGACCTGGACGCGGCGCTCCGGGAATTCGGCGAGGAGTTCAAGGCGGCGCGCTGAGATGCCTTCGCTCCTGGACATCCGCCGGCGCATCCGCGCGGTGCGGTCGACGCAGCAGATCACGAAGGCGATGAAGATGGTCGCCGCGTCGCGGCTGCGGCGGGCGCAGGACCGCGTGGTCCACGCGCGACCGTTCGCGCAGCAGGTGCGGCGCGTGATCGCGAGTCTGGTCCCGCGGGTCGAGGCGACGCGGCACCCGCTGCTCGACCCGCGCACGTCGCCGCGCGCCGGCGGCAAGGTGCTCCTCGTCGTCGTGACCGCGGATCGGGGGTTGTGCGGCAGCTTCAACAGCAACGTCATCCGGGCGGCGGCCGCCTTTCTGCTCGAGCACGCGGCGCCGCCGCCGGCCCTCATGCTCCTCGGCCGCAAGGGCCGCGACTTCTTCGTGCGGCGCGGGTTCGAGGTGGCCTACGAACACGTCCACCTGTTCGCGAAGCTGCAGTACGAGGACGCCCAGGCGGCGGCCGAGGCGGCCATCGAGGCCTTCACCGCCGGCCGCGTGGACGGCGTCTGGATGGTGTACAACGAGTTCAAGTCGGTCCTGCAGCAGCGCGTCGTGCTCGAGCGGGTGCTGCCCCTCGCCGACCCGTGGGGGTCGGGCGAGGAGCCGCCGGGGCCGGCGGCGGCGGTCGACTACCTCTACGAGCCGTCGCCCCAGGCGATTTTCGACGCGCTCTTGCCGCGCGTGGTCGAGGCGCAGTTCTACCGGGCGCTGCTCGAATCGGCGGCGGCCGAGCACGCGGCGCGCATGACGGCCATGGACGCGGCCACCAAGAACGCCGGCGAGATGATCGACTTCTTGACGCTGAACATGAACAAGGTTCGACAAGCGGCCATCACGCGGGAGATCATCGAGGTCGTCTCCGGGGCGGAGGCGCTGTGAGCGCGGGTCCCGGGACGCCGAGGAGGGGCAACCAGGGCATGGCGATCACGAACACGGCGGCGACGGCCGCGGCGGCGACCGCGGCCCCGGCGGCCGCGAAGGTGGGGCGCGTGGTGCAGATCGTGGGGCCGGTGGTCGACGTCCAGTTCGAGGGCGGCCACCTGCCGGAGATCTATCGCGCGCTGCGGATCCAGGGCGAGGTCGACGGCCGCGTCATCGACGTGGTGGCGGAGGTCGAGCAGCACCTCGGGGAGAACCGGGTCCGGGCCGTGGCGCTCAAGCCGACCGACGGCATGCAGCGCGGGATGCGCGCCGTCGACACGGGCGGGCCCATCACGGTGCCGGTCGGGCCGCAGACGCTCGGGCGCGTGCTGAACGTGCTCGGCGAGCCGGTGGACTTCCTCGAGGTGCCGGTCGAGACCGCCGAGCGGTGGCCCATCCACCGCCCGGCGCCGCCCCTCGAGGCGCAGTCGACCGAGCTCCAGATGTTCGAGACCGGCATCAAGGTGATCGACCTGCTGGAGCCGTATCTGCGCGGCGGCAAGATCGGGCTGTTCGGCGGGGCGGGGGTGGGCAAGACGGTCATCATCATGGAGCTCATCCACAACATCGCCCTCAAGCACGGCGGCGTCTCGGTCTTCGGCGGGGTCGGCGAGCGCACCCGTGAGGGCAACGACCTCTGGCTCGAGATGCAGGAAAGCGGCGTCATCGACCCGAAGGACTGGCGCAAGTCGCGCGCCGCCCTGGTCTACGGCCAGATGACGGAGCCGCCGGGCGCCCGCCTGCGCGTGGCGCTGAGCGCCCTGACGGTCGCGGAGTACTTCCGCGACGCGGAGCACAAGGACGTCCTCCTGTTCATCGACAACATCTTCCGCTTCACCCAGGCCGGCTCCGAGGTGTCCACGCTGCTCGGCCGCATGCCGTCGGCGGTCGGCTACCAGCCCACCCTGGCGACCGAGATGGGCGAACTGCAAGAGCGGATCACGTCGACCAAGAACGGGTCCATCACCTCGGTCCAGGCGATCTACGTCCCCGCGGACGACTACACGGACCCCGCGCCCGCCACGACGTTCGCCCACCTGGACGCCACGACGAACCTTTCCCGGGCGATCGTCGAGCTGGGCATCTATCCGGCGGTGGACCCGTTGGCGTCGACCTCGCGGATCCTCGACCCGCGGGTCATCGGCGAGGAGCACTATCAGGTGGCCCGGGCGGTCAAGGCGATTCTGCAGCGCTACAAGGACCTGCAAGACATCATCGCCATCCTCGGGATCGACGAGCTGTCCGAAGAAGACAAGCTCACGGTCGCGCGGGCGCGCAAGATCCAGAAGTTCCTCTCGCAGCCGTTCTTCGTGGCCGAACAGTTCACGGGCCTGCCGGGCAAGTACGTCCCGATCGCGGAGACGGTGCGGGGCTTCAAAGAGATCGTCGAGGGCAAGCACGACGAGCTGCCCGAACAGGCCTTCTACATGGTGGGCACGATCGACGAAGCCATTGAGAAGGCGGAGAAGATCCGGGCCGCGCAGGCGGCGTAGGGCCGGGACCGCCGACGCCAGCCATGGCGATTCCTCCGATCCCGTCGCAGTTGTCCCTCGAGATCGTGACGCCCGACCGGGCGGTCGCGCACGCCGATGTGGACGAAGTCGTGTTGCCGGCGGCTTTCGGCGCCCTCGGGGTGCTGCCCGGCCACGCCCCCGCCCTCGTGGCGCTGCAGGTCGGCGAGCTCTGGTACCGCCGGGGCAGCGAGAAGCAGTACCTGGCCGTCGCGTTCGGGTTCGCCGAGATCCTGCCCGACCGGGTGATCGTCCTGGCGCAGGTGGCTGAACGGGCCGAGGACATCGACGTCGCACGGGCGGAGGCGGCGAAGCGGCGGGCCGAGAGCCGGCTGGCGCGCCCGAGCGTGGATGTCGACCTCTCGCGCGCGCAGGTGGCCTTGCTGAAGTCGCTGGTCCGGCTGCAGGTGGCCGCCAAGCGGAAGAGCCGAGGCTGAGCGATGCGGCTCGCGTGGGCGGCGGCGTCCCACCCCGGCGTCCGCCGCGGGCACAACGAGGACAGCTACCTGGCGCGGCCCGACCTCGGGTTGTTCGTCGTGGCCGACGGCATGGGCGGGCACGCCGCGGGCGAGGTCGCCTCGCGCGCCGCTGTGGAGGCGATCGAGCGGTTCTGCGCCGAGACGGCCGGGGGCGGAACGCCGCCGGGCGGCTGGCCGGTGCCGTACGACCCGGCCCTCGGGCCCGAAGCGAACCGGCTGAAGGCCGCGTTCCGGGTCGCGGACCGCCACCTGGCGGCCCTGATGGCGGACCGCGCGGAGTTGCACGGCATGGGCACGACGGCGGCGGCCGTCTTGATCGGCCCGGCGCGCGCTGCGGTCGCGCACGTGGGCGACAGCCGCCTCTATGTCCTCCGGGACGCGGGGCTCCGGCGCCTGACGCGAGACCATTCCTGGGTCGAGGAGCAGGTGCGGGCGGGCGTCCTGGACGCCGGGGCCGCGCAGCGGCACCCGCTGCGGAACGTCGTGACGCGGGCCCTCGCCGGGGGCGACGGGGCCGACGCGGAGGTGGCCGACCTGGAGGTGGCGGCGGGCGACCGCCTGCTGCTCTGCTCCGACGGCCTGACCGCGGTGGTGTCCGACGCGCGGCTGGCCGAGCTGCTCGCCGGGCGCGACCCCCTCGACGCGGTGTGCGCGCGTCTGGTGGCGGAGGCGAACGCGGCCGGCGGGCCCGACAACATCACGGCGATCGTGATCGACGTCGATGTTCGCTAACCTCGCGCAGCTCGTCCGCTACCGCGGGCTCATCCAGAGCCTGGTGGCGCGGGAGCTCAAGGCGCGGTACCGCGGCTCGGTCCTCGGTTTCTTCTGGTCGTTCATCAACCCGCTGCTGCTCCTGCTCATCTACACGTTCGTCTTCAACATCGTGCTGGCCGGCCAGCGGCCGAAGGAGATCGAACCCTACGCGCTGTTCATGTTCTGCGGGATCCTGCCGTGGACGTGGTTCGCCTCGTCGCTCTCGGAGGCGTCCAACGTGCTCATCGCCGGCGGCAACCTGATCAAGAAGGTGCTCTTCCCCGCCGAGATCCTCCCCATCGTCACGGTGCTCGCCAACATGGTGCACTTTCTGCTGGGCCTGCCGATCCTGGCGGTCTTCCTGCTCTGGTACCACCGGCCGCTGCAGCTCTCCGAGGTCGTCTGGTTTCCCGTGGTGCTCCTGGTGCAGCTCGTCCTGACGGTCGGCCTGGCGCTCGTGCTCTCGGCCCTCACGGTGCACTTCCGCGACATCAAGGACATCCTCTCGAACCTGTTGACGTTCTGGTTCTTCGCCACCCCGATCATCTACCCCATGACGATGGCCCCGTCGGTGGGGCGGCACTTGCTCAATCTGAACCCGTTCACCCACCTGGCGGTGTCGTACCAGGAGATCCTCTTCTACGACGGGCCGTTCGGGCACTGGAAGTGGCTCCTGGCGCTCGGCGCGGCCTCGCTCCTGCTGTTTCTCGGGGGCTACTTCGTGTTCGATCGCTTGCGGGACTCGTTCGCGGAAGAGGTCTGACGCGGCATGTACGCCATCGAGCTGGTCGACGTCACCAAGGTCTACCGGCGGTACGCCCGGCGGCGCCAGTTCGCGACGCTGAAGAGCGCGCTCATCTCGGGCAGCCTGATCCGCGACCTGAGGCCGGACGAGACGTTTCCCGCGCTGCAGGGGGTGTCCTTCGCGGTCCCGCGCGGGCGGACGCTGGGGATCATCGGCCGGAACGGCTCGGGCAAGAGCACGGCGCTCAAGCTGGTCGCGGGCATCACGAAGCCCACGAGCGGGACCGTGCGCGTGGAGGGACGCGTGTCCGCGTTGATCGAACTCGGGGCGGGCTTCCACCCGGAAATCTCCGGCCGGGAGAACGTCTTCATCAACGGCATCATGCTCGGCTTGTCGAAGCGCGAGGTCGCCCGGCGGTTCGACGAGATCGTGGCCTTCGCCGAGCTCGAAGACTTCATCGACGCACCCGTCAAGACCTACTCGTCCGGCATGTACATGCGGCTCGGCTTCGCGGTGGCGATCCACGTGGACCCGGACGTCCTGCTGGTCGACGAGGTCCTCGCCGTGGGCGACGAAGCCTTCACCCACAAGTGCCTCGACAAGTTCGCCGAGTTCAAGCGCCGGGGCAAGACCATCCTGCTCGTGAGCCACGCCCTCGGGCTGGTCGAGCGCTTCTGCGACGAGGTGCTCTGGCTCGACGGCGGGCGGGTCCGGCTGAGCGGGGACCCGCGCCGGGTGGTCGACGCTTACATCACGGCCGTCGCGGCGAGCGAGGAACGGCAGCTCGCGGCTGACGATGCCAGGCGGCGCGAGACGTCGGCGGCGCCGGCCGGCGGCGGGGCGGCACCGGGGGCGCCCGAGGCGGCCGGGCCGGTCTCGGCCCCGGTCGCGGTTGGACCCGCCGGCGCCGCGGCGGAAGCCGTGGCCGAGACGGCGCCGCCGGAGCCGCCGACCGACATGTTCCGGGCGGTCGAGGGGCGGTGGGGCTCGCGGGAGGTGGAGATCAGCGAGGTGCAGCTCCTCGACGCCGAGGGCCGTCCGCGCCAGGTCTATCCGAGCGGGGCTCGCTTGACCATCCGGCTGCGCGTGAAGGCGCCGCGGCCGGTCGCCGACTTCGTGTTCGGCGTGGGGCTCTTCAACGCCGAGGGCGTGTGTTGCTACGGGACCAACACGGCCATCGAGGAGTGGGTCCCCGAGTGGTTCGAGGGCGAGGGCGAGGTGGCGTTTCACATCGAGCGCCTCGACCTGGTGGAGGGGACCTACCGCCTCGACGTCGCCGTCCACCGCCGGGATGGCCGGCCGTACGACTACCACCGGCTGCTCTACAGCTTCCGCGTGAAGTCGCGCGTGAAGGACGTGGGGATTTTCCGGCCCCGGCACCGGTGGAGCTTTTCGCCGGCCGTGCGGTTTACGCGCTCGCCGGCGGCGCGGCCCGCGGCGGCGCGCATCCTCTCGCTGGAGGAGGCGCGGGCGCTCGTGGCGCGGTCCCGCCGCGACGGCCGGCGCGTCGTGTTCACCAACGGCGTCTTCGACCTGCTGCACCCGGGACACGCGCGCTATCTCCGCTTCGCGCGCGGGCAAGGCGATGTGCTCATCGTGGGCGTCAACAGCGACTCGTCCGCGCGGGCCAACAAGGGACCCGGGCGGCCCCTCATCCCGGCGCGCGAGCGCGCCGAGATCGTGGCGGCCCTCGAGAGTGTCGACGCCGTCGTGGTCTTCGACGAAGAGACGCCGGCGGAGGTCGTCCGCGCGCTCGAACCCGACGTGCTCGTCAAAGGCGCCGACTGGCCGGCGGATCGCATCGTCGGCCGGGAGACCGTCGAGGCCAGGGGCGGCGAGGTGGTCCGCGCGCCGGTCGAGCCCGGGTACTCCACGAGCGCCCTGATCGCGAAGGTCCGGAGCTGGGGCGGTCAGGCCGGATGCTAACATGGGAGGACGGGCCCGGATCGTCCCGTGGGACTGTACCCGTCGCGTTCGCTGACGCTGCGGTCGCTCGTCAAAGCCGCGGCGACAGGGGCCGGCGCGGTGCCGGCGGCGGGACGGGTGTCGGGTCTGACACCCGCGGCGCAGGCGCTGGTCGTCGCGGGCGCGCTGCACGGCGAGCCGGCGGTCGTGGTGGTCCCCACGGACGCCGACGTCGAGCGGTTCACGGGTGATCTTCGGTTCTTCCTGGCCATCCTCGAGGGCCTCACCGACGCGGCCGTGGAGGACGCGGTTCTGCCCTGTCCCTCGCTGGATGTCGATTTCTATCGCGGCCTCACCCCGCACTTTGAGGTAGCGGCCGCGCGGGCCCGGGCGCTCTGGGCGCTAGCCGCCGGGGTCGCGCGCGCGGTCGTGGTGTCGGCCGCCGGCCTGCTGCCGCGGGTGAGTCCGCCGGCACGCCTGCTGGCCGGCTCGCGGCGCCTCGCCCGCGGGGACGAGCTGTCGCCGACAGCGTTGGGGGACCTGCTGGCGGCGGCGGGTTTCGTCCGGGAAGACCCGGTCGATCTCCACGGCGAGTACACGGTGCGCGGCGGCCTTGTGGATTTCTTCCCCGCGGGGGCGTCGCATCCGGTGCGCGTCGAGTTCGCCGGCGACACGGTCGAGTCGATCCGCCAGTACGACCCCGGCACGCAGCGGTCGACGGCGCCCCTCGAGGCGGCTCTGGTGATCCCGCTCCGCGAAGTGATGCCGGACCCCGAGGGTGACGGGCGCGACGGCTGGGACCGGTCGGCGAGCCTGGTCGATTTTCTCCGCGCCGCGCCGCAGCCCCCGCGGGTGTTCGTCTCGGAGCCGGCCGACGTCGAGGCGGAAGCGCGGAAGGTGCTCGCGCAGGTCGAGCGCGGCTATGCGGAGGCGGCCGCCCTGGGGTTCGCGCCGCCGCCGGCCGAGCTGGTGGTGGACTGGGACCAGGTCGCGTCCTGGGTCGCGCCGGCGGTGGTGCTGGAGGAGCTGGCCGTCGAGGGGGCGGGGCGGCAGGTGCGCTGCCAGCCGGCCGCGCGGTTCCACGGCCGTGTGGCGGACTGGGCGGCCGACC
>CAYZKQ010000122.1:0-10158 GCA_964478975.1 uncultured Vicinamibacterales bacterium | reverse complement strand
GAGCACGAGGCGTCCGTCGCGCAGGAACACGTTGTCGGGCTTGAGGTCGCGGTGGATGACGCCGCGGACGTGGGCGGCGTGGGCTAAGATCGGGGGAGCCGGTCGGTCGGCGATGGACACGGCACTCGGGCTTCATCGATTCCAGTTCGCGTTCACGGTCACCTACCACTACCTCTTCCCGCAGCTCACGATGGGGCTGGCGCTCCTCATCTTCGTGTGGAAGACGCTGGCCCTGCGGACGCGTGACGCACGGTACGACACAGCGGCGCGGTTCTGGACCCGCGTGTTCGCGATCAACTTCGTGATGGGGGTCGTGACGGGGATCCCGCTGGAGTTCCAGTTCGGGACCAACTGGGCGCGGTTCGCGGAAGCCGCGGGCGGCGTGATCGGGCAGACCCTCGCGATGGAGGGCGTCTTCTCGTTCTTCCTCGAATCGACGTTCGTCGGGTTGTTGGTCTTCGGGGAGCGGCGACTCGGCCGGTGGGGTCACTGGGCGGCGGCGCTGGCGGTGTTCGCGGGCACCTGGTTGTCCGGCTTCTTCATCGTGGCGACCAACGCCTGGATGCAGCACCCCGTGGGATACGCCGCGGGGGCGGACGGCGCCCTGCAGCTCGTGAAGCTCGGCGCGCTCCTCGCGAATCGATGGGCCTGGTGGCAGTATGCCCACACGATGCTCGGGTCGGTCGTGACCGCCGCGATCGTGGTCTCGTCGGTCGGCGCGGGGTATCTGTTGCTCGGCCGGCACGGCGTGGCGGCGCGGACCTTCCTGCGCCTCGGGGTCCCGATGGGGTGCGCGGCGGCGGTGCTCGTGGCCTTCCCGACCGGCGACCAGCAGAGCAAGCTCGTGGCGCGGCACCAGCCGGTGACGTTCGCGGCGATGGAAGGGCTGTTCCGGACCGTCGAGGGCGCGCCGCTCGTGCTGATCGGCCAACCGGACATGGCCCGCCTCGAGCTCGACAACCCCCTGCACGTGCCGCGCATGTTGAGCGTCTTGACGTATCAGCGCTGGTCGGCCGAGGTGAAGGGGTTGATGGAGTTCCCCCGACAGGATTGGCCGGACAACGTGCCGCTCGTCTACTACGCCTACCACATCATGGTGGGGTTGGGGACGATCTTCATCGCGGTGCTCGGGGTCGCGCTCTGGCTCCTGGTGCGGGGGCGGCTCGAGCAGTCGCGGCGGACCCTGTGGGCGCTCGCCCTGCTCCTGCCGTTTCCCTACATCGCCAACACCGCCGGCTGGCTGACCGCCGAGCTCGGGCGCCAGCCGTGGCTCATCTACGGCTTGATGCGCACCGAGGCGGGCGCCTCGCCGAACGTCTCGGCCGGCAACACGCTCTTTACGCTCATCGGATTCATGGGGCTCTACACGGTGCTCAGCCTGGTGTGCCTGCTCCTCGTCTACCGCGAGGTCGAACGCGGCCCGCAACCCTGACGGACGCCGGACGCCCGACCGGGCGCCGGAGAGGCGAAGGACCGGAGGCGATCGCGTGGAAACGTGGTGGTTCGTGATCGTGGCGGCCATGCTGGCCGCCTACGTGGTCCTCGACGGCTTCGACCTCGGGGCCGGGATCCTCCATTTGGCTGTCGCGCGGACCGACGACGAGCGGCGGCTGGTCCTGCAGAGCATCGGCCCGGTCTGGGACGGCAACGAGGTGTGGCTCATCGCAGCGGGCGGCGCTTTGTATCTGGCCTTTCCGGTGCTGTACGCGGCGGGCTTCAGCGGGTTTTACCTGCCGCTCATGATCGTGCTCTGGCTCTTCGTGCTGCGCGGCGTCGCCATCGAGGTCCGCCACCACTTCGACAACGACCTCTGGCGGCCGTTCTGGGACGTGGTGTTTGCCGGCGCGAGCCTCCTCCTGGCGGTGTGCCTGGGTGTCGCGCTCGGCAACGTCGTGCGGGGCGTGCCCCTCGACGCCGAGCGGCGGTTTTTCCTCCCTCTCTGGACGGATTTCCGCCCGGGCCCGCAGCCGGGGATTCTGGACTGGTACACGGGGCTCGTGGGAATCGGCACAGCCGCCGCGCTCGCGCTCCACGGGGCGCGCTGGCTCGTGTACAAGACGACCGGACCCGTGCAGGCACGCGCGGCTCGAGCCGCCCGGCTGATGTGGTGGGGCGTGGTCGTGTGGACGGCCGCCGTCACGGCGGTGACAATCCGGCTGCAGCCGCACGTGGCCGCGCGGCTGCAGGCCCAGCCGGCGGGATGGCTGCCGGCGGCGATCGTCCTCGGGGGGCTGGCGGGCGTCTGGATCGGTGACCGGCGGCGCGCCGAGCTCGCCGCGTTCCTCGCCTCGAGCGCCTACCTCGCCGGCCTGCTGGCGAGCGTGGCGTTCGGGCTCTACCCCCTGGTGTTGCCGGCCAGCGCGGCCGCCGGCGGCGGGCTCGACGTGTACCAGGCGGCGACCGGCGCGTACAGCCTGCGGGTGGGCCTGGCCTGGTTCCTCCCGGGCATGCTGCTGGTGGCCGCCTACGCGGTCTTCACCTACCGGCGTTTTGCGGGCAAGGTCAGGCTCGAGGCGGACGGGTACTGAACGGTACGAGCCCGCCGCGCCGGCGCCTCAACTCACGTGTGCGCCGCCTGGCGCTCCGCCGGCGGGATGGCCATCAGCTCAGGGTGCGTCTCGATGTGCCGCTTGACGATGGCCTCGGCCTTGGCGAAAGCTTCCGGGTCGCCGGCCCGGTAGACGGCGTTGGCTTCGATGAGGTCCTTCTGACTCGACGGCGTCGAATCGATCCCGTCGTAGATGGCCGTCACCGGACACGCCGGCACGCACGCCCCGCAATCGATGCACTCCTCGGGATGGATATACAGCATCGTCGCCTGCGCGAACTCCGGCTCGTCTTTGCGCGGATGGATGCAGTCGACCGGGCAGACATCTACGCAGGCGGTATCCTTCGTGCCAATGCACGGATCCGTGATGATGAACGGCATCGAGCCCCTCCTCCCCGGGGTCGGTTGTGGTCAAACTCGACGATTGTAGTCCGCTCCGCGCGGAGGCGGCAAGGGTCGGCCGGTCGACCAACGCGTCGGTGGGAGTTGCACACCCCCGAGCAGGAGCAGGGCGGCGGCCGCGATGAGCGCTGAGGTCCAGAGGACGGACCGCGCGGGGCGGATGTAGACGCGGGCGAGCCCGGCCGGGCTCACATACTCCGAGACCGAGGCTGCGGCGCGGCCGGCTTCGACTTCGGCGCGCTGGGCGGGCGGCCAGCGGTGCGGCTGGCCGCTCGCGAACGAGCGCAGGTCCAGGAACGGCGCGAAGTACTTCTCGAGGATGCGGTTCTCGCGCCACGCCGCGTCGAAAGCGCGCGCCGCGTAGGCGTCGTTGCGGACCTGCGCGTGCCAGCCGCCCTCGGTCAAGTAGTAGTCCTCCTTCGAGAGGGGCTCGAGGCGGCGCGGCGGATGGGCCCGCCACTCCTCGGCGCGGACCTGCTGCAGCGCGAGCAATTCGGCCGCGGTGAAGTAGGAGCGGAACCGGCCGATTTCCGGGTCGCGGATCTCGTTCCCGAGGTGCGCGCAGTCGAAGAAGGCGGCGAAGACGACCAGGACGGCTGCGGCCAGACGGCACACCGCGCGCCGGCCGCGCGGAGACAGGCGCCAGCGCCACGCCGCAGGCGGGAGCAGGCCGAGGCCGAAGAGCAGCCCGCACGCCACCGCGTAGAGGTTCAGCGCGACGTCGCGCGCCTCGCCGACGCGCGTCGGCACGAGCCACTGGACCCACTCTTCGAGCGTCCCCGCGAGCGTCCCGCAGAGCAGGGGAATCGCGAGAGCCGAGGGGTCCGTCTGGTCCCCCGCGCCCTCACGGACGGCGCGGTAGAAGAGGGTGCCGAGCAGCCCGTACTCCAGGAAGTGGACGAGCTCCACCGCGTCGACTTCGCCTCGACCCGTCCGGAGCGCGGAGACCCAGACGGCGAACCCGGCCAGCGCCGTAGCGATGGCGCTGCAGCGCGCACGGCGCGCGGTGCGGATGCGCAGGAGCGCGGCCGCGAGGAGAGCCAGAATCAGGAGAGCGACGCCGCCCCCGACGATGGGCACGAAGAGCGCCGGGGCGGCACGCCGGAGCGTGTCGCGCACTTCGCCAATGAAGGGGGCCCACAGGATGAAGAGCGCCGAGGCGGCGACGGGCGCGCCGAAGCGTCGCATGCCGCAACCCTCGGGGCCGGCCTCAGCGGGTGCCGGACGCCTGCTCCCTGCCGAGAGGCGGCCGAGCGAAGTCGGGGAAGGTGGCGTCCCGTTCGGCGATCACCACCGGCGCGGCCGGCCACTCGATGCCGAACGCCGGGTCGTTCCAGCGGACGCCTCGTTCCCGGGCAGGGTCGTAAATGTTGCTCACCAGGTACAAGATGTCCGAGTCGTCGGCGAGCGTCAGGTAGCCGTGGGCGCAGCCCACCGGAATGTAGAAGGCACGGCCGCTCTCTTCGGTGAGCTCGACCGCCGCCCAGCGCGTGAAGGTCGGCGAGTCGGGTCTGAGGTCGACCGCGACGTCCCAGATCCGCCCGCGGAGGCAACGGACGAGCTTGGCCTGCGCACTCGGCTCCGCCTGGTAGTGCAGGCCGCGGAGCGTGTAGGCCCGCGGATTCCGCGCAATCTGGCACTGGATGACCGGCAAGTCGAGCCCGAGGGCCGCGACCTCCCGGGCTTCGAAGACGGTGGTGAAAGACCCGCGGGCGTCCCGGAAGACCGGCGACTCGATCAGATACGCCCCGGCGACGGCCGTGGGCGCGAGTGACAGGCGCATGGGACCTCCGTTCTTCCGGACTCCACATGATAAACCAGGGCTGCAGGCCCGATGAGAAGCCGCCCATGGGTCGGCGCTGGGGGCGGGCATGGCGCGTTCCCGCTTGCGCCGGAGCGGTCGAGGCGGTAGCCTGTAGGCGGGGCGGCTGGAAGCGACTGGGGGGCCTGGAGACAGGAGGTGCGAAGGTCATGAGAACGTTCTTGCGAGCGCTGGTCGCTGTGGCCGCGGTCGGGCTGATCGCGCTCCCGCTGGCGTACGCCCAGGCGGCCAAGGAACCGGGCACGGTCATTCTCAAGGGCGCGCCGATCGGGGGCGTCAAGTTCGAGCACGCCAAGCACACCAAGGAGTACGGGGCCAAGTGCGAGAACTGCCATCACCCCTCGAAGCCCGAGAAGCCGCTGAAAGCCCAGCAGCAGAAGTGCAGCGACTGCCACACGAAGACCGCCGTGGCCCCGATGAAGACGAAGTATCAGGCGGCCTTCCACGACCCGATGGCCAAGAAAGGGACCTGCGTCGACTGCCATACGCAGGCCGCCTCGGCCGGCAAGAAGCCACCCGCCAAGTGCACCGACTGCCACAAGAAGGAGAACGCCTGAGCGGTTCTGACCAGCGGTCGCGAGGGGAACCGAGCGGGCTCGAGCGGCCGGCCTCCGAAGGCGTCCAGGTCGACAGGGGCGCGGGGCCGGCCGCCGCCCCGCGGGGGCGCCGCGGCGTTCAGGGCCGCCCGTGGCGGGCTGGATCGATCCGGTCGAGGACGACCCGGCCGTTGCTCACGACCAGCAACACATCCTGCAACACCCGGACATCGTCGAGCGGATTGCCGTCGACGGCGATCAGGTCGGCTTCGTAGCCCGGTTCGACGGCGCCGATGCGGCCGGTCAGGCGGAGGAGCTCGGCCGCCGTCAAGGTCGCGGCCTGGATTGCCGCGAGCGGTGGGATTCCCAGCTCGACGAAATTGGCGATCTCGTGCGCGATGCGCGTCACGCTCGCCGGACCGTAGCTCGTGTCGGCGCCCGTGACGAGCTTGACGCCGAGGCGGTGGGCGCGCTGGACCGCGCTCCGCAGGTGCGGGAGCATGTGCCGGCCGCGGATCTGCAGCGCCGCCTGGTCGTAATCGCCTCCGGGTTCGGCCAGGTCGATCACCGTCGTGTAGGTGGGGACGAAAAAGGTCCCGCGTTCGTTCATCAACGCCAGTGTCTGGTCCGACAGATACGTGCCGTGCTCGATGCTGCGGACCCCGGCCAGGACGGCCGCGCGCGCACCTTCGTCGCCGTGAGCGTGCGCCTGCACGGGGACGTTCTTGGCGGCCGCTTCGTCGACGACCGCTCTGAGTTCCGCCTCGCTGAACACCTGCTGGCGCGGGTCCGTGTCGGGCGTCCCCGCGCGTTCGGTCGCGAGCACTTTGATCCAGTCGACGCCGTGCGCGAGGTTGAAGCGGACGACGCGGCGCAGGGCGTCGATCGTGGTCAGACCGCCCATCAGGTCGCCGAGCCCGGGCTCGTTGAAAAACGCCTCCTCGGCGAGCCGCGGGCGCACGTGATAGCCGCTGGCCGCCACGTCAGGTCCGGCGAGATAGCCGCGCTTCACCAGCTCGCGCAGGCCGACGTCCCAGAAGTTCGAGACGCCCGAGCTGCGGACGGTCGTGACGCCCGAGAGGAGCGCGGTGCGCGCCGCGGTCCGACTCGCGAGGTGGGTGTGGGCATCGACCAGACCGGGTAGCAGGAACTTGCCCCGCAAGTCGAGCGTCCGGATGCCGGGTGGCGCCGCCGGCCCGACCGACGCGATCCGCCCGTCGCGGATCACGACCGTCGTGTCCGCCAAGAGCCGGCCTGTGCGGACGTCCACGACGGTGGCGTGGGTCAGGGCCAGAGGTTCGGCCGGCTCCTGTGCCGAAGCCGGGCCGGGCCGCAGGAGAAGGGCGAGGGCCAGGACCGTGGCAGACCACAGCGAGCGTCGGATCGGCGCGCGGGACATCGGGGCTCCTCCAGGCGACCTCCGGGTGGACGCTGGTCGCTTGCAGGAGCGTATCACGACGGCCCGTGGCGCGTGCGCACCCCGGGAACACCGGCGCTTCACTGAACGACTGGGAGGATGACCCGCGAGGGCCGGGACGCGTCGTGGAAAATCGTCTGCGTCGCCGGAACCAGGCGATCTTCCACCGCCGCCGGCCGGCCCGTGTTGGGGTTGCGGTCGAGGTGCGGAAACAAGCTGCTCGCGATCTGCACCCCCACGCGGTGGCCGCGCCGGAAGCGGTTGGCCGTGAGGCCCGACCGCAGGGCGATCTCGTGGGCGACGCCGGGCACGAGCAACTGCGGCTCGCGCTCGCTCAGTCGGTAGCGGAGGCGCAGAACCTCGAGGGTCGGACTCATCAGGTTCCACGCGGTCCCGTCGGGTTCCACGTCGAGCAGCCGCGCGAAGATGTCGGTATCCGGCGCCGACGACGCCACCCAGAGGCGGAATTCCACCGGCCCGATGACCTCCAGGTCCTCATCGAGGGGAGCGCTGGTGAAGGTGAGGACGTCGGGCCGGGACATCAGGACGCGCTGGTCGTGCGGGCCGAGCCCTCGGTCGTAGTGCGGGTCCTCGACGGGGTCGCGCGGGTCGTAGCGGTACGCGTCCGGCGGCTCAGGGCCGGTCGGCGGCGCCCAGGCGAGACGCCTGCCGGCGCGCAGGTAGAGGGGGCGCGGGGCGAGCGGGGCCGGCGGCCAGGTGGTGCCTTCCTGCCAGCGATTGGCGCCCATGACGAAGACGCGGACCGGGGCGGCCTGGCCCACGCCGCGGTCGACGCCGCGCAGGTGCCATTCGCACCAGTCGAGCACCAAAGCCTCGTAGTCGAGTCCTGCTGCGGGACCGAAGTCGCGGTCGCCTACCCGGGTGGGGTTCGCGGACGGCTCGCCGTGGGTCCAGGGACCGATGACCAGCCGGGGTGCCCGGGCCGCGGGCGTGGCTCCGCGGGCGCGCATCCCGAGGAAGTTGCGCACAGCCCCGACCGGGCCGTACCCCTCGTCGTGCCAGCCGGTGAAGTTGAAGCTCGGTACGGTGACGCGCGGATGCCGGCTTTCGATGTCGGCGAACGCCCAGAAGTCACCATCGTCGGGATGGTCGAGCCATTCGTAGAAGAACGGCGCGACGTCCTTGAGGAGAGGGAGCGTCAGGAGGGGGACGTGCCGGAACGCGTCGCGCGCGGCGAGCCGCCAGTGCTCGCGGGCCTCTTGCGGCGTCCTGGGGCCGGGCAGACCGCGGCGCCGGCGTGCCTCGGGGGCGATGTTGAGGGCGGCCCACGGGATCCAGGAGAGGTCGAAGGCGCCGCCGAAGTAGAAGAACTGCCGGCCTGACGAGAAGCACATGGCCGGGAAGATGCACGCGAGCGCCGGCGGCGTTTCCACCGCGGCGAGCCACTGCACGGCCCCGGGATACGAGAGGCCGCACATGCCGATTCGGCCGCTGCACCACGCTTGGGCCGCCAGCCACGCGAGAGTGTCGTAGCCGTCGCGGCCTTCCTGGCGGTACGGGTCGAACTCACCGTCGGACGCGTAGCGTCCCCGGACGTCCTGGATGACGAGCGCGAGGCGGCGTTCGAGAACGCTCGCGACGAATGGGCGGTCGCGCCAGGCGTCTTTGTTGTACGGGGTGCGGATCAAGACCGCGGGCACGGGCGTCTCTCCGGGCGGGCGGTAGACGTCGGCGCGCAAGACGGTCCCGTCGCGCATGCGGGCTTCCACGTTGGTGAGCGTGGGCGTCAGCATGGGCCTTCGCGCGTCTGAATCTTACCGCGACCGCGTGAGGAGCAGGGCCGGGGCGGCGTCGTGCGTGATCGGGGAAACGGGCACGGGACCGGCACGGAGGCGGGTGGCGTCCCCAACGGGATTCGAACCCGTGTTTCGGCCTTGAAAGGGCCGCGTCCTAGGCCTCTGGACGATGGGGACCTGCCGCGCGCGTGCGGCGAGTGCGAAACCGTCTCATCTTATCATGGGCGCGGGACGTCGTCGGGACCGCGCGACTGGAAGGAACCCTGGTGGGCCGCGCAGGGATCGAACCTGCGACCCTCTGATTAAAAGTCAGATGCTCTACCACTGAGCTAGCGGCCCACCGCGAGACATTGTACGTCCGACGCCCGGAGGTGACCAACGCGCCGGCTCCAATGTTCTCGCGCAGCCAACCCGCCGGACCGTCACTTGACGGTGAAGGCCACGGAGGCGCGCGTCTTCTCCCAGTCGATCTTCAGCACGCCGCCGGGCCCGGGGGTATCGTCGATCGCGATCGTGAGCTGCTCGACCGGCGCGGACAGCGCCTCGACCTTGAGGTTCACGCGCCCGAGATCCTGATCCGCCTTGTAGGCCGTTCCCCACTGGCCGGTCTCCTTGTTGACGATGAGCTGCCAGGGCCCCTTGTCGTCGACCCAGGTCCACAGGGTGTACTTGCCCGGGGGCAGTGTCAGGTCGCCGAAGACCAGGGTCCGGTCGGTCGTGAGGGTGGTGGCTTCGTCGGCGCCGGTGCGCCACACCTTACCGTACGGCACGACGTTGCCGAAAATCGTCCGGCCCTTGACGTAGGGACGGCCGTACTCGATCGCGATCGTGGCGCCGTCGATGGTCCACTCCGTGCGCTCGTGCGGGCTGCCCCCGCGACCCTCGTGGATGCGCGTCGTCTTCTGGGCGGCCACTGGCGCACTGAGGGCCAGGGCGATGGCGAAGGCGGTCACGCTCATGGTGAAGTGCGCATGCATGGGAAGACCTCCTCGTCGGTTCGTCGGCGGGACGGTCGGGCCCGCCACATGAAGTCAGAGGCGACTGAGACCGATATCGAACTATAGCATGAGCGCCACGCGGCCTTCTGCACGCCGGCGCCGGCCGCTGGTCCTGGTGGTCGAGGACGACCGCGGGGTGCGCGCCCCGCTCGAGAAGTTCCTCAAGCTTCACGGGTTCGACGTGGTCGGGTGCGAGACGGCGGACGAGGCGATCGACGCGCTCGCCGAGCGGCGCTTCGACGCGGCCATCGTCGACCTGCGGCTTCCCCGCGGCTCCGGTCGCGAGGTCATCGTCTCGATTCCGCCGCCGGCGCCGGTCATCATTTTTTCCGCGGTGCCTGGTGAATCCGACGGCCTCGAGAAGCTGCGCCCGGCCACCCGTCTCCTCACCAAGCCGTTCTCCCTCGTCATGCTCGTCGAGCTGCTCCACGAGCTGCTCGGTGAGGCGACGGCGCGGGGGTAACGTACCCCTGACGAGCGAGTACTACTCGTACGTAGCGCGGGCCTTCAGGCCCGCCGAGGCGAGCGAGAGCGACCGAGCCACGCACGTGCGTCGGGCGGCCCTTTACGGGCCGCCGCAGTGGGGGCGCGCGAGCGAGGTCGTGGCGTACGCCGCGGCCTTGGGCCGCCGGTCGGCCGCGCGGGCCCAGGGCGCCGGCGGGCGGACGTGGGCGGAGC
>CAYZKQ010000121.1:0-10270 GCA_964478975.1 uncultured Vicinamibacterales bacterium | reverse complement strand
CGGCCGAGGCGCGCGCCGCGACCGACGCCGCCGCGGCCGAGGCGATCGCGCGCAGAGCCGGCGCGTCGCTCATCGTCGCGCCGCACAGCTCGCGCTGGGCGCGGTCGCTGCCCGCGGTCGCGTGCCGCGTCGGCGGACGGATCGACACCCACGTCGTACGTCTGGAGGCCGACCGCGGCGCGCCGCGCGAGGGCGAGGGCGGCGGGCCCGACGGAACCCTGACGGTGGTCCGGTGGTACTACAGGCAGCGGCTGGAAGCCCGGATTCAGCGGCGCGAACGCCCGTGGGTCATCCTGGTCGACCCGGGCTGCCACCCGCCGTGGAGTGCGCCGGAGAGCGGGACGGCCGGCATCGAGATCGAGGCGGTCGAGGTCGGCGTCACCCCGGCGCACCAACGGACGCGTGTCGTCGGGATGGAAACGCCGGCGTCCGGCGCGTCGACGATCCGCCCGGACGCCGACCTGCTGTTCGTCGCGGGGGCTGGTTGGACGAAGAAGCAAGCGGACGGCCGCGTGCACGTCGCCGAGGCCGAGGAGATCATCCTCGAGTTCCTCGAGCGGAGCCGGGCCTCCCTCGGCGGGAGCAAGTCGCTCGTGGATCTGAGCGGCGAAGGACACGCGGTCCTGCCGTTCCTGACCCACCTCCACCAGGTGGGCCAGACGGGGTCGACTCCGCGCCATCGCAAGGGGCTCTCAACCTGCTGCCACGGCGAAGAGCCTCACGTCGTCGGCTGGCGGTTCATCACCGAGCGCCGGGCGATCAATCTCGACCCCGACTGCGGGTGGGCACGCGGCAAGGCCGACGTGCTCTACGTCGCCGACGCGTTCGAGGTGATGCGCAAGGTCAACGAGCGGTTGCGACGTCGAGCACCTGGGCCCACACCCGCATGAAGTTGCCGCCCATGACCTTGCCGACCTCTTCGTCCGTGAAGCCGGCCGCGAGCAGGGCTTCGGCGATCGCGCGGAAATTGGCGTCTTCGCCGAAGCCCTCGGTGTAGCGGCTCATCCCGCGCAGGTCGCTCCCGATCCCGACGTGGTCGACGCCGACCAGCCGGCGGACGTAGTCCAGGTGCCGGACGAGGTCGGCCATTGTGGGGTTGGTGTCGCCGTTGGGCCAGATCCCGATCACGCCGCCCCGGTGGGCGATGGCTTTGATCTCTTCGTCGCTCAGGGCCCGGTCGGTCTCGTAGAGCGCCTTGACACAGGTGTGGCTGAAGAGCACGGGTGCCCGGGAGACGCGGAGCGTATCCATGATGGTCTCGGTGTTGGCGTGGGCGAGGTCCACCACGATCCCCAGGCGGTTCGCCTCCTGCACCGCCGCGACGCCGAACGGGGTCAGGCCGCCCGGCGAATACGGATACGTCTGGATGTGCCCCAGCTCGTTCGCGCGGAAGTGGACGAGCTGGAGCAACCGCAGCCCGCGGCGGTGCAGGTCGCGGAGGTGGTCGAGGCGCCCCTCGAGCCCGTCGGCCCCTTCCAGCGCCGCCACGATGGCCACAGTGCCGCGCGCGCGGGCTTGCTGCACGACCTCGGGCCGCGTCGCCAGCAGCGCGTCGCCGTCGTCCACGGTCTTCTGAATCTTGGCCAGGCGCTCGAGCGTGAAGGCGTAGGCCTCGCCAGGCTTCGGCCGGTACTCGCGGGCCGGCACCTCGGTGCCATCCGCCGTCACGAAGCGGCCGCTGTAGATCGCGTCCGTGCTGATATTGGCGACCACGACGTCGATAAGCCCGGCGCGGTAGCGCTGGAGCTCGTCGGGCAGGATCCGCGGGACGTTGGCGCGGTGGAACCGGCTCGGGTGGGCGTGCATGTCGACGAAGGGCGTCCGCGCGTGGATGGCCGCGACGCGGTCGCCGGTCTGTCTCGCCGCCGGCCGGTCCACGTCGCGGAAGATCGCCATCAGGAGGACTAGCGAAGCGATCGACACGATCGGCACCGTCCGCATAGCTGCCGCCGCCTCTTGCGGCGGGGCCCGAGGCCCCGCGCGATCATCGCTGGAACGCCGGCCCGTAGAGCACGCGCCCCGGGCGCGCCGGGGTCATCCGGCCGTTCTCGTAGACGACCTCGCCGTTGACCAGCACCACCGAGACCCCCGCCGCGTACTGATGCGGCTGCTGGAATGTCGCGGTGTCGCGCACCGCCGCCGGGTCGAACACGACGAGGTCCGCTTTCATGCCGGGACGCACCAGCCCGCGGTCGGCGAGGCCGATGCGCTGCGCCGGGAACGACGACATCTTGCGCACGGCGTCTTCCAGGGTGATCGCCTTCTTCTCGCGGACGTACACCCCCAGGACGCGCGCGAACGTGCCGTAACTCCGCGGGTGGGGATGGGCGCGGCCGAAGATGGGGACCTCGCCGTCGGATGCGATCATGGTCGCCGGGTGCTGGAGGATGCGCACGAGGTCGTCCTCGCTGATCGCGTGGAAGATGCCGCCGCACCCGCCGCGCTCGACGATCCACAACACGGTCTCGGCCGCGTTCTCGATGGTCACCGGCAACCCCCGACCCGCGGTGATGTCGGCGAGGTTCTTGCCGGCGAGCGACGGGTCGAAGCCGCAGTTGGAGATGACCACGTTCCGCGGGTCGCCCCCGCCGCGCTCGTTCTTCAAGAGCAACACGCTCGCCGCCTTGATCTTCGCGCGCGTCGCAGGGTCCTTCAGGCGCCCCAGGACCGCCTCGCGCCCGCCTTCCTGCGCCCACTGCGGCAGGAGCGCGGCTTGAATGCTCGTCGCCGACGCGGTGTACGGGTACTGGTCGATCGTCGCGTCCACCCCGCGCGCCCGCGCTTCGTCCACGAGCCGCAACGTCTCGACGCTCTTCCCCCAGTTGGCCGGCCCGATGATCTTGTGGTGCGTCACCTGCGTTGGCAAGCCGCCCTCTTCCCCGATCCGGATCGTCTCGCGCACGCTGTCGACGACGCGGCTGGCTTCGTCCCGCATGTGCGAGATGTAGATGCCGCCCAGCGAGCCCGCCACCTTCGCCAGCTCGATGACCTCCTCGGTCGGCGTGAAATTGCCGGGGACATAGAAGAGCCCGCTGCTCAGCCCGAAGGCGCCGTCCAGCATCCCCTGGCGCACGAGCGCCTTCATCTTCTCGAGTTCCTCGGGCGTCGCCTGGCGGTCCACCTCGCCCATGACGGCGCTCCGCACGGAGCCCTGGCCGATGAACATGCCGAAGTTCGGGGTGATCTTCGTCGCCGCCACCTTCTCGAGAAACGGCCTGAGCGGGATCGGCGACCCCCCGTCGGGTCCTTCCAGGAGCGTGGTCACGCCCTGGCGCACGTAGTTGTCGGCCGTCGGCACGTCGAAGATGCCGCGGCGCGCGTGCGTGTGCAGATCGATGAACCCCGGCGCCACGACCTGGCCCGCGGCGTCGATGACCCGCGCCGCCGTCCCCGCCACCCGGGGCCCCACCGCCACGATCGTGTCACCGCGCACGGCGACATCGCCCCGGTACCACGGGCTGCCCGTCCCGTCGACGATGCGGCCGTTGCGGATGAGCACGTCGTAGGGTCCGGGCGCCTGCGCCCGGCCCAGGGTCCAGCCCGCCAGCGCCAGCGCCACCGCGCCGGCACACGCCGCCACCCAGCCTGGCCGCTGTCGCGTCTTCTCTCTCCGCACGTCGCCCTCCTCTCCTCCTGGCAGACCCGCGCGGGGGGATTATTCGGGAAGACGGCCCGGGCGTCAACCGCGCCGGACCCGGTCAGTGATATCGGAACGTCCTGACGCCCGCCGCTCCGACCGCGATCGCCGCCGCCGTGAGCGCCAGCAGATGGGGCATCGCCGCCGTCCAGGGATCCCCGAAGCTCACCAACCGGTGCAGCGCGTCCATCGCCCAGCCGGTGGGGAGCGCGAGGGCCAGCGCCTGCATCCAGGGTGGGGTGATCTCGATCGGCCACCAGCAGCCGCCGAGCGCCGCGAGCACCAGGGTCGCGAGCACCCCGACCCCGGCCATCTGGTCCCGCGTGCGCGCGAGGTTGCCGGCGAGCAAGCCGAGCGAGGCACACCAAGCGCCCCACGCTGCGAGCACCAGGCCGACCATCGGCAGGTTCGCACCCCAGCGCATGTCGAAGAGCAGCGTGCCGGCCAGCATGGCGAAGGCGATCTGCACGAAGCCGAGCACCAGCCGGCCGCTCCACTTGCCCGTCACGACCGCGCAGCGCGGGATCGGCGTCGAGGCCAAGCGCCGCAGCAGACCCTCCTCGCGCTCGATGACCAGCAGGATCGCCCCGCTCGTCAGCAGCACGAGCATCGTGAACATCACGAGCGTACCGGGGATGGTCTGCTCGTAGCCCGTAGGCACGCGCACGCGCCGCCCCGCCGGCACGACGTCCAGGCGGATGGACCGGGGCGTGGCCGCGACCGCCGCGAGGGTTTCGGCGGCGGCCGCTTCGCCGCGGGCGGCCACGACGGCCAGATCCGCCACGAGCCCGTACACCGCGCGGGCGACGCGCACGCGGTCGAACCGCGCCCGCGGCCCCTCGAGGTCGGACCGGAGCACGAGCGTCTGCCGCTCGCCGGCGAGCACCGCCTCCGTAAAGGCGCGCCCGGACCGTGGCGACGGGACGACCAGCCGCCGGCGCGCTCGGGCGAACGCGTCGCCGCTCGCCGGCCGCAGTACCTGGAAGTGTTCCCGTTCGAGGCGCGCCGCGAGGGCGTCGACGAGAAACCCGGCGTCGGCGGGCGCCTCGAGCGCCAGGGGGTCGGGCCGATCGGCGGGCCCCCGGAGCCCCGACGAGCCGCCGGTGACCGTCCCGATGAAGTAGAAGAACACGAGCGGCATCACGAACACCCACAGGATCGTCTCGCGGTGCCGCAACAGGTGAGCTGCGTCGGTGCGCGCGACGAACCACGCGGGTCGCATCGTCACGCTCCCGCCGCGAAGCGCCCGCGCAGCAGCCTCGCCGAAAGCAGAAAGGCGCCCAGGGCGGGCAGACCCATCGCCAGCCCCGCGAGGACGAGCCCGCCCGCGCCGACCTCGCCGGCCAGCACGGCGCGGAGCTGCACCACCCCCTGGCCGTTCGGCGTCAGGCGTCCGACCGCCGCCATCCAGGCCGGCATGGTCTCGAACGGAAAAAACGACCCGCCCACCATCATGAGAGGGAAGACCACCATCGTGGTCATGAGGTTCGCGCCGCGCGCGGTCGACGCCGCGAACTGCAGGACGAAGAAAAGGCAGACGACCACCACCCCGCTATAGGTGCACCAGGCGACGGCGGCCGGAACGCGGCCGATGGGTACATCAGCCGCCGCGACGACCAGCCCGGCCCCCGCCGCCGAGAGGGCCGCCATGAAGAGACCGGCCGCCAGCACCTTGCCGCCGAGAAACGCCGCCGCCGGATGCGGGAGCACCGCCGCCCGGGCGAGCGTCCCCAGCCGCCGCTCGTCCCAGAGGTCGTCGCTCATCCCGCGGCCCACGAAGAGCAGGGACATGAACAGCATCGAAGGGACAAAGAGCGCCAGGAACCCGACGTCCTCGGTTTCGGGTCCGCCCGGCGCCTCCTCGAGCGACAACACCGGGGGAATGAGCACCGGGTCGAGCCGCCGGATGACGCGGTTGATCGCCGCCGCCAGCGCGGCGACGTCGGTGTCGGCGAAGGTGCGCGTCCCGGGCAGCCGCCTGTCGACGAACGCGCGGATCTCGTCGCCGACCAGCTCCTGAACGTAGAACGCCCCTTCTACCAGCATCTCCGCCCCGGCCCGCGCGATCTCGGGCAGGATCCGCTGGGCGGGGTTCGTCACGAGGGTGACGGTGGCGGGCCGGCGCTCGAGCACCGCGTCGACGAACCCCTTCGGCAAGATGAGCAGAGCCGACGCCTCGCCCGCCTGCATCCGTCGGCGCCCCTCCTCGGCCGACGCGACCCGCTCGATGCGCACCACTCCGGCGCCCCGGCCGGACGAGGCGGCGCCTTCCAGCGCGCGCCCGAGCATCGAGTCGTCCTCGTCGGCCAACAGGACGTGCACCTGCGGGGCGGCTCCCTGGCGCCCGAAGGCCAGGCCCATGATCACGCCGACGGCAACGGGAATGCCGAGCCAGAGCGCGAGCGCCGGCCAGTCGGCGAGCCGGCGCCGGAGATCCTTCCGAGCGGTCAGCCACATGAAGCGCACGCGCGCCTCCCTGCCGGCGCGAGGTCCTGCCGCCGTCACTCCCGCAGCTCGCGGCCGGTCAGCTTGATGAACAGCGCCTCCAGGCTCGGCTGCGTGATGATGGTTTCGCGGACGTCGGCGCCGGCGGCGGCGAGGGCCCCGAAGAGCGCGGGCAACCGGCGGGACGCCCCCTCGACCGACACGACGAGCCCGGCGCCGTCCAGGCTGAGCACGTCGGTCCCCTCCAGCCCGCCGAGCGAGGCCCGGACGCGTGCCGGGTCGAACAGACCGGTGAAGCGCACCAGATCGCGCTCGCCGGTCAGGCGCCGCAGCTCGGGCAGCGTGCCCACGGCCAGGAGGCGCCCCCGATCCATGACGGCCAGTCGATCGCACAGGCTCTCGGCTTCCTCCATGTAGTGCGTGGTGTAGAGGACGCAGGTCCCGGCGCGGGCTTCGGATCTGACGAGCTCGAGCAGCCGCACGCGCGTCTGGGCGTCCACCCCGGCCGTCGGCTCGTCGAGCAGCAACACGCGCGGGCGGTGGACGATCCCGCAGGCGAAGTTCAGCCGCCGCTTCATACCCCCGCTGAAGCGTTTCACCGGTTCGCGGGCCCGGTCAGCGAGGCCGGTGATCTCGAGCACCTCGGCGACGCGATGCCTGAGCTCGGCCCCCCTGAGCCCGTAAGCCGCTCCCCAGTAGCGGAGGTTGTCGGTCGCCGAGAGCTCCTCGTACAGCGCGACCTCCTGCGGGACGACCCCCAGTCCCGCGCGCGCCGCCCGCGCGTCGGCCACGACGTCGTGGCCGAGCACCCGGACGCGCCCGCTCGTCGGTCGCAGCAGCCCGGAGATGCACCCGATCGTGGTCGTCTTGCCCGCCCCGTTCGGGCCGAGGAGCCCGAAAATCTCCCCCGGCTCGACCATGAAGGTCGCCTCGTCCACGGCCACCACCTCGCCGTAGACTTTCCGCAGGCCCTGAACTTGGATCATCGGCGCGGCCCGACCAGTCTACAGCGTAGAAACGAATCCCGCCGAACCCGGGTTCCTTCTCAGGATCCCGGGCCGCGGGGGGGCTGCCCGCAGTCGGCCCCGCGGAAGATCCGTTCGAACGCGCGCTTCGACCACGGCGGGTCGCACCGCCGCCGACGTCGCACGGACGGCGCGGCGAACGGCGGGCGTCCGCGCCGCCCGGTGTTGTTATACTGAAGGACCAGCCCGCCGGAAGCGGACCTTCCGGCCCCGGCGTCGTCTTCGTCGCTCGTTCATCGCGTGAGGCCTGCATGCATCTCGCTCGCTTTCCCCGGCGGCGCTACACGGACAAGTGGACCCCCATCGAGAAGCTCGAACACCTCAGCCGGGCGCTCGGCGGGCCGGAGATCTACATCAAGCGCGACGACCTGCTCGGGTTGGCCGGCGGCGGCAACAAGACGCGCAAGCTCGAGTTTCTCGTGGCCGACGCCCTCGCCAAGGGCTGCGACACGCTCATCACGGTGGGCGCGGTGCAATCCAACCACTGCCGCTTGACGCTCGCCGCGGCGATCAAGGAAGGGCTCAAGTGCCGGCTCTTGCTGGAAGAGCGCGTCCCCGGCAGCTACCGGCCCGACGCCAGCGGCAACAATTTCCTCTACCGCCTGCTCGGCGTCGAGCAGGTGCACGTCGTCCCGGCCGGTACGGACCTCGACGCGGCGATGCGCGAGATGGCGGAGGAGGTGCGGGCGCTCGGCCGGAAGGCGTACATCATCCCGGGGGGCGGGTCGACGCCCATCGGGGCCCTCGGCTACGTCGCGTGCGCCGAAGAACTGCTGGCCCAGACCTTCCAGCTCGGCCTCCGCATCGACCATGTGGTGGTGGCGAGCGGCAGCGCCGGCACCCACGCGGGCTTACTCAACGGGTTCATCGGCAACCACAGCGGCATTCCGATCACCGGGATCAACGTGCGGCGCCCGCGCGCCGAGCAGGAGCGCAACGTCCACGCGCTCGCCCAGGAGACGGCGGCGTTCCTGGGGCTCCGCGACGGGATCCCCCGGGAGGCGGTCGTCGCCCTAGATGAGTGGGTCGGGCCGGGCTATTCGCTGCCGTCGCCGGAGATGATCGAGGCGGTCAAGATGGTCGCCCGGCTGGAGGGCATCCTGCTCGACCCCGTCTACACCGGCAAGGCGATGGCCGGACTCATCGGTCTCGTGCGGCGCGGCCGGTTCCAGCCGGGCGAGCACGTGTTGTTCATCCACACGGGCGGCGCGCCGGCGCTCTACGCGTACCAGTCGGTGCTGCTCGAGGGAGACCCGACCGGGATCGCCGTCGCGCCGCAGCGGGCGTGAGGAGCGGGCAAATGGGCAAGACCGTCGAGGTGCCGGAATACACGCTCGCGACGCACGTGTCGATCGACCCGCGGCGCACGGCGCTCCTCGTCGTCGACATGCAGCGCGACTTCGTCGATCCCCGCGGGGCGCTGTGCGTGCCGGGTGCGGCCGCGACGGTGCCCGTCATCCGGCGGCTGCTCGACTGGGCGCGCGCGGCGGGCGTGACGGTCATGTATACGCAGGACACGCACCGGGAGGGCGACCCGGAATGGACCATCTGGCCGCGGCACGCCGAGCGCGGCACGTGGGGCTGGGCCATCGTGGACGAACTCGCCCCGCGGCCCGACGAGCTCGTCTTCGAGAAGGTGCGCTACGACGGCTTCTACGGGACCGGCCTCGATCACGAGCTGCGCCGGCGCGGGCTCGACACGCTCGTCATCTGCGGCACCGTCGCCAGCATCTGCGTCCACTACACCGCGGCGAGCGCGGGCTTGCGGTGGTACCGCGTCATCCACCCGGTCGACGCCCTCTCGGCCCTGACCCCCTTCGATATGGAAGCGGCGCTCCGCCAGGCGAGCTTCCTCTTTCAGGCGGTCCTGACGACGAGCGACGTTTTGACCCGGCCGGCGGCCAGCTGAGCCCGGCGCCTCAGGTCACCCGTTCCAGCCTCGGGTTCGGCCGGTAGCCCCGTCCCACCTTCGCCATCGGCTTGCCCTCGAGCCGCACGACGTCGGCGGTGAAGTCGTAGTTGTGGGCGACCAGGTCGGAGCCGACGCCGTAGGAGTCGACCGGCACGCCCATCGCCTCGAACTCCCGGATGCGCTCGGCGTTGAAGCCGCCGGAGACGACGATCTTGACGCGGGAGAAGCCCTCGCGGTCGAGGGCCTCGCGCACGTTCCAGACCAACCGGGCGTTGACGCCCCGCGGGTCGAAGGTCCCCATCTGGGGAATGATCGACTTGTCCACCATGGTCGACGCGGTGTCGAGCCGGACGCCCCAGAGGCGGTCGCCCAGCGCCCGCGCCACCTCGAGCGAGGTGGTCACGCAGTCGTTGTCGAAGTCGACGAGCGTGATGATGTGGACGTGCTCGGGCATGTGGCGGGCGAACGCCTTGCTCGCCTCCACCGTCGAGCCGCCGTAGGCCGCGATGAGCGCGTGCGGCACCGTCCCGATGCCCTCGCTGCCCCACCACGACGCCTGCGCGTCGGTCGAGACGCCGATGGCGCCGGCGATGTGCGCGGCGTACCCGTCGCCGGTCTGCACCAGCCAGTGGTCGTGTCGGGCGGGGAAAAACATGATGGGCTTCGGCCACGCCGCCTCCACCACGCGGCGCGTGTTCGTGGCGATCTTCGTGCGGCGGGCGAGCACCCCGAGGTAGAGCGTTTCGAGGTGCGCGAACGCCGTATACGGCCCCGTGATCTCGAGGACCGGCTCCCACGGCTCGATCGCGTCGCCGTCCCACAACGCCCGCACCTCGAGGTCCTCCCACCGGAAGCCCTCGGTGAGGCACAGCTTGAGAATCGCGATCGCCTCGTCGATCCCCCCCAGCCACGCGTGCTGCTTCTGGAACACCTGCATCGTCACGACCGGGTGATAGCCGTCCTTGAGGAGGACTTCCCGCGTGCGGACGAAGTACTTGTCCGAATAGTAGCCCGCCCGCATGCGCTCGACGGGCAGGTTGAAGATCGAGGGGTCGAGGCGCTTCGATGGCCGCAAGGGAGGCGGCGGCCCGGCCTGCGCCGCTCGGACTGGTCGATTCGCGAGGCTCATAGGCTGATCGACTCCATCCACGCCACGTCCTCGACACGATTCTACGCCGGCCGCCGCGCCCGCCGGCCGGCACCCCAACCCCGCGACCCGCCCGCCTCGGCGGGGGCCCGGCAGGCCGGCGC
>CAYZKQ010000120.1:0-10305 GCA_964478975.1 uncultured Vicinamibacterales bacterium | reverse complement strand
GTATTCGGATTCCGCCAGTTGATCCCGAGCCCGATCCGGCCGATGTCGACCGTGGGCAAGCCCTTGGTCAGCTTCGTCCAGGTCTTCCCCCCGTTGGTGCTCTTGTAGATGCCGCTTTCGGGCCCGCCGCCGATGAGCTGGCCGACGGCGCGCCGGCGCTGATAGGCGGCGGCGTAGAGGACGTCGGGACGCTTGGGGTCCATGACCAGGTCCGTCACGCCCGTGTCGGGGCTGATCGTGAGGACCGCCTGCCAGGTCTTGCCCCCGTCGGTCGTCTTGTAGAGCCCGCGGTCTCCGCCAGACGACCACAGCGGTCCGATGGCCGTGACGTAGACGACGTTGGAGTCGCGCGGGTCGATCACGATGTTCTGGATGTGCTCGGAACTCTCGAGCCCCATGCGCGTCCAGGTCTTGCCCCCGTCGGTGGACTTGTAGACCCCGTCGCCGAACGCGACGCTCCGCTGGTTGTTGTTCTCCCCGGTGCCGAGCCACACGACGTTCGAGTTCTTCGGGTCGACCTTGACGCACCCGAGCGAGAACGACCCGTAGGTTTCGAAGATCGGCGTCCAGGTGTTGCCGCGGTTCTCGGTCTTCCAGAGGTTGCCGCTGGACGCCGCGACGTACCACACGCTCGGATTCTTCGGGTCGACCTCGACATCCGAAATCCGCCCCGTCGTCAGACTCGGGCCGATCGATCGGAACGCGAGCGGCGCGAAGGTGTCGGCCGTCAGGCGGTCGGCGCCCGACTGCGCGAACGCGAGAGCTGTGCCGAGCGCCACCCCGGCCAGCCCTGTCCACCATGCCTTCATAGACCCCTCCAACGAGACTGGTTCAGCGAGACACGCGGGGCGTATTCTCGCATCGCCGCCCCGTGCGGGCAAGCGCGGTGTCGAGGGGAGGCCGGGCCAGCTCAGTCCCGCGCGCGGACCGCGCTCGAGGAGTGCACAAGCGCACACAGCGCCGCGGCCCGCTCGCGGGGCTCGGGGTCGTCGAGCAGCAGGTCGGCGGGCCAGCGCATGCGCCAGGTCCAGTTCTCGTCGCGCACGGTGCCGGGGACGTTGATGCGGTCGCGCCAGCCGAACACGTCCTGGATGGGAATCACGATGTAGGCGGAGGGGGCGGAGAAGACCAGGTCGAGCAGGGCATCGCGGACGGCCGGCGTGAAGCGCGTGCCCACCCAATCGAGACCACGGCCGGCGAGACGCGGCAGCGCGGCGAGCGCGGCGCGGTCCTCCGGGGGCAACTCGTCCCACCAGACGGCGAGCGGGTCGGTGTCGTGCGTGCCGGTCGTCGCGACCGACAGGACGGGATACGCCGCCGGGTCGCGGAACGGCCGGCCGGGGCGGTCCCACTCGCGCTCCCAGCGCAAGACCTTGTAACCGGGGACGCCGAGGCGCGCGAGCGAGGCCCGGACGAAGTCGGGCACGGTGCCGAGGTCCTCGGCCAGGACGCGGGCGCCCGCGGCGGCGAGCGCGGTCAGGACCTGCTCGCCGAGGGCGAGCTGGTCCGGCTCGGCGGCCGGGTCGAAGCGCGGGGCGCCGCCGGGGGGCCGCACATAGGTCCGGTAGAAGCCGACCACGTGGTCGATGCGATAGCCGTCGTACAGGTCGGCGCTCCGGCGGGCGCGGGCGCGCAGCCAGGCGAACCCCGCGGCGCGCATCGCGTCCCACCGGTACGCGGGCAGCCCCCAGTTCTGGCCGTCGGCGGCGAAGGCGTCCGGCGGCGCGCCGACGGCGGCCTCCAGGTCGAAGACGTCCTGGTGGGTCCAGACGTCGGCGCTGTCGCGGCTCACCATGAACGGGAAGTCGCCGAACAGCAGGATGCCGCTGGTGCGGCGGGCGCGCCGCCACTGCTCGTCGGCCGCCCACTGGAGGTACTGGCGGTAGAGGATCTCGCGGGCCTCTTCGCGCCGGACGGCCTCGAGCGTGCCGGGCGCCCGCCGGCGGAATGGGTCGGGCCACTCGGGCCAGGGCTGCTGCCGGAAGCGCGCGTGGAGCACCCGGAAGAGCGCGTAGTCGTCGATCCACCACCGCTCGCGGTCGATGTACGCGGCGAGCGCGGCGGCCCGCGGCGACCCGGCGGCCCACTCGACGTCGTAGAAGCGGTCGAAGGCGGTGCGCAGCGCGGCGTCCTTGAGGGCCCGGACGGTGTCGTAATCGATCGCCGGACTGCGGCGGACCTCGGCGAGGTCGGCGCGCGTTGCGGCGTCGAGGCTCGCCTCGCCCCCGAGCGCGGCGAAATCGTCGAGGTCGCCCACGCTGAGATAGATCGGGTCGATCGCCATGGCGCTCAGGGCGGAGTACGGCGAGTGCTGGCCCTCGGCCATCTCGTTGATGGGCAGGATCTGCAGGACGTCGAGGCACGCCGCGCGCAGCCAGGCCGCCAGCTTCGGGATGTCGCCGACCTCGCCGATCCCCCAGCTCGCCCTCGAGGGGATGGAGGCGAGCGGCACCAGCACGCCCGCGTGGCGGCGCGCGCCGTCGGGAGGGCTCGAGCCTGGCGGGGATTCGCGGGCCATGCTCTCCTAGCCGGCCGCCGCGCGGCGCAGCAGCCGGCGCGCGCCCTCGAGGAACTCGTCCGGCCGCGGGAGCAGACTCACGACGAGGTAGGCTTCCCGCGGGAAGTCGAAGAAGTAGCCGGGATGCACCAGGACCCCGTCGTCCTCGACCAGCGTCACGGCCAGCGCCTCCTCGCCGCGGGCCGCCGGCACCTCGAGCACCGCGCTCCAGCCGCCCTCCACCGGCAAGAGCCGGCACGCCGGCACGCTCGCGACCTCCCGGGCGAGCGCGGCCCGATTCGTCTCCAGCCGCTGCTGAACCCGCGGGCGGAGGTCGGCCCCGGCGGCCAGCAGGGCGCCGGCGGCGAGCTGGACGGGGGTCGAAACGGAGAGATACGTATCGGCGATGACCTCGAGGCGCGCCAAGGCGCGGTCGACGAACGGCGCGGGCCCGTGCACGGCGATCCAGGCGAGCTTCGCCTGGGGCAAGGCCGCCGACTTCGACAGGCCGCCCAGGGCGAACGTGAGCGCGCGGCGCTGCTCGAGGACCGAAGCCGGCGGCGCCGCCGGCGGCTCGAGCGGATAGTCGAAGAACACCTCGTCGCCCACGAGCGCCAGGCCGCGCTCCGCACAGAAGGCGGCGACCGCGTCGAGCTCGGAGCGCTTCAGGTACGATCCGGTGGGATTGTTGGGACTGACGACGCAGACGGCCCGCGTGCGCGGCGTCGCCGCGCGCGCCAGCGCGGCGGGGTCGAGGCGCCAGACGCCGTCGAACGCCAGCGCGTACGGCACCGGCGTCAGGGCGTCGAGGCGCGCCAGATATTCGAAAAGCGGATAGCTCGGCACGGGCACGAGCACCTCGTCACCCGGATCGCCGAGCAGCTTGAAGAGGTACGCGTACGCCTCGCTCGTGCTGGCCGTCAGGACGATGCGCGCCGGGTCGACCCCGAGGCCGCGCCGCGCATAGTCGGCCGCGACCGCCCGGCGCGCTTCCATCAGGCCGAAGGGATGAGGCTCGTAGACCAGGCCGGCGGGCTGCGCCAGGGCCGCCAGCACCTCGGGCGGATGCACGAGCCCGACGCGGGTCGGGTTCGTCTCGGTCAGATCGATGAGCGGCCGCCCCGCCGCGCGGCGCGCGGCGACAGCCTGCGCCAGGCGGTTGGGCGCGAGGTCGCCCGGCACCCGGTGCGAACACTTCACGTCGCGCACCGCCGCCCCGGCCGAGGAAGGATGGTTCTCGCCCGCCACACCCGTGAGGTACACTGGACGCCCATGACCACAGTACCACGAAGCGGGCGGTCCGCCCGGTCTCTCTGGCGCATGGCGGGCGCCGCCCTCGCGGCGACCGTCCTCACCGCGGGCCCCGCCCGCGGCCAGCACGAGGCCCCGCGCCTCGCCGTCCCGTACACGCTCTTCACGCTCCCCAACGGCCTGACCGTCATCCTCCACGAAGACCACCGCGTCCCGATGGTGGCCGTCAACGTCTGGTATCACGTGGGCTCCGGACGCGAGCGCCCGGGCCGGACAGGCTTCGCGCACCTCTTCGAGCACTTGATGTTCGAGGGCTCGAAGCACGTCAAGGAGGGCGAGTTCGACACGCTGCTCGAGGCCGCCGGCGGCGACAACAACGGCTCGACGTCGCCCGACCGGACCAACTACTGGATCACGGTGCCGTCGAACGCCCTCGACCTCGCGCTGTTTCTCGAGTCAGACCGGATGGGCTACCTGCTGGACGTCGTGTCGCCGGCGCTCGTCGACGGCCAGCGCGACGTGGTGAAGAACGAACGGCGGCAGAGCTACGAGAACCAGCCGTACGGGCTGGCGTCGATCCGGCTGGACGAGCTGCTGTGGCCGCCCGAGCACCCGTACCACTGGCCGACGATCGGCTACATGGAAGACCTGACGGCGGCCACGCACGCCGACGTGGTCGATTTCTACAAGCGGTATTACGCCCCGGGCAACGCGAGTCTGGTGATCGCCGGCGACATCGACTCGGCGCGGGCGCGGGCCGCGGTCGAGCACTGGTTCCAGGACGTGCCGGGCCGCGACCCGGTGCCCCCGCTCGCGGCGCCGCCGGTCGCGCTGCCCGGGGTGGTGCGGGAGACGATGGAGGACCGGGTCCAGCTTCCGCGCCTCTACCTGGCCTGGCCGACGCCCCGGCACTTCGCGCCCGGGGACGCCGAGCTCGACCTGGTCGCGCAAGTGCTCGCCGGCGGGAAGAACTCGCGTCTCTACAAGCGCCTGGTGTACCAGCTGCAGATCGCCCAGAGCGTCTCCGCCGTCCAGGCCTCGGCGGCACTCGCCTCGTCGTTCCGCATCGTCGTGACCGCCAAGCCGCGCCCGGGGGCGCCGCCGAAGACGCCGCAGGCCCTCGTCGACGAGGTCAAGGCGATCGTGGACGAAGAGCTGGACCGGCTGCGGCGGGAGCCGCCGTCGGCGCGCGAGCTGACGCGCGCGGTGAACCAGATCGAGGCGGCCTTTTACGACCAGCTCGAGCGGGTCGGCGGCTTCGGCGGCAAGGCCGATTTGCTGAACGCGTACTTCGTCGCGACGGGGAACCCGGACTATTTCAACGAGGACCTGGCGCGCTACCGGGCGGTCGCCCCGGAGGACTTGACGGCGGCCGTGCGGGCGCACCTGCCGGCGGAGCGGCGGGTCGAGCTGGTCGTGCTCCCGCGCCGCGAGGGGAAGGGGGCGCCATGAAGCGTCTGGTGGTCTGCGTGGCGGCGGCCGCCGGGACCGGGCTGCTGGCCGGCGCGCAGGGGCCGGACCGCTCCGCCCCGCCGCGGCCGGGCCCCGCGCCGGCCCTGACGCTGCCGGCGATCACCCGGCGCGCGCTGTCGAACGGCGCGCCGGTGTGGGTGGTCGAACGCCATGGCGTGCCCGTCGTCCACGTCACGCTGGTGATCCGAGCGGGGGCCTGGGCCGACCCGCCGGATCGATTCGGGCTCGCCAGCCTGACGGCGGCGATGCTGGACGAAGGGGCCGGCGAGCGCGACGCCCTGGCGGTCGCCGACGCCCTCGACGCCCTCGGCGCGGACCTCGTGACGTCGGCGGGCTGGGACGCGTCGGTCGTCGATCTCCACGTGCCGGTGGCGCGGCTCGCCGACGCGCTGCCGATCCTGGCCGACGTCGTCCTGCGCCCCCGGTTCGAAGACGCGGAACTCGAACGCCTGCGAGCCGAACGCCTGACGAGCCTCCAGCAGGCCCGCGACAACCCGGCGGCGATCGCCGGCCTGGCGTTCCCGCGCCTGGTCTACGGGCCGGCGCACCGGTACGGCACCGGCCTGCAGGGCACGGCCGAGACGCTGAAGGCGTTCACGACAGCCGACCTGCGGGCGTTCCACACGCGGGTCTACCGCCCCGAGCACGCCGTGTTCATCGTGGTCGGGGACCTGGCGGCTGACGAGGCCGTCGCACGCCTCGATCGGGCCTTCGGCGCCTGGCGCGGCACGGGGCCGCCGCCGGCCGCGGCGCCCCTGGCCGGGCCCCCGCCGCCCCGGGGGCGGCAGGTGTACCTCGTGGACAAGCCCGGCGCGGCCCAGTCGCAGATCCGCATCGGGTGGGTGGGCGCGCCGCGCACGACGCCGGACTACTACGCGATCGAAGTGCTCAACACGATCCTCGGCGGGTCGTTCACCTCGCGCCTCAACCAGAACCTGCGCGAGCAGCACGGCTACACCTACGGCGCCAGCTCGAGGTTCGACTTCCGCGCGGGCGCCGGTCCGTTTTTCGCCGCCGCCGGGGTGCAGACCGACAAGACGGCCGAAGCCCTGAGGGAGTTCTTCAAGGAGCTCGAGGGCATCCGCCAGCCGGTGCCGGCCGACGAGCTGGAGCGCGCGAAGAACTACCTCGCGCTGCGCTTCCCCCGCCGCTTCGAGACGACGCGGGGTGTCGCGAGCCAGCTCGCGGAACTCGCCATCTATCAGGTGCCGGACGACTTCTTCACGACCTACGTGGATCGCATCCAGGCCGTGACGGCCGCCGACGTCGCGCGGGTCGCCGCCCGCTACATCCAGCCGGATCGCTTCCTCATTCTGGTCGTGGGCGATCGCCAGGCCGTCGAGGCCCGCGTCCGCGCGCTCGACCTCGGCCCCCTGACGGTCCTGTCGGTGGACGACATCGTGCGATAAAGCACACCGCGGGCGGCGCCCGGTCCGGCACAACTCGCCCTCGCCGGGTCGAGGGTCTGTGCGAAAACCATCGAGGTACGTCGGCGCGGGACGGCTGGGGTTAGAATGGCGGTCCCAGGGAGGTTCCCATGACGCGAGGCAAGCTGCTGGCGTGCGCCGTCGCGATCCTGGCGCTCGTGTCGCTCGCGGGCCGGGCGCCGTCGGCGGCGACCGCCTATCTCACGCCGCCGAAGATCATCGTGGACATCCTCGATGCCCCGCCGTCGCCGGGCGTGGCGCTCGACCCGACGCGCAAGACGATGGCGATCTTGCAGCGACGCAGCATGCCGACCATCGCGGATCTCGCGCAGCCGGTCTACCGGCTGGCCGGGACGCGGATCAATCCGAAGACCAACGGACCGCAGCAGCGCAGCGGGGCGGTGTTCGCCATCACGCTGAAATCGATCGCCGACGGGAGCGAGCGCAAGGTCGTGGTGCCGCCGTCGGCGCGGCTCGGGGGCGTGAGCTTTTCGCCCGACGGGAGGCGCCTGGCCTTCACCCACACCCGGCAGGACGGGATCGACCTGTATGTTGCGGACACCGCGACCGGCCAGTCGAAGCTCGTCGCGCCGAACCTGAACGCCGCCGGCGGGGATCCGTGCGACTGGCTGGAAGACGGGAGCGCGCTGCTTTGCCAGTTCGTGCCGGCGGGCCGCGGCGCCGAGCCGGCAGCCCCCGCCGTGCCGGTCGGGCCGAACATCCAGGAGAACTACGGCAAGGCGGCGCCGGCGCCGACCTACCAGGATCTACTCGAGACCGACCATGACGAGGCGCTCTTCGAGTACTACTTCACGAGCCAGCTCGCCTTCGTCGACGCCGCCACGGGGCGGCAAACGCCCGTCGGCCGCCCGGGCATCATCGACAGCGCGACGGTGTCCCCGAACGGCCAGTACATCCTCGTGGCCCGGATCAAGCGACCGTTCTCGCGGCTCGTCCCGATGAACGGCTTCCCGAAGGACGTCGAGGTGTGGAACCGGCGCGGGGAGGTCGTGCGGAAGATCGCCGACGTGCCGACGAGCGAGGGCGTCCCGATCAACGGCGTCATCACCGGACCGCGGGCCTGGCGGTGGCGTCCGGATCAGCCGGCCACGGTGATGTGGGTCGAGGCGCTCGACCAGGGTGATCCGCGCCGACAGGTTCCTCACCGGGACAAGGTGATGGCCCTCGCCGCGCCGTTCACGGGCGACCCGGTCGAGGTCGCGCGGACGGAGTACCGGTACGCCGGGCTGACGTGGACGGAGAAGGGCATCGGGTTGCTCTCGGAGTCGGACCGCGCGACGCGCCGGATCCGCACGTGGATGCTCGAGCCGGGCGCCCAGCCGCGGCTCCTGTGGGACCGGCGGCAGCAGGACCGCTACGCCGACCCCGGGAGCCCCGTCTCGCGCCGCGGCGGCGGCGGGGGCCGCGGGGGCGGCTTCGGGGGCGGCCTCATCTTGCAGCACGGCGACTTCATCTACCTGGCCGGCGACGGCGCGTCGCCCGAGGGCGACCGGCCGTTCTTCGACCGCCTGAACCTGAAAACACTCGCCACCGAGCGGCTCTTCCGCAGCGAGCCCAAGACGTACGAATCCGTCGTGGCGCCGCTCTCCGACGACGGGAAGCTGCTGCTCACGCGGTTCGAGACCACCACCGATCCGCCCAACTACTTCGTGCGCGATCTGGCCGCCGGGACGCGGCGCGCCGTCACGACGTTCCCCGACCCCCAGCCGCAACTGCGCGGCGTCACGCGGCAGTTCGTCACCTACGAGCGCAAGGACGGCGTGAAGCTGTCGGCGACGCTTTACCTGCCGCCTGACTACAAGCCCGGGCAGAAACTGCCGATGCTCATGTGGGCGTACCCGCGGGAATTCACCGACCCGGACGTGGCGAGCCAGGTGACCGGGTCGCCGTACCGATTCACCACGGTGAGCGGCGCGTCGCATCTGCTGCTGCTCACCCAGGGGTACGCGATCTTCGACAACCCGACCATGCCCATCATCGGGCCGGGCGAAACGGCCAACGACACCTACGTCGAGCAGCTCGTGGCCAGCGCCGAGGCCGCCGTCGAGAAGGCGGTGGCACTCGGGGTGACCGACCGCGACCGGATCGGCGTGGGCGGCCACAGCTACGGCGCGTTCATGACGGCGAACCTGCTGGCCCACTCGGACCTGTTCCGGGCGGGGATCGCCCGGAGCGGCGCGTACAACCGGACCTTGACCCCGTTCGGGTTCCAGAACGAACGCCGCACGTTCTGGGAGGTCCCGGACATCTACGCGCGAATGTCGCCGTTCTTCCACGCGAACAAGATCAACGAGCCGATCTTGCTCGTCCACGGCGAGATGGACGACAACTCGGGGACCTTCCCCATCCAGTCCGAGCGCCTCTACATGGCGCTGAAGGGCCACGGCGCGACGGTCCGCTACGTCACGCTCCCGTACGAAGCGCACGGCTACGCGGCGCGGGAGTCCGTGCTCCACACCGTCGCCGAGATGCTCAACTGGATGGACAGGTGGGTGAAGAACGCCCCGCCGCGCCTCACGACGGCGAGCGGGAATCGCTGAATGCCGGGCGGGCCTGAAAAGGCCCGCCCTCCGGACGGTCGCTCCCTGGCGGCCTTCAAGAAGCCCGCCCGACCGAGACCGTGCGGCGCGATGGTGTGGCGCCGGGCGCGCCGACGCGCGCCCGGCGATGGGTGGAAGGAAGCGAGATGAGAGGAACCCGTCAGTGCATGCGAAGGCCCCAGACGGCTTTCGCCTGCCGCCAGTCCTCCCGCACGATGGCCCAGAGGGCCTGGTCGAGATACTGGCCGTTCCGCAGGAACGACTTCCGCAAGGTGCCTTCGCGAACGGCTCCGAGCTTCGCCAGCGCGCCGTTGCCCCGGCCGTTCTGGACCGCGGCACGCGCCTCCAGCCGGTGCACGTTCAACGTCTCGAACGCGTAGTCGACCACCATACGCGCCCCCTCGATGAACAGGCCGGTGCCCCAGTAGTCGAAGCCGAGGGCGAAGCCCCACTCGGCGGTGCTAAAGCTCGGCTCCAACTGCCTGACCTGAATCAGGCCCACCGCGTGATCGTGCCCGACGGGCACGAGGCCGAAGCAGACATACTGCCCGGCCTCCCGCATGCGGTGGGTCCACTCGATGAACCGCTCGAAGCCCGCCACCGTCGTGGGCGGCGGCGAAATGAACCGCTCGACCTGGTCGGTGCGCAGGTGCCGGAGCAGCGACGGGGCGTCGGCGATCCGGAGTTCGCGCGCGACCACGCGCTCGCCGGCCAGCACGGGCAGCCCCCGGCGCCAGTCAGGTCTCGCCTCGACCGGCCGGGGCGTCCCGGTCGCTCGGGACGTCATCCGAAGCTCGAGAAGCGCCGCCCCCTGCTCCACGGCCGCCATCCCCTCACTGCACCCGACCGACCACGAGCGTGGTGCCCCACACGACGTTGTCCGCGTCCTGGTTGCCCCAGACGATGTTGTCGCAGTCGGCGTTCCCGTCACCGACGCGGCACGCGTTGCCCCACACGATGTTCTCGTCGTCCAGGTTGCCCCACACGATGTTGTCGCCGTCGCCGTCCCATCCGAGGGTGGAACCCCAGACGATGTTGTCGCCATCCTCGTAGCCGAACAGGCTGTTGCCCCAGACGATGTTCTCGTCCCAGGAGA
>CAYZKQ010000119.1:0-10319 GCA_964478975.1 uncultured Vicinamibacterales bacterium | reverse complement strand
GTGTTCACCGCCCCCACCCGCCGGCTCGTCGCGTCCACTTCGTCCAGGCGCTCGAGCCACGCCGCTTTGAACGGCGCCGTTACGCTCAGGCCCGCGACGCGGAAACCCTCGGCGAAGGCGACGACGTCGGCGACGTCGGCGGCCTCGAGCGGGACGTACACCGCATCGATCCCTGCCGCCGCGAACGCGGCGTTGTGCATCGCCGGCGAGACCGAGTGCCCGACCGGGCGGCCCACGACCCCGTAGACCGCCGTCGCCCGCGTGACCGCGCGGAAGCGGAACTCCGACAGGAGGCGCTCCGGAGCCAGTTGGCCCACCGCGACCGCGTCGCCCGCGTACGTCCAGCGGGAGCCCAGATGGGCCGCGAGCAGCCGCGAGGCCACGCCGACCGGCCCCATAGCCACCAGGACCAGACGCCCGTCGGCCCCGAGCGTGCGGCCGACCTCGGCGAGGTCGACCAGGTCGGCCAGCCGCTCGCCGCAAACGGCGAGCTTGACGACCTCGGCGCCGGTCGCCCGCATGCGCCGCACCAGCCCCGCCAGGTCAGCCGGCCTCCCGTCGAACTGGTGGAGCGACACCACGACGCCGCGGCCGCTGCGGCGCGCGACGAGCGCGTCCGGCTGGGCGCGGTACTCGATGTCCACGTACTCGGCGTCGGAATCGAGCGCCTGCACCAGGAGGCGGCGGCGCTCCTCTTCCGACCCGCGGAACGCCCCGCCCTCCCACGCGGCCCGGCACGTGAGGATCGCGGGTCGGGTCCGGCCGGCGAGGGCGCCCGCGACGTCCGGGTCGCTCACGGTGTCGAGGCGCAGTTCCACCAAGTCCGCCTCCCGGACGGCGTCGCGGCGCGCGCGGAGCTCGCGGAGCGTCGGGGCGGTGACGGTGACACACAGCAGCGGGCGTGCAGGCTCGGCCATCGCGACAAACAAAAAAGCCTCTTCAACCGTTCGGCTGAAGAGGCTCGCTGGTCTCGACCCGGGTTCGAGCGTCAGACCGTGCGCGGAGCCCCTCCAGGCTCGCGGGCATACCACCAGTAAAACCAGTACGACGCGCCGGCGGGCGCGCAGCCCGGCTTCACGGGGGTCCGCTGAAGGGGCACCGACATGGTCAGGTGGGCACGATAGCAAACCTGCGCGCCGCGTGTCAAACGCGCGCGCCCCCGGCCGCCGCCGACGCGCCGCCGGCAGGACGCGCCTTGACCCGCCGGAGGGGCTCCGTTATAACTGCCCGTGGAGACCCACGATCCTCGCCGGTACCCGCGGACGTTTCATGACGATGCCCAGGGCGCTCGCCGCCGCGCTGATCGCGGCCGGGGTGTGCACCGTCCTCTCCGCGTCCACCCCGTTCATGCCGGTCAGCGACGTCAAACCGGGCATGGTCGGGACCGGCCGGACCGTGTTCCTGGGGACCGAGCGCGACACCTTCCGCGCCCACATCCTCGGGGTGCTGCACAACGTGCTGGGCCCGCGGCGCGACCTCATCCTCGCCCGGCTCGAAGGAGGACCGCTCGCCGAGACCGGCGTGCTCGAGGGCATGAGCGGCAGTCCGGTGTACGTCGACGGGCGGCTCGTCGGGGCCGTGTCGTACGCCCTCGGCGCGTTCTCCAAGGTGCCGATCGCCGGCATCACGCCCATCGCGGAGATGACCGAGGCGGTCGCCAGCGCCGGCGGCCGGGCGGCCTCGACGCGGCCGCGTCTCGAGCTGCCCGTGACACCCGAGCGGCTGCGCGCCGCCCTCGTCGATCTCTACGCCCGGGTGAGCGCCTTCGCCGATCGGCCTGAAGACCTCCAGGCGATCGGCCTGCCCCGCGACCGGGCCGTGGCGATCGGCCTGCAACTCAGACCTATCGCGACGCCGCTCGTCGTGGGCGGCTTCTCGGGGACGGCCGCGGCGGTGGTTCGGGAGGCGTTCGGGTCGGCCGGGTTCGTGCCGGTCGCGGGGACGCTCGCCCAGGCGGCGCCGCCGGCACCGGACCTCGAGCCCGGCGATGCCATCGGCGTCAGTCTGGTGCGCGGCGACTACGAACTCGGGGCGACCGGAACGGTCACCCACGTCGACGGCGATCGCGTGTATGCGTTCGGCCACCCGTTCTTCAACCTCGGGCCCACGGCCTTCCCCATGACGCGCGCCCGGGTGTACACGTTGCTTCCGAGCCTCATGAGTTCGGCCAAGATCGCCGCCCTCGGCGACGTCGTGGGGACCGTCGAGCACGACCGCGCCACCACGATCGCCGGCCGCCTGGGCCCGCCGCCGGCGATGGTGCCCGTCACGATCGCGTTCCGCTCCGACGGCGGCTTCGCGCGCACGCTGCGCTTCGAAGTCGTGCACGACGAGTTTTTCACGCCGCTCCTGACGTTCCTCGCGGTGGCCAACACGCTGACGGCCTACGAGCGCCAGACCGGCTGGGCGACCTTCCGGCTCACCGGCACCCTGCGCATCGGCGGCCAGCCGCCCCTCGCCTACGACGAGGTGCTGAGCGGGATGGACGCCGTGAACGCCGCAGCGACGGCGGTCGCCGGACCGCTGACCGTGCTCTTCGGCAACCCCTTCGGACCGGTGCGCCTCGAGTCGGTCGATCTGGCCGTCGAGGCCGGCGACACCCCGCGGACCGCGGCGATCGATCGCGTCTGGATCGACGCGGTCCGCCCGCGCGCGGGTGAGACCGTCAACTTGAAGATCCAGGTCCGCACCTACGGCGGCGCGACCGAGGTCCGCACGGTCCCCATCACGCTCCCGCCCGAGCCGGGGGAAGTATCGATCCTGGTCGCCGACGCGGCGCAGCTCACCCAGTGGGAGCAGCGCGAGTTGAAGCGCCAGGAACCCGCCGCGAGTCTGAGCGAGCTCGTCCAGCGCCTCAACGAGACCCGGCGGCGCAACCGGATCTACGTGCGCCTTCTCCGTGCGGCGCCCGGCGCGGTCCTGGAAGGCCAGCCCCTGCCCTCGCTGCCGCCGTCGGTGCTCGGGGTGCTGGAAGGCGATCGGGCCGGCGGCCGGCTCTCGTCGCTCGGCTACACGATCGCCGGCGCGTGGGATGTCGTGCTCGACGCCGCCGTCTCCGGCTCGCGAACGTTGACCATCACCGTGGCTCCCCCGCGCTCATGACCACCGCCAGCCCGCGCCCCCGCAGACCATCGCCCCTCGGCCTCGCCGCCCTCGCCGTCGCCGGGACCGCCATCGCCCTCGGGGCCTCGACGCCGGTCTTCTGGACCGTCGCGACGCAGGCGGACTTTCTCAAGGGCGAGGTCGAGCACCTGGCGGTCGACACCGACGGCCGCGTGACGCTCGGCCCGCGGATCGAGGCGGTGGCCGACCCGACGGTCCCCGTGTTGTGGACGGCGGCCGAAGCGGCCGGCGGCACGGTGTATCTCGGCAGCGGGCACGACGGACGCGTGTTCCGGGTGACGCCCGACGGGCGCGTCACCGTCGCGCTGGACGCCGACGAGCTGGACGTGCACGCCCTGGCGGCGGGCGCCGACGGCACCGTCTACGCCGCGACGTCGCCGGACGGCAAGGTCTATCGCATCCGACCCGACGGGTCGTGGTCGGCGTGGTTCGACCCGGACGAGAAGTACATCTGGGCGCTCGCGGTCGACGCGGGTGGTGTGGTGTACGTGGGGACCGGAGAGCGCGGGCGGATCTATCGCGTTGCGCCGGACGGACGCGGGACGCTCTTCTACGAAACGACCTGCACGAACGTCGTGGCGCTCGGGTTCGACCGCGAGGGCCGACTGCTGGCCGGGACAGAATCGCCCGGGCGGATCTACCGCGTCGACGGCACCGGCCGCGGGTTCGTGCTCCTCGACGCCCCCTATCGAGAAGTCCGGGCCCTGCGGGTGGACGCCGCGGGGACGATCTACGCGGCCGCCCTGGGTGCGAAGGCACCGGAGCGGCCGGCCGAGCCGGGTGCCACGCCGGCGCCGACCCCGCCGGCGGCGCCGACCGCCGTCGTGACGGTGACGAGCGAGGTCCTGGGCGTCTCGCTCGCCGAGGCGGGCGCCGCGGGGCAGGCGCCTGGGGCGCGCCGGCCCGAGGCCGCGGCCCCCGCGCAGGGCGCTGTCTACCGGATCATGCCGGACGGCGTGTGGGACATCCGCTGGGAGTCCGGCGGCGACCGCCCGTACGACCTCGCCGTCGACGCCGGCGGGAACCTGGTGGTGGGGACCGGCGACAGCGGCAAGATCTTCCGGCTCTCCGGCGACCCCGTGACCGTCACGCTCCTCGGGCGCGCCGACGCGCAGCAGGTGACGCGCTGGCTACCCGACCACGAGGGCAACCTGCGCTTCGTCACGTCGAACCCCGGCAAACTCTTCCGCCTCTCCCGCGACCGGTCGCCGCAGGGCACGTACCTCTCGGAAGTGCGGGACGCAGGGACTGTGGCGGCGTGGGGCACAATCCGCTGGCGGGCCGCCGGGGGTGGACGCGTCGAGCTGTCGACCCGGTCGGGCAACACCGCGCGGCCGGACGCGACCTGGAGCGAGTGGTCCGCGCCGTACCGGGAGGCCGGCGGCGCCGTGATCGCCAGTCCCAAAGCGCGCTATCTGCAGTGGCGGGCCGTCCTGGCGGCGCCCGAGCGGGCCGGCGCGGAGCCCGTGCTCACCTCCGTCACGGTCGCGTATCTCCCGCGGAACCTGCGCCCGCAGGTCACCGCGATCACGATCCATCCGCCGGGCACGGTCTTCCAGCGGCCTTTCCCGACCAGCGAGCAGGTGGAGATCGCCGGCCTGGATGTCACCCCGGTGGACGGCCGGCCCGGCCAACCGCCCGCGAGCGCCGGCGCCCCGCCCGCCCCCGGGGGCGCGCCGCTCTTGGGCCGCCGGCTCTACCAGAAGGGCTTGCAGACGATCACCTGGTCCGCCCGCGACGAGAACGACGATCTCTTGCAGTACGACGTGTTCTACCGCCGCGAGGGGGAGACGACCTGGAAGGTGCTGAAGCGCGGCCTGTGGGATCCCATCCTGGTGTGGGACACCACGTCGGTGCCCGACGGCACCTACACGGTGAAGGTCGCGGCGAGCGACGCGCCGGCGAACGCCCCGGCGGCGGCGCTGCTCGGCGAGGCCGAGAGCCCGGCGTTCGACATCGACAACACCCCGCCGCAGATCGAGGTGGCCGCCCCGCGCCGGGCGGGCGCCAACACCGTCGTGTCGTTTGTCGTGCGCGATGCGCACTCGGCGGTGCGCCGCGTCGAGTACTCGCTCGACGGCGACCGGTGGCGGTTGATTCACCCGGTCGATGGGATCGCGGATTCGCCGGTGGAGACCTTCGAGCTTGTACTGGAGGCGCCGGCGGCCGGTCAGGTCGTGATCGTGCGTGCCACCGACGCCCTCAACAACGTCGCGACCGCGGCGGTCGCGCGCTGACGCCTCAGGACACGACCTTGCCGCGCACGGTCGTGCGCGTCAGGTACCACAGCACGCTGACGTTGGCCGGCACCGGGGAGCCCGGGTATCGCGCCGGTTCGAAGCGTGCCGCCGCGATGGCGTTGAGCAGATTCTCGATCGCCTGGCGGTCGCGGCTGTCGTTGATGAGGCGGAGGTCGACCAGGCGCCCGTTGCGCGTCACCACCGTCGCGAGCGCCAGCACGGCTTCGCCCTCCGACATCGACTGCTCGACCGCCCACTGGATGCGATCGGTGGCCGGGTCGTCCGACGCGCGGACCAGGTTCGTCTTCGCGGCCTGCATCGCGGCGATGATGCCGGCGAGGGAATCCTCGCGCTCCGGCGACGCGAACTCGAGGCACGCCAGCGCCAGCGCCACGCACACGACGGTCGCGACCGCCGACCCCAGGCCGATCCACACGAGGTGCAGGTCCTCGAACGCGCGGCCGAGCCGGCCGCGCCAGGACTCCTCGTATTCGGCCCGCAGGCGGCTCAGGACACCCGCCTTGAGCCCGGCCAGGTCCTCGGGAGGCGGCTGCAAGGCCGCCGCCCCGTCCCGCAGCGCGTCGCCGATCGCCCGCACCCGGGCGACCTCGGCCGCGCAGGCCTGGCAATCCGCCAGGTGCGCCTCGATCGCGATCACGCGTTCGACCGGAAGTTCGCGATCGTAGAAGGCTTCCAGGTCCCGAAGCACCCACGCACAGCCCAGCGTTCTCATAGGTCCCTCAACTGCACCCGCAGCGATTCCCGCGCCCGGGCGAGTCTCGATTTCACGGTTCCCACCGCGACGCCGAGCGAGTACGCGATTTCCTCGTAACTCAACCCTTCGATTTCCCGCAGCAACACGACCGTCCGCTGGTCGAACGGGAGCTCGTCCAGGGCGCGCCAGATCCGCGCGGCGAGTTCCTTGCGCGCGTAGACGGTGTCGGGCGCCGAGGCGTTCTCCGGTACCCAGAGATCCCCGTGCTCCCGGAGGTGCTCCTCGAGAGAGATCTGGTGGGCGCGCTGGCGCCGCCGCCACCAGCGCTGCCGGTTGCGCGCCTGGTTCACGACGATCCGGTAGATCCAGGTCCGGAGCGCCGACTGGCCGCGAAACTGGTGGATGGTCCGGAAGACCCGCAGGAACACTTCCTGCGAAAGGTCGAGCGCTTCCTGGTGGTCGCCGAGCAGGTGATACGCGAGCTGGTAGACCAGGCGCTGGTGTTCCTGAACCAGCTCGCCGCACGCCTCCTCGTCTCCGAGCGCGCAGCGCTGCACCAGCGCGGCCTCTCGGCCACCGACCTCGGCCCACGTAACGGCTCGGGCGGGTTTCACCGTCAGTCCGCCCACCATGGTAGCACCGGCCGTCCGGTTTGACACCCCTCTCCAACCTTAGACCCAGGACCCGCCCCGAAGTTCCCGCTTTGCTACCATAAGGACCGTGCGCCGCACCTTGGTGTTGCTGGCCCTCACGACCACCGCCGTCACGGCCGGGCTGGCCTACGACCGGCTCGCCCGGGAGCGGGCTTACCGGCGCCTGATCGCCGTGGGGGACCAGGCACTGGCGGCCGACCGGACCTTCGACGCGATCGAAGCGTTTTCGGGGGCGATCGCACTCAAGGCTGATTCAGTGCTCGCCTACCTGCGGCGGGGCGAGGCCTACCGCCGGCAGGGGCAACTGGGGGCCGCGGAGCGGGACATCCGCCAGGCGTGGCAGCTCGACCGTTCCTCGCCACGTCCCCTCGAACTGCTCGGCGACCTCCAGCTCGAAGTCGGCAACTACGCGCGGGCCGCGGAGCGCTACGCCGACTACCTGCGCCTGGACGACCGGGCGCCGCGGGTACACTACAAACTCGCCCTCGCGCGCTACCGCGGGGGTGACGCCGCCGGGGCCGTCGCCTCGCTCAGAGCCGCCCTGGCGCTCGACGATCGACTCCTGGAAGCCCATTACCTGCTGGGCCTGAGCTTGCGCCGGATCGACCGGCGGGAGGAAGCGCTCCGGGCGTTCGCCGAGGCCGTGCGCCTGGCGCCGGCCTTGATCGCCGCGCGGGAGGAACTCGCGGACCTTCTGCGGGAGCTCGGCCGCGCCGAAGAGGAAGTTCGCCAGCTCGAAACCCTCGTGAAGCTCGACCCTCGGCCCGCGCGATTCGTGGCCCTGGGCCTCGCCTGCGCGCGCGCGGGGCGGACGGCCCGCGCCGTCGAGACGCTCGGGACCGCGGCGGACCGGTATCCGGAGGAACCGGCGGTTTATGTCGCGCTCGCCCGCGTCTGGCTCGAGGTCGCCGAACGTCGTCGAGACCGTATCGCGCTCGGGAAGGCGATCGAGGCCCTCGAAGGGGTGCCGGCCGATGCGGCCGGTCGAGCCGAGGCCGATCTGTTGCTCGGACGCGCCTTCCTGCTCGCCGGCGACGCGGCGCGCGCGCAGCGCGTCCTGGAACGGGCCGTGGCCCGCTACCCCTTCCCGCCGGAAGCGCTGCTGGAGCTGGCGAACGCGGCCGAACGCGCGGGCGACCTGGCCGCCGCCCGCCTGGCGCTCGTCAAGTACGACGCCTTGCGCGGGCCGGGACAGGACCGCGACACGTTTCTCCGGCGCGCGCGCCGCGTCGCCGAGTGGTCGATGCGCCTGGGCGAGCCCGGGACCGCGGTGGCATGGCTCACGCGGGCCCTGGAGGTGAGTCCGGCCGACGTCGGCCTGCTTGCCCGGCTCGCGGAGGCCGAGCTCGCGGCGGGTGACCGTGAGGCCGCACGCGAGACGGTGCGTCGCGGTCTGGACCTCGATCCGCGCGATCGAACGCTCGCGGCACTCGCCCGCCGATTACGCTCGGGCGGCGGGTAAAGGACACCCACGGCCGGCGTGCCTGAAGGCCCGCCCTACGTACGGCTCCGCCCACGTCCGCCCGCCGGCGCCCTGGGCCCGCGCGGCCGACCGGCGGCCAAGGCCGCGCTGCACGCCGCGCTGTTCGCGCCTGCGCGCTTGGCTACGGCGGCCCATAAAGGGCCGCCCTACGTCCACCACCGGGGGACTGCGTCCCCGGGACCCCCGCGGCGGCCCATAGACAACATGAAACGGCCGGCTACCTGCGTAGAATCGCGGGTTAGCCTGCGTCGTATTCGCCAACCGCGGCCAGAGCCGCATACGGAGGAGCCGGCCATGACACACACTACCACCTTCGTGGGTTTGGATGTCCATGCCAGCGGGATCGCCCTGGCGCTGCTTCCGCCAGGCGCCGAGCGCCCCATCGAGCGCGAGATTCCCAACGACCCCAAAGTCATCCGGCGCACGTTCACCCGGCTGAAGGCCTTCAGCCCGCTGCGCTGCTGCTACGAGGCCGGCCCGTGCGGCTTCGAGCTCCACCGGCAACTGACGGCCCTGGGGATCCCCTGCGAGGTCGTGGCCCCCGCCCTCACCCCCCGCAAACCCGGTGAGCGGATCAAGACCGACCGCCGGGATGCCCGCAAGCTGGTCCGCCTCTACCGCGCCGGCGAACTCACCCCGATTCGCGTCCCCACGCCCGAGCAGGAGGCCGTACGAGACCTGGTGCGGGCCCGCGAGGATGTCCGCCGGGACCTCACGGCCGCCCGGCATCGCCTCTCCAAGTTCCTGCTCCGACACGGACGCCTCTTCACCCAGGGGCAGAAGTGGACCCAGCGCTTTTGGCGCTGGCTCCGCATTCAGCGCGTTGACCACCCCGCCGCCCGCGTGACCTTCGAGCCCGACGTCCGACCCGCGTCCGTAGAGCGAGGTAGCTCCCGACGGCTCACTGGCATGCGGCCCTGCCTGGCAATCCGCGAATCTCAGAGTGACTCGTCGTCGCAGCGCGCCCGCTCCGCCGCCGCCCGGACTGTCACTTGCGCCCCGGCCCCGGGACGCACCGGCACGCCTCTCTACGCCAGGAGCGTCACTCTTGACAGGCCGTTTCATCTCAAAGGGCCGCCCTACGTACGTGCGTACCTCGATCGCTCTCGCTCACCTCGGCGGGCCTAAAAGGCCCGCCCTACGTACTCGCGGGAACCCCTGCGCGGCGGCCCATAAAGGGCCGCCCTACGGACGCATGCGACCGCGGCGTGCGGCAAGGCTGCCGGGCGCGCGCGATCAGCTCGCACGCCGGCGGGCCGGGTCGTCGAGGTCGAGACGCTTGAGGAGCTTCGCTAGCCCCTGCCGGCTGACCCCGAGGGCCCGCGCCGTGCGCCCGCGGTGGCCCGCCGCCCGCGCGAGGGCGGCGCGAACGAAGCGGCGCTCGAAGGCGGTTCGCGCTTCGTCCAGCGTTTGAGGCACGCTCGCCTCCACCGCCCGCGCCAGCACCGCGGGCAGGTCCCGCGGTCCGACCCGCCCCCGCGGACCGGCCATCGCCGCGAGGGCAGCCATCACGTTCTGTAACTCCCGGACATTGCCGGGCCAGTCGTAGCGCGCCAGGGCGGCGAGCGTTTCCGGCGCGAGGGTCGCGCGGCTGCCCGTGCGGGCCACCGCCTGCTCCCAGAAATGCCCGGCGAGAAGCGGGATATCCTCCGGACGGTCGCGCAAGGGCGGAACCACAATCCGGATGACGTCGAGGCGGTACCGCAGGTCGGCCCGAAAGCGCCCGGCGGCGACTTCGTCCTCGAGGCGCCGATTGGTGGCGGCGATCACCCGCACATCGACGCGGCGAGGCACGTTCTCCCCGACGCGCCGCACCTCGCCGTCCTGCAGGACCCGCAACAACTTCGCCTGGGCACGAGGCGAGAGCTCGGTGACTTCGTCCAGCAGCAGCGTCCCCTGGTGAGCCTCTTCGAACAACCCGGCGCGCTCTCCGACGGCGCCGGTGAACGCGCCCCGCGCGTGGCCGAACAGCTCCGCCTCGACGAGCTCGTCGGTCAGGGCCGCGCAATTGAGCGCACACCACCGCCGGTCGCGCCGCGGGCTCAGGTGGTGGATGACGCGCGCCACGAGCTCCTTCCCGCTGCCGCTTTCCCCCTCGATGAGCA
>CAYZKQ010000118.1:0-10469 GCA_964478975.1 uncultured Vicinamibacterales bacterium | reverse complement strand
AGGGGCACGCGGACGAGGATACCAGCGGCTCGGAGGGCGGTCAAATCGTGTCGGGGGCTTCTTGGGGCCGCCGGTGATCTCGCGTCGTGAATCCCGGCATGCGTACGGCAGCCCTTTACGGGCCGCCGGAGCTACGGAGGGCGTCGATTTCCGCGGGGCCCGGCGGCGAGGACATCACGGGTCCCGAACGCGGTCACGTTCAGGGCGACCGGAGACCGCGCGGACCTGGTCCGGCGGGAGGACCTGGTTGACAGACCCAGCGGACGGGGCAGGAGGGAGAGCGTGGACAGCCGACCGGGACGTGCGTTGGCGTGGTGCATTGTTGCGGCGATCGCGTTAGCGATCGTGCAGTCTGTCTGGCGCGACCGCACCAACCAGTGGGACTTCCGCGCGTACTACCTGGCGGCTGTCGCCCGCGCCAGCGGGGAGAATCCCTATGACACCGCCGTCCTGTCCCGGCTGGCCGTCGGGCGCAGGATTGCGCTCACCCAACCGTTCGTGTACCCGCCGTACACGCTCCTGCTGTTCCGGCCGCTGGCCGCACTGCCGTTCGATCGAGCCTACGAGGCATTTCTCGTCGCGAAGGTGGCGGCGCTGGTCGGTCTGGTGGTGTTCTGGGCCAGGCGATTTGTGGGGAATCCAAACTCGCCCTGGTTCTACCTGTTCTCTTTCCTCGCGTTCAGAGCTGCGTTGCTCTTCGACCTCCGTGCCGGCAATATCACCATCTTCGAGCTCGTGCTCGTCTGGTCGGCCCTAGCGGCGTTCGAAGCCGGGCGGTTCCGGACCTTCGTCGGCCTGCTCGCAGTAGGAGCGGCCGCCAAGCTCGTGCCCCTAGCGCTCCTGGGGCTGCTCTGGTGCGTGCCATGTCGCCGGCGGGTGCTGCTGGGCTCGCTAGGCGCTGGCGTGGTGGTCGGGCTCGCAGGCGTGTCGTGGGTCCAGGAAGCTCAGATCTGGGAGTGGTGGATCGACGGTCTGACGAGCAATTTCCGGGTCTTGCTATTGGTAGGGAGTTGGAATCCATCGACGCTGGGCCTTCTCCAGTCAGCGGCTGCAGCGTTGGGGTTCCCGCTTCCGCTGGGCGCGGCGGCCGGCCTCCACGTCACCATCGGGGCCGTCGTGATCGCCACGAGTTGGTGGGCCGTCAGGGTCGGCGCCGAGCCGGGCAGCGTCGAGCAGCGGAGACTCGCCGTGTGCATCGGGACGGTGGCGTACGCGCTCGCGATGCCGAGATTCGTCCTGTACTCCTACGGGTTGCTGATCCTTCCGGCGTACCTGGTGATCCGTCGCGAGCCCGTTCGTAGTGCCGGGCCGCTCGCGATCCTCGTGGCTCTTCCCGTCGGGGCGGCCATGCCGGTAACCGAGCTGCTCTGGACCTTCTACGTGAATCTTCTCGCCTGGTTCGTCTGGGGCTTGTGGCTCCTGGTGGCGCTCGACGGGCGGCGGACGCGGCGATCGGCCGCCACGCTTCACAGCTCCGCGGCCAACCGCTGAGCGGGCGACGGATATTCTCCCCCGACGATGAGCTGACCGCACGCGGCGCGGATGTCGCGGCCGCGGCTCTTCCGGACCATGACGGTGACGCGGCGCTCGGCCAGGATTTTTGCGAACGCGTCGATCCGGGCGTCCGGCGGGCGCCTGAACGGAATCCCCGGCGCCTCGTTGAGGGGAATGAGATTGACCTTGGCGCGCAACCCGGACACGAGCGCCGCGAGCCGCCGGGCATCCGCAGGCGTGTCGTTCACGCCTTCAAGCAAGACGTACTCGAACGTGATGCGGCGGCGCCGCTCGAGCGGAAACTTCCGGCAGGCCTCGATGAGGTCCGCCAGGCCGTACTTGCGGTTGACGGGCACGAGGCGCTCGCGGAGGTCGTCCGTCGTGGCGTGGAGCGACACCGCGAGGTTCGGCATGACCGGCTCGGTCGCGAGGCGCTCCAGCGCGGGCAGGACCCCGACGGTCGAGAGCGTGATGCGCCTCGGGGGTACGGCGAAGCCATACGGGTCGGCGAGCATCCGCAGCGCCTTCATGGTGGCATCGTAATTGTGGAGCGGCTCGCCCATGCCCATCAGGACGATGTTGAAGGGGCGGGCGAGGAGACCGAGCTCGCGCGCGAGCACGCGCACCTGCCCGGCGATCTCGCCGGCGGTCAGGTTGCGCGCGAGGCCCATCCGGCCGGTCAGACAGAAGGCGCACCGCATCGCACAGCCGGCCTGCGTCGACAGGCAGAAGGTCTGCTTCGGCGTCTCGGGGATGTAGACGGCCTCGATGAGCTGGCCATCGCCGAGCGCCAGGAGAAATTTAACGGTGCCGTCCGACGAGACGTCCCGCGCCCGCACGTCCGGAGTCGAGACGACCGCGCGCCCAGCCAGACGCGCCCGCAGGTCCGCGGGCAGATCGGTCATGTGCGCGAAGTCGGTCACGCCACGACGGTACATCCACCGGAACATCTGGCGCGCGTGGAACCGGCCCGCGCCGAGCAAGTCGACGAACGTCTCGAGCTCGGGGCGCTCGAGCTCCGCGAGGTCCACGCGCGGGGCGGTGGAAACGGGCGGGTCAGGCATCCCTCCGCATTCTAGCGCCCCGGGGGCGGCAGCCCTGAAGGGGCCGCCCTGCGAACGGCGGGGGCGGGTTTCAGGGGCCGGCCCTGCGGACGGGCTCCAGGCGCCCCGTGAAGGGGCGCCCTACGTACGGGGGGGACAGGCGCCCCATAAAGGGGCGCCCTACGTACCGGGGGGACCAGGCGCCCCGTGAAGGGGCGCCCTACGTACGGGGGGGGGACAGGCGCCCCATAAAGGGGCGCCCTACGTACGCCAGGAAAGGGGCGCCCAACGTACCTGCGGGAGCCGACGGCTCGGCCGTTGAAGACGGGGCGTCCGGCGTGCTAAGATGGGTTCTCTGAACGAGTCTAATAATTCCTTGTACCTCAATAACTTGGCCTTGTACCTCGATCCCCTGGTTCCAACCCCGGCCGGCCGCCCCTCGGCCGCCTCCTCGTCGGGGCGGACGGGGGGCCTCCCGCGAGCTCGGCGATGATCGTCCGCGACGTGCTCGACAACGGCCTGCGCCTCATCACCGAAACGATGCCCCACGTGCGCTCGGTCACGATGGGCGTCTGGATGACGCGCGGCTCGCGCGACGAAGGGCCCGAACGCGCCGGCATCGCCCACTTCGTCGAGCACATGCTCTTCAAAGGGACCACGACCCGGACCGCCGAAGACCTGGCGCAGGAGATCGACTCGATCGGCGGCCAGTTCGACGCGTTCACGGCGAAAGAGTACGCGAGCTACTACATCAAGGTGCTCGACGAGCACCTGCCGCACGCCGTGGAGCTGCTGGCGGACCTGGTCCTCCATCCGGCGTTCCGGGACGATGACGTCGAGCGCGAGAAGCGGGTGGTGCTCGAAGAAATCAAGATGGTTGAGGACACGCCGGACGACCTCGTGCACGAGGTCTTCACGGCGCATTTCTGGGACGGGCATCCGCTCGGGCGGCCCATCCTCGGGTCGAAAGACACGGTCGAGGCCCTGACGAGCGACTCGCTCCGCCGCTTCTTCTCCGGGGCGTACGTTGCGCCCAACCTCTTCATCGCCGCCGCAGGCAACCTCGAGCACGCGCGGGTGCGCGACCTGGTGGCGCGGGCCTTCGAGGCGCTGCCGACGTCGGGCGACCCGGTGGTGGATGCGCCGCCGCGGCCGCACCCGCACGTCGTGACGCGCGTCAAGGACATCGAGCAGAGCCACGTCTGCCTCGGGACGCGGGCGTACCCGCAGAACCACGCCGACCGCCACGTCTGCTACGTCCTCAACACCGTGCTCGGCGGCTCGATGAGCTCGCGGCTTTTCCAGAACGTGCGCGAGCGGCGCGGCCTGGCGTACTCGGTCTTCAGCGGCCTCAACAGCTACCGCGACGCGGGGTCGCTCACGGTCTACGCGGGCTGCGCCGCGGAATCGGTGGGCGAGGTGGTGGACCTGGTCCTCCAGGACCTGCGGGCGCTCCGGGCGACGCCGGTGCCGCCGGACGAGCTGCGGCGCGCCAAGGATCACCTGAAGGGCAGCCTGATGCTCAGCCTCGAGAACACGGCGAGCCGGATGTCGCACTTGGCGCGCCAGGAGATCTACTTCGGGCGGCACTTCACCCTGGACGAGATCCTCGAGGGCATCGAGCAGGTGACCGCCGAGGATGTCCAGCGCGTCGCGCGGGACCTGTTCACCGACGGGTGCCTGGGCCTGACCGTGCTCGGTCCGGCGCCGGTCCCGGAGCTCTCACCCGAGCGACTGGTCCTCTCATGATTCCGCGGTACACGCACCCGGAGATGGGCGCCATCTGGAGCGACCAGCGGCGCTTCGAGACGTGGCTGGCGGTCGAGGTCGCCGCGGCCGAAGCGATGGCGGAAGCCGGGATCGTGCCGGCCGAAGCGGCGCGGGAGATCCGCGAGAAGGGCGGGTTCGACCCGGCGCGCATCGACGAGATCGAACAGACGACCCAACACGACCTCATCGCCTTCACCACCGCGGTGGCCGAGCGCGTCGGGCCGGCGGCGCGGTGGCTGCACTTCGGCCTGACCTCGTCCGACGTCATCGACACGGCGCTGGCGCTCCAGATGCGGGAGGCGTGCGACCTCATCGTGCGCGACCTGGACGCACTCGCGGCGGCCGTGCGCGCCCGCGCCGAGGAGCACCGTCGCACGCCCATGATCGGCCGCACCCACGGCGTGCACGCCGAGCCGACGACGTTCGGGTTGAAGCTCGCGTTGTGGTACGCGGAGATCCAGCGAGACCTCGCCCGCGTCCGGCGCGCCCGGGAGACGGTCGCGGTCGGCAAGATCTCGGGGGCCGTCGGCACCTACGCCCACCTGGACCCCGAGGTCGAAGCGCGGGTGTGCGCGCGGCTGGGCCTCGCGCCGGCGCCCATTTCCTCGCAGATCGTCCAGCGCGACCGCCACGCGGAGCTGCTCACGACGCTGGCGGTGGTGGCGGCCTCGCTCGAGAAGTTCGCCCTCGAGGTCCGCGGGCTGCAGAAGACGGAGATCGGCGAGGTGGAAGAGCCGTTCGGCCAGGGCCAGAAAGGCTCGTCCGCGATGCCGCACAAGCGGAACCCGGTGGGCTGCGAGCAGATCTGCGGGCTGGCGCGGGTGGTGCGCGCCAACGCGCTCGCCGCGCTTGAGAACGTCGCGCTCTGGCACGAGCGCGACATCTCGCACTCGTCGGTCGAGCGCGTCATCATCCCCGACAGCTTCATCGCCCTGGACCACATGCTGCGGCGCATGACGCGCATCGTCTCGGGCCTGGTGGTGCATCCCGAGCGGATGCGGGAGAATCTGGAGCGATTGCGGGGCGTGGTGTTTTCCGGGTCGGTGCTGCTCGAGCTGGCGCGGCGCGGCGTCGCGCGCGAGCAGGCGTACGCGTGGGTGCAGCGCAACGCCCTGCGGGCGGCGGACGAGGGGGTGGAGTTCCAGGCGCTGCTCGCAGCGGACCCGGACGTCGCGCGGGTATTGCCGCCGGCGGAGCTGGAGCGGCTCTTCGATCTCGACACGCACCTGCGGCACGTGGACACGATCTTCGCGCGGGTGTTCGGCGAGGGACGGTAGGTTGGCTGTTACCTAGGGCGCCCCTTTCAGGGGCGCCCCGAAAACGCCGGGAAGGACCATGAAAGTTCGCGTGTTCGTCACGCTCAAACCGTCCGTCTTCGACCCGCAGGGCCACACCGTGGCCGAAGCCCTGCACACGCTGGGGTACGCCGACGTGCGCGACGTGCGGCAGGGCAAGTACTTCGAGCTCGACATGGCGGTCGACTCGAAGGACCGGGCGGCCCGACTCGCCGCCGAGGTCGCCGACAAGCTGCTCGCCAACCCGGTGATCGAGAGCTACCGGGTCGAGGTGGACGGAGACGGAGGCTGGGACTCGCCATGAAATTCGCCATCGTCGTGTTTCCCGGTTCGAACTGCGACCATGACACGTACTACGCGGTCAAGCACGTCCTGGGTCACGAGGCGGCGTTCGTCTGGCACAAGGAGACGACCCTCGACGGGGCGGACGTGGTGATCCTGCCCGGGGGCTTCTCGCACGGGGATTACCTGCGCACGGGGGCCATCGCGCGGTTCTCGCCGATCATGACGGCCGTCGCCGAGTTCGCGCGGCGGGGCGGCCCGGTGCTCGGCGTCTGCAACGGCTTCCAGGTGCTGCTCGAGGCCGGGCTGCTGCCCGGCGCGATGCTCCGGAACCGCGGGCTCAAGTTCCGCTGCGAACACGTCTACGTCCGCGTCGAGACGACGGACACGCCGTTCACGGCGGCCTGCCGCGTCGGGGATGTGCTCAAGATTCCCATCGCGCACGGCGACGGCAACTACTACGCGCCGCCGGACGTGCTGGCGCGCCTCGAGGCTGAGGGGCGCGTGGTGTTTCGCTACACGACCGCCGCGGGCGAGGCGACCGAGGCGGCGAACCCGAACGGCTCGCTGCACAACATCGCGGGTCTGTGCAACGAGACGCGCAACGTCGTGGGCCTGATGCCGCACCCCGAGCGCGCCTGCGAGCGCGCGCTCGGGAGCGAAGACGGGCGGAAGATCTTCGAGTCGGTCGCGAGGGCCCTCGCGCGCGAGGGGCGCCTCGCCGGCGCGGCGCGACAGCCGGCGGCGGTGGGAGAGGCGCGCTGAGCGTGATGATCGACCAGGCCGTCCTCGAACGCCATAACCTCACCGCCGAGGAGTACGCGCGGATCGTGGCGGTCCTCGGGCGCGAGCCGACCGAGACCGAGCTCGGGATCTTCTCGGTGATGTGGTCGGAGCACTGCAGCTACAAGAGCTCGAAGGTCCACCTCCGGCGCCTGCCGACGCGCGGCCCGCGCGTCGTCCAGGGACCGGGCGAGAACGCGGGGGCGGTGGACATCGGCGACGGCCTGGTGGCCGTCTTCAAGATCGAATCGCACAACCACCCGTCGTTCATCGAGCCGTACCAGGGAGCGGCGACGGGCGTGGGCGGCATCATCCGCGACATCTTCACGATGGGCGCCCGCCCCATCGCGCTGCTCGACTCGCTGCGGTTCGGTCCCCTGGACGATCCCCTGACGCGGCGCCTGATGGAAGGTGTCGTGGCGGGGATCGCCGGGTACGGCAACAGCGTCGGGATCCCGACCGTCGGGGGCGAGGTGGCCTTCGAGCCGTGCTACGCGGGCAACCCGCTCGTCAACGTGCTTTGTCTGGGCGTCGCGCGGCGCGACCGGCTGGTCAAGGGCCGGGCGGCGGGCGTGGGCAATCCGGTCTACTACGTCGGCGCCGGCACCGGGCGCGACGGCATCCACGGCGCCACGATGGCGTCGGCGGAGTTCGACGAGCGCTCCGCCGAGAAGCGGCCGGCGGTGCAGGTTGGCGACCCGTTCATGGAGAAGCTCCTGCTCGAGGCGTGCCTCGAGCTGATGAAGACCGACGCGCTCGTGGGGGTGCAGGACATGGGCGCCGCCGGCCTGACCTGCTCGACGTGCGAGATGGGGGCGCGGGGCGGTACGGGCATCGCGATCGACGTGAGCCGCGTGCCGCAGCGCGAGACGGGCATGACGCCTTACGAGATCATGCTCTCCGAATCCCAGGAGCGCATGCTGCTCGTCGTCAAGAAGGGCCGCGAGGCGGAGGTCGAGCGCATCTTCGAGAAGTGGGACCTGCACGCCGTCAAGATCGGCGAGGTCACCGGCGATGGGCTGTTGCGCGTGCGGCGCGACGGCGTCGAGGTCGCCGCCATCCCGAACGCCGCGCTCGTGGACGAGGCGCCGGTCTACGAGCGGCCGATGCGCGAGCCGGCGTACCTGGCCGAGGCGCAGCGGCTCGACCTGGCGGCGCTGGCGCCCGCGCCGGCGCCGGCTGACGCGCTCCGGAGGCTCCTCGCGGACCCGGCCATCGCGAGCAAGCGCTGGGTCTACCGCCAGTACGACCACATGGTCCGCACCAACAGCCTCGTGCTTGCGGGGATGGGCGCGGCCGTGGTGCGGGTCAAGGGCACACCGCGCGCGCTCGCTTTCTCGGTGGACGGCAACGGGCGCGCCTGCTACCTGGACCCCGAACGCGGCGCGGCGCTGGCGGTGGCCGAGGCGGCGCGCAACGTCGCGTGCGCGGGCGCGCAGCCGATCGGCGCGACCAACTGCCTGAACTTCGGCAACCCCGAGCGGCCGGAGATCATGTGGCAGTTCGCCCGCGTCATCGACGGCATGGCGGCGGCGTGCGAGGCGCTCGCCGTGCCGATCACCGGCGGCAACGTCAGCTTTTACAACGAGACCGAAGGCCGCGCCATCTACCCGACACCGGTCGTGGGCGTGGTCGGGCTGCTCGAAGACGCCTCGCGCGCCCTCAGCCGCGTCTTCCCCGAACCGGACCTCGACGTCTTCCTGCTCGGCGACGTGCCGGGCGAGCTCGGGGCGAGCGAGTATTTGAAGATCATCTACGGCCTGGTGCGCGGGCGGCCGGCGCCGGTGGATCTGGCGCGGGAGCGGGCGCTGCAGCAGCTCCTCGTGACGCTCGCGTCCCGCGGGGCCATCCGGTCGGCGCACGACTGCTCGGACGGCGGGTTCGCTGTCGCGCTGGCGGAGTGCTGCTTCGACGCGGGCGGCCTCGGCGCGGATGTCGACGTGCCGGCGCCGGAGGGACCCGCGCCGGGAAGCCCTGCGCGCGCCGCCCTCGTGCTCGCCGCAACGCTCTTCGGCGAAGCGCCGTCCCGCGTCATCGTGTCCGCGGCGGCCGGCCGGACGGCGGAGGTGATCGAGACGGCGGCGGCGGCGGGCGTGCCGGCGCGCCTCGTCGGACGCACTGGCGGCGCGCGCGTGCGGATCGCTGTGGGCGGCGCGACGGCGATCGACTGCGCGGTCGCGGAGGCCGAGGCGATCTGGGGCGAAGCGCTGGAGGGATATTTCCTGGCGGGCCCACCGCGTTTCTCTTCCCCCGCGACCGGGGGGAGAGGGTCAGGGTGAGGGAGTGCCACGCGCTCTGGCCCGCGGCGACACCACGGGGTAGCTCGAGGCGACGAACATGCCCGGAGAGCTGAGAGACGAGTGCGGCGTCTTCGGGATTTACAACCATCCCGAGGCGGCAAACCTGACCTACCTGGGGCTCTATGCCCTGCAGCACCGGGGGCAGGAAAGCGTCGGGATCGCCTCGTGCGACGGCGACCGCGTGCGGCTCGTCCGCGCGATGGGCTACGTCGCCGACAGCTTCGACGCCGGGCGGCTCGCGGCCTTGCCGGGGTCGATGGCGATCGGCCACGTGCGCTACTCGACGGCGGGCGACAGCGGGATCGCCAACGCGCAGCCGTTTCTCATCGACTGCGCGCACGGGGAGATCGCCATCTGCCACAACGGGAACCTGGTGAACGCACAGGAGCTCCGGACCGAGCTGGTGCGCGAGGGCTCGATCTTCCAGACCACGAGCGACACGGAGGTGCTGCTCCATCTGTACGCGCGGTCGAAGGCGCCGACGCGGGAGCAGGCGCTCATCGAGGCGGTGTCGCAGGTACGGGGCGCCTTCTCGCTGCTCGTCCTGACGCGCGACCAGCTCATCGCCGTGCGCGACCCGCACGGCTTCCGGCCGCTCGTCATCGGACGCCTGGGCGATGCCTGGATCGTCTGCTCGGAGACGTGCGCCCTCGACCTGATCGGCGCGACCTATGTGCGCGACGTCGAGCCGGGCGAGATCTTCGTGGCGGGACCCGGCGGCGAGCGGTCCCTGACGCCGTTCCCGCCGGCGCGGCTCGCGCACTGCATCTTCGAGCACGTCTACTTCGCGCGCCCCGACAGCCTGGTCTTCGGCGAGAGCGTGAACGAAGTCCGCACGGACCTGGGCCGGATCCTCGCGCGGGAATCGCCCGTCGAGGCCGACGTGGTGGTGCCGGTGCCCGACTCGGGGGTCTGCGCCGCGCTCGGGTTCGCGGAGGAATCGGGCATCCCGTTCAAGATGGGCCTCATCCGCAACCATTACGTTGGGCGGACGTTCATCGAGCCGGAGCAGTCGATCCGCCACTTCGGCGTCAAGGTGAAGCTGAACCCGGTGCGCAGCATCCTGGCGGGCCAGCGGGTCGTCCTCGTGGACGACTCGATCGTGCGGGGGACGACGAGCCGGAAGATCGTGCGGCTGGTGAGGGCGGCCGGCGCGCGCGAGGTGCACGTGCGCGTGAGCTGCCCGCCGACGATCTCGCCGTGCTTCTACGGCGTCGACACGCCGCGCCGCGCGGAGCTCATCGCCGCGACGCACTCGGTGGCCGAGATCCGGAAGTATCTCGACGCCGACACGCTCGCCTACCTCAGCCTCGACGGCCTGTTGAGCGCCGTCGGGCCCAAGCGGGGCTCCTACTGCACGTCGTGTTACACGGGGCAGTACCCGGTCGTGTTCCCCCGGGACGAGCAGGCGTATCTGCAGCTCGCCCTCAAGCTGTCGGGATGAACCGGCGGGCGTGGCGAAGGCGCCTCGCGGCGGGGTTGGCCGCGGCGCTGGCGCTGGT
>CAYZKQ010000117.1:0-10474 GCA_964478975.1 uncultured Vicinamibacterales bacterium | reverse complement strand
CGCCCGCCCTGCTCGAGTTCGTCGGCGTCGCGAAGCGCGGCGGCGGCCCGCGCCCCGTGCGGATCGACCGCCTGGTCGTCCGCCGCGGCGAACAGGTCGCCCTCACCGGCGCGGACCCGCCGACCGCCGAGCTCATCGTCGGGCTGGTGACCGGAGCGGCCGTGCCGGACGAGGGCGAGGTGCGGCTGTTCGGGCGCTCGACGGCGGCGATCCGCGACGCCCAGGAATGGTTCGCCGTGCTCGAACGCGTCGGGCTCGTTTCGCCCCGCGCGGTGTGGGTGCCGGGGGCGACCGTCCTGCAGAATCTCGCCGTGCCTTACACGCTCTCGCTCGATCCGCTGGCGGAGGCGGTCGCGCGGCGGGTCCGGGCGCTCGCGCGGGAGGTGCGGCTGCCGGAGGCGTGGCTGCCGGCGCCGGTGGCGGACGTTCCGCCGGAGGTGGGCGCGCGCCTCGGTCTGGCCCGCGCCCTGGCGGTCGATCCCCAGCTCCTGGTGCTCGAGCACGCGACGGCCACCTTGCCGCCGCGAGCTGCCCGGCGGTTCGCGCGAGACGTGGCCCGAATCGCGCGCGCTCGCCGGCTGGCGGTGCTCGCGATCACGAGCGACCGGAACGCGTCGCGGTTTGGTGAGCGGGTCCTCGTCCTCGAACCCGCGACGGGTGCGGTGTCGGACCGGCGGCCCTGGTGGCGGCGGGTGCGTGCAGCCCTCTCGCTGCGGAAGCTGGGGTGAGTGGGCGCGCCACCCCGAAGGCGTTCACTGCACGCGTGTGATGACGCCGCACGCGACCCGCGCGCCGCCGGCCACGCCGGACTTGGGCTCGCCGGTGATGCCCTGGTCGGGGTCGGCGTGGATGATGATCGCGGTGCCGTCGGCGTCGAAGATCGACAGCGGGCCGGGCGACAACGTCACGCGGGTCGTGCGCGCCGTGTAGCGACCCTCGCCCTGCACGTTGACGATGAGGTTGGGCAGGTCGCCCATGTGGAACGGATGGTTGGCGTCGGGGTCGCTCATTCCGTGCGGCCCCGGGTCGAAGTGCCCGCCGGCCGCCGCGAACGTCGGTTCGCACGCGCCGACTTCGTGAAGGTGCACGCCGTGCGCGCCGGGCGTCACGCCCTTGACGACGAGGGTGATCTCGACCGCGATGGTACCCACGGGGAACTTCGGGTCCGTCGCCCCGGCCATCTGGGCCGCGACCTCGCGGAACTCGGCGGTGCCGGTGATGCCGTCGCCTTTGATCTCCGCTCGGGCGCGAAGCGTCTGGCTCTGCGGCGCGGCGGTCGCCCCCACCGCGACGAGCAACCACACGCCGACCCCGGACGCGACACCCAATCCTCGAAGCGAACAGTACCTCGGGTTCATCGATGACCTCCAGACGACCTGATTCTACAACGGCACACGCGGTGGCGGCGACGCTCGTGCTGTTCGACGTCGACGGGACGCTCCTCCTCACCGGGGGCGCCGGAGTCCGCGCCATGACGCGGGCCTTCGAGGCGGTGTTCGGGGTGCCCGACGCGTTCCAGGGCATCCCGATGGCCGGGCGGACCGACCAGGCGATCCTGCTCGAGGCGCTCGCCCGGTGCGGCGCGGAGCGCGACGGCGGGCGCCTGGAGGCGTTCCGGAACCTGTACGTGGCGATCCTGGGCGAAGAGATCCAACGGCCGTCACCGGGCCGGCGGATGATGCCCGGCGTGCACCCCTTGCTCGAGGCGCTCGCGGCGCGGCGCGAAGTGGTCGTCGGCCTGGTCACCGGAAACTACGCGGACGCGGCGCGCGTCAAGCTCGCGCACTTCGACCTGGCACGCTACTTTCCGTGGGGGGCGTTCGGCGACGATGCCCCTGAACGGGACGCGCTCGTGCCGATCGCACTCGCGCGGGCGGCCGCGGCCGGCGTCTCGGTGCCGCCGCCCCACCGCATCTTCGTCGTCGGCGACACGCCCAGCGACGTGGCGTGCGCGCACGCCGCGGGGGTCCGGGCGCTGGCCGTAGCCACCGGCCCGTACGACCCGGCCGCGCTCCGGGCGAGCGGCGCGGACGAAGTGTTCCAGGATCTTGCGGACACCGCCGCCGTGTTGGACGCGCTTGGCCTCGGGCGCGGCCGGCCGTGAAGGCGCGCCACCAGGCGGCGCCCCCCTTCGCCGGTCGGTGCCGGTCAGTTGGACCGTGGCCGTGCGGTCGGGGAGTCGCCAGGTGATCGTGGCGGAAGCGCCTGGGAGTCGAACCCAGCCCTCCCGCAACGCAGGAGGCAGCCGGTTTTGAAGACCGGGAGGGCCACCGGGCCCCGTTCGCTTCCGCGACTCCACCTATTATCCGCCTTATCTGCCTGGTTTCCGCTCGTCTGCCTTCGGGAGGGTCCGGATGCCGCCAGAGCCGGGGGGGGCGGGGACACGTCGACGAGTGGACGAGACGAGGCGCGAACATCGAGCTCCAGCGACCCCGGAGGCGGGACTTCGGGAAAGCGAGGAACGCGGAACAGACCGCAGCAGCGGGCGGGCGACGCCGCGTGCGGGCAAACCGGGGACACGCTCGTCCCCGGCTGGCACGCGCGAGAGAAGCGGGCGGAGCGATCAGCCTTCGATCAGTCGCACCTCGCCCGCGCGCGGGCCCTTGGTGGATTCTTCAGGGGTGAACTCCACCCGCTGGCCCTCGCGAAGCAGCTCGAAGACCGCGCCCTTCACCGCGCTGCGGTGAAAGAAGTGCTCGATTCCCCCCTCGTCGCGGATGAAGCCGAAGCCCTTGTCGATGAGGAGGCGTGCGATCGTTCCGGTCGGCATATGCCCTCCGATGCGTGGAGCATCCCCGCTGAACTCGGGAACCGCGAAGCTGGCTGTGGGCGTGGGTGCAGGGCCGGGAGGTACGCGGCCCGTTTCGCTGGCGAGAACGAGACGCCGACGACCTTCCGCAATCCCGCGGCCCGAGCCGGCCTCGAGCCACCAAGTTCGTTCCACAGCCGGCTCCTCCCGCATCGAGCCGCTGCTGTGGCCGTCCCCGCCTCCGCGCCGGCCCGGCGCGTCCACCCCTGGGCGGCCAGCTTTCCCGAAGCCGCGAACCGGACCCGCCGGGCATCGGCCGGAACGGGAGACCTGAAGTCTAGGCGGTTCCCCAACCGAAGTCAAGCCGCTGCCGCGGGTTACGGTTGGGGCTGCGGCTTCGGCGCCTCTTCCTTGGGCGCCGGGTAGGTCGTCCAGAAATGCCGCCCGCATCGCGGGCAGACCCAGAACTGGTCAGGAGCCCACGGGCCATCCGGCGCGGGGTCGCGCATCTCCATCCATTCCCCGCACCGTTGGCACCGCAGTCGGAGGTTCCACGCGCTCATGCCGCCATTCTAGCCTGGCTCCGCCCCCGGCGTCCGGAGGCAGGCGGCCGCGCCGGCTGTCCCCGGTTCGGGGCGAGCCCCGGGCCGGGTCGGCCGCCGCCTGGGTAGAATGGCGGCCATGATTCCCGCGGTCGTGCTCGCAGCCGGCGCCTCCGCTCGCATGGGCTACCCAAAAGCGCTCCTGCCGGTCGGGCGCGGCCCGGAGACGTTTCTCGAGCGCATCACCGCGACCCTGGTGGCGGCGGGTGTCGACGACATCGTGGTCGTGGTGGCGCCGAGGCCGGAGGCCGTCCGGGAGGTTCTGGGCCGGCTCCCCGTGCTCGTGCGCACCGTGGAGAATCCGGATCCGGCGCGCGGCCAACTCTCGTCGTTGCAGGCGGGGCTCGGGGTCATCGATCACCCTGGCGTGGCCGGCGTGCTGGTGTGGCCCGTGGACGTCCCGTTCGCCACCGTCGAGACCGTCGGCGCGCTGCTCGCCGAGGCCCGGCGGACGCGGGCGCCGGTGGTCCGTCCGGTCCGGCAAGGCCGGCACGGGCACCCGGTCGTTTTCGATCGCCGGGTCTTCGACGAGCTGCGCCGAGCGGACCCGGCGCGGGGGGCGCGGGCGGTCGTGCGGGCGCACGCCGGCGCGGTGGTGGATGTGATGGTGGACGACGAGGGACCGTTCCACGACATCGACACGCCCGAGGACTACCGGCGCGTCACGGGCCGGGAGGTGCCGGATGGTGTTCGAGGGCGAGCTGGACTAGAATGAGATGTCGGGACGCGACACGTGGGCCAGTGGCGCAGTTGGGAGCGCGCGTGAATGGCATTCACGAGGTCACGGGTTCGAATCCCGTCTGGTCCACCAAGCTCTCCTTTGCGTCTGAATTTTCCGTCAAGTAGCTGGGGTCGGCGCGGGGCGCAATCTCCGAACTAGCGACGGTCCGGCGGGCCCTGTGGGGATCGCTGCCCGTCGCTAGCCGCTTGTGTAGCCTGGGTCGGATCGTCGAGTTCCTGCCGGAAGGGACACACCGGGTCCACTCCGTGCGGCGCCCGTTCCGGCACGGGCCCGATTTCGGCGTGCGGAGCGTCGACTGCGTTTGCGCGGAGCTGCTGGCGAGGGCGGAGGCGCCGGCGCGCCATCGTATCGCGAGGCTGCTGAGCGGTCATCTCCAAAGCATATCAGCCCGGACAACTTGACATCTATAATGCATATGAATTAGGCTTCTTGATATGCGCACCACATTGGATTTGCCGGACGGGTTGGTCGAGTCGGCCCGGGGGATCTTGGGGTTTACCTCCAAGACGGACACGGTGATCTTCGCGTTGCGCGAGGTCGTCCGCCGCGGGCGGATCGACGAGTTGAAAGCCCTGATGGGGCGGGTCCGCTTCGACTTCGATCCGGCCGACCTGCGCCGCAAAGACCGCCGCCGCGTGTGATCATCGTCGACACGTCGGTGTGGGTCGAGGCGTTGCGGGGGCGCGGCGGCGAGACCGCCAGGACGCTGGTCGCCCTGCTCGATGAGGACGTGGTCGCGCTGGCCCTCCCCGTGCGTCTCGAGCTGATGGCCGGGGTGGCGCGGAAGGACCGGGCGGCGCTCCGGCGGGCGCTCTCGGGTTTGCCGGTCCTGGTTCCTGGAGAAGAGACGTGGGCGCAGCTTGCCCGATGGGTGGACGCGGCGGCCGACGCCGGCGAGCGGTTCGCGGTGACGGATCTGTTGATTGCGGCGCTCGCCGATGAAGTCGGGGGCCTCGTGTGGTCGCGGGATGCCGACTTCGCGCGGATGGCCCGGCTGAAGTTCGTGCGTCTCTACCAGGAGGTCAGTACTCGCGAAACATCCGCTGGATCTCGGCGGGGTCCTGCGTCACGGTCAGGGCGAGCATGAGCAGGACCCGCGCCTTCAGCGGGGCGAGGTCCTCGGCGGCGATCCGCCTGGCGGCCCGGCGTTCCGCCTCCGGGGTGAGGCCCGCTTCGCTCCCGCGGCCGGCCGGTCCCTCGAGGCGCGGGGCGATGCGCCCGCTGCCGGTCCGGGTCCCCGTCACCACGATGACGCCGTGGTCGAGGGCGGAGTCCACGCCTTCGCCCTGCGTGCCGCTGGTCGCGCCGGCGCCGGCCGTTGCGAGCACGAGGCCCCTGGCGCCGCGGTCCACGGCGGCCTTGATCAGATCGCCCGGGGCGTCCTGGTAGGTGAGGATGATGTCGACGCGCGGGAGGCGGTCGATCCGCGCGACGTCGAATTCGCTCGCCGTCGTGTGGCGCTTGACGACGTCTCGGTAATAGACGACGCGGTCGCGGTCGACGACGCCCAGGAGGCCGTAGCTGCGGCTCTGGAAGGTGTGTAGGCGGAGGGCGTCGGTCTTGGTCACTTCCCGCGCCGAGTTGATTTCGTCGTTCAGAACCACGAGGACGCCTTTCCGCCGCGAGGCGGGCTCGGCGGCGGTGCGGAAGCCGGCGAGCAGGTTGGCCGGGCCCTCGTAGCCGAGCGTGCTGGCGTTGCGCATGGCGCCGACGACCACCACCGGGCGGTCGTCCCTGACGGTCAGGTGGAGGAAGTAGGCCAGCTCTTCGAGGGTGTCGGTGCCGCACGTCACCACGATCCCGGCGAGCTCCGGGTCCTGGCGGAACAGGTCGTTGATGCGGCGCGCGAGCCGCAGCCAGTGATCCAGCGTGAGGGCGCTGCTGGGCAGGTTGCTGAACTGCTCGGCTTCCGCCCGGACATACCGGTCCAGGTCGGGGATCGAGCGCAGGAGTTCCTCCGCCGTCAGGCGGCCGCCGGTCCGGCTGGCGATCGTGCCGCCCGTGGCGATCAACCGCACGCGCGGCACCAGCGGCTGCGCGGGCCGCGCGTCCGAGGCCCACGCGAGGAGCGCGGCGATCAGGCAGGTGAGGGCGCGGGCGTGGGTCGGACGGCACGGCATGCGGCTGCGCACCTCAGACCTGGTGCCCCACGTTGCGGTGCGCGCGAATGAGCCACTCGCTCAAGTGCTTCGCGGCTTCGTCCGGCGTCGACCCGTAGAAGGGCATGAGGGCGGCGCTGCCACCGGGCACACGCGCGATCTGCGCGCGCCAGCGGTCAACGCCGACTTCGGAGACCTCGATCAGGTACTCCCGACCGTTGATGACCTCTTCAAAGCGACGCACAGTCACGGCCGACTGCCGACTCCGAGACGTGAGGGCGCGCCCGGTGAACCGCTTCATTCTAGTCGAGCTCCGAGCCTCGTCAAGCGAAAGGACCATCGAAGGTCGCGTCCACACGCCGGCGCGGGCGATGGTGCGACCACGGGGGCGCGAAAAAAAATCGCGCTGTCGGGTTCTGCACAGGCGATCCACCGGTCTTCCACACGAATTCCACAGGGGCGCGACCGCGCGGCTGATCCCACGGCGGGAGCATGGCACACTATAGCGCAGGCGTCGCGCGCGCGGCGCGACCTCGACCGCGCGCGGCGGCCTCCGAACCTGCTGTGATCACGCCGCGACAGACGCGGTTGTTCCGGGCGCCCGACCTGCGTACGTTCCAGCGGGTCATCGCGGAGCTCGCCCTGGAGGGGCCGCCCGCCGCTCGCCGGGCGCGGGCGGTCATGGTGTCCTCCCACGCGGCGGCCGACACGCTGCGCCGCACGCTCGAACACCACTGGCTCGCGCAGGCCGCGGCCGGCGGGCCTGCCGCGTGCGTGATGCCCGACCTCGTGACGCGTGCGGAGTGGTACCGCCGACTCGCCGAGCATCGACTTGCGGCCGACGGGCTGCTCACGGATCTCGACCGCGAGGTCGTGTTCGGACGCGCGGCGCGGGCCGCGGAAGCGGACGGGTGCCGCGCGCCGTTCGCGTTGCGTCCCGGGCTCTTTGCGGCGCTGCTGGCTTTCTACGACGAACTCAAGCGCCGGGGCCGGACCGTCGATGCGTTCGAACGCCTCCTGATCTCGTCGCTGGAGCCGGCGGCGGACGCCGACCGCGGCGCGGCGCGGCTGCTCGAGGAGACGCGCTTTCTCGGCGCCGTGTTCCGCCGGTACGAGGCGGCGCTCGAGGCCGCCGGGCTCTGCGACGAGCACCGCCTGCGCGCGCGCGTGCTCGCCGAGTCGCAGCCGTCGCCGTACCGCCACGTGGTGGTGACGGTCGCCGACGAGGTGATCGAGAGCGCCGGGTTGTGGCCCGCCGATTTCGACCTGCTCAGCCGCTTGCCCGACCTGGAGCGCCTCGACCTGGTGGCCACCGAAGAGGTCCTGGCGGCCGGCTTTCACGAACGGGTACATCAGCGGCTTCCGGGCGTCGAGGAAGTCCGGGTACAGGCGGACGGCGCCGCGGAACCTATCCTGGTGGCGCCGAGTCGGCTCGACGGGCCGCGCTACGCCGTCTACCGCGACCGCGAGGACGAGCTCATGGGAGCCGTCCGGCGCGCCAAGCAGGTCGCCCGGGCGGCCGGGCCCGACGCCCTGGCACGGGTGGCGGTGGTGTTCGAGCGGCCGCTCCCGTACGTGTATCTCGCGCGGCAGGTGTGCCGCAGCGCAGGGCTCCCGTTCCAGACGTTCGAGGCGCTCCCGCTCGCGGCCGAGCCGTACGCCGCCGCCCTCGACCTGGTCTTCGCGCTGGTCCTCGAGGGCTACACGCGCCCGGCGATTGTGGCCTTGCTCAAAGCCCCCTGGTTCCGCTTCACGCATGGCGGGCGGCACGTGACGCCGGCGGAGACCGCCGCGCTCGATCAGGTCCTCGCGGAGCTGCGGTTTCTCGGCGGTCGCGAGGCGTTCGCGCGACTGGTTGCGGGCCTCGAAGGGGGCGGCGCCGGGGACGTGCCGCGGGAGCTGGTCGCTCCGGCCGTGCGGGCCGCGCGGGCGTTCCTCGACGCGGTCGAGGGGCTGGCGGCGCTCGACGCACCGGCGCCCCCTTCCCGGCACCTCGCCACCCTGCGCGCGTTTCTCGACCGGTATGAACGGCCGGTGACGTCGGCGGCGGCGTGGGGCGAGCGGTATGCGCGGGGGCGCGCCGCGATTCTGGGGGCGCTCGAGGCGCTGGCGGCGGCGCACCGGCGGCACGACGACGCCCCTCAGCCCTTCTCCACAGTGGCCGCGACCCTGCGGCGGTGGATCGAGGACCAGACCTTCGCCCCCAGGACCGGGCAGGCGGGTCTGCACCTCATCGACGCGGCGGCGGCGCGCTACGGCGAGTTCGACGAGGTCACGCTCGTGGGGCTGGTCGACACCGACTGGCCGCCCGCCCCGCCGCGCACGATCTTCTACCCGGCGAATCTCCTCGTCCAGCTCGGCTGGCCGCCCGACGCTGAGCGGCGTCGCGGGCCGCGGGCGGCGTTCCGCGACCTCCTGCGCTTGCCGGGCGCGCGGGTGTCGGTGTCCAGCTTCGCGCTGGAGCATGACGCCCTGATGCGTCCCTCGCCCCTCCTCGAGGAACTCGAGGCTGTGGACCTGGCGGTGGTGCGCCAGGCCGAGCCCGCCGGCAGAATCTTCGCCCACGAAGCGCTCTTGCTGGATCCGATCGCCACCGAGGCGGTCTCGGGACCGGCGGCGAGCTGGCTGCGGTTGCGGCAGGACCGGTCGCCGGCCGACGCCCCGATCTTCGACGGGCGCACCGGGCCGCGAGGGCCGGAAGCCTACCGCGTCAGCGCCGTCGAGCGGTACCTCCACTGTCCGTTCCAGTATTTCGCGGCCCACGTTCTCCGCCTGGGGGAGGAGCGCGACGATGAGCCGGGCTTGACCCCGCAGGAGCGCGGCCGCCTGCTCCACGAGGTGCTGCGGGCGTTTTTCGACGCCTGGCAAGCGTCGGGGCGTGGCGCCATCACGCCGGAAAATTTCGCCGACGCGGCGGCCGAGTTCGCCCGGGTGGCCGACGCGCATCTCGACCGCGTGCCCGACGCCGAGCGCCTGCTCGAGCGCGCCCGCTGGCTGGGTTCGGCGGGCGCCGCGGGCGTCGCCGCGCGCGTGCTCGAGGCCGAACTCGAATGGCCGGCGCCGGTCGTCGAGCGCCTGCTGGAGTACGCCCTGGAGGGGGAGTTCGCGTTCCCGGCGGCGGGCGGGCGGCGGGTCGTGCGGCTCCGCGGCAAAGCGGACCGCGTCGACCTGCTCGCCGACGGTACGCTCCGCATCGTCGATTACAAGCTGCGTCGCGCGCCCGACCGTCAGGTGGCGATCCAGTTGCCGGTCTACGGGGTGGCCGCCGAGCAGCACCTGCGCGCGGCCCGGGGCCGGAGCTGGCGCTTCGCCGGCGCTGCGTACGTGGCCTGCGGGGCGACCCGCGCGTTCACGCCGCTGGCGCCCCCGGGCGCGACTTTCGACGAGGCTGTCGCCGAGGGTCTCGCGCGGTTCCTCGAAGCCGTCGACGGGATCGCCGGCGGGGAGTTTCCGGTGCGCCCGCGGGATCCGTTCCGATGCCGCGTGTGTCCGTACCCGTCGGTGTGCCGGAAGGACGACGTGCGCGATGAGTGAGCAAGGCCGCCTCTTCGACGTCGAGCCTGGAGGGGGCGGCCCCGCCGCCGGGGGGGCGCCCGCCGACGCCGAGGCCCGTCGCTTCGCCGTGGACCCCGCCGAGAACGTCGTGCTCGAGGCCTCGGCGGGGACGGGCAAGACGCGCGTTCTGGTCGAGCGCTATCTGAATCTGCTGCGGCGGGAAGTCGACCCGGCGAACATCCTGGCGATCACGTTCACGCGCAAGGCGGCAGCCGAGATGCACGAACGGATCGTGCGCCGGCTGCGCGAGGAGGCCGGCCAGTCGCTCGAGGGTCGGCGGCGCTGGCTGGCCCTGCGCGACCGGGTCGGCGAGATCGCCGTTTCGACGATCGACGCGTTTTGCCTGGCGCTGCTGCGGGAGTTCCCGTTGGAAGCCGGTCTGGACCCGGGCTTCGAGGTGGCCGACGAGACCGAGTTGCCGCGCCTGCGGGACGCCGCCCTCGACCGGGCGCTCCGGGTCGCGGTCGCCCGGGCCCGCGACGACGAAGCGGTGGCGCTCGTGCTCGCGCGGTTGGGCCTCGAGCGCGCGCGCCAGGGGCTGGCGTATCTTCTCGAGCGGCGTCTGGTGGCGCGCCGGGCGCTGGCGCGCGCGCCCGCGCACGGCCACCGCGACCTCACGGTGGCCGACGTCTGTGCGCGCGTGGTCGATCGCATCGCACGGGCCTTCGCCGGGCTCGACGGCGACGCGGACGTGCTCATCTGTGGCGCGAGCTTCGCGGGCCTGACG
>CAYZKQ010000116.1:0-10700 GCA_964478975.1 uncultured Vicinamibacterales bacterium | reverse complement strand
GGCGAGCCGCCCCCGCTCTCGGTCGCTAGCGCGCGGTCGATCCGCGTGCGCCTCGTGGCGCCGGGCGCGGCGCCGGTCGAGGTCGACGTGCCGCGCGCGGCGGAACCCGAGCCGGGCCCGCTCCCGCGCCGCCCGGGTCCACCGAAGCCGAACCTCGACCTGTCCACCCTGTTCCACCTCGACGGCCTGCTGGGCGATTCGGACAACAACCTCATTCCCGATCGCGTCGAGGCGCTGCTCAGCCCGTCGGGCGAGGGCGCCGAACGCACCATCGACCTGGCGGCGCGCCTGGGGCTCGAGTCGACGGGCATCGCGGTCCCGCTGGCCCTCCCTGCGGGCGCGGTGCGGGCGCCCGACAGCGAGCCGGTGCTCGTCCTCATCGGCGTCCGACACCCGCTCGTCGATCGCCTGGTCGAGCGGAAGAAGCTCGAGCGGCCCCGGCTCGAGCCGGGTCAGGGACTGGTCCAGGTCGTGCGGAAGGCGTTCGGCGAGAAGAGCGCCGTCATCGTGACCGGCGGCGACGGCCGCGGGCTGGATCGGGCGATCGAGCAGCTCGCCGAGCGGCTGCCGCACGTCTGGCAGCGCGGGAAGGACCGCACCACCCTCGACGACATCGAAGACGACGTCCGGCGATTCCTGGGCGGCCGGTCGCCGGCCGGCCAGGGGGCGATGGCGCTCTACAAGATCGACCAGGTGGCGAAGGAGCTCGCCGGCCGGGACCTCGAGGAGGTGCGGGTGCGGGTGTTCGTCGAGCGCGCGCCCGAGGGCTACCAGGACTTCGTGCGCCGGCACGCGGCCGGCAAATTCGGGACGGCGTCGGTCGAGGTCGACGTCCAGGACCTCGACGTGCAGCGCGCGAAACCCGTGGTGGTGAACGGGCGCCCGATCAGCGAGGAGTTCGAGGTGCCCTCGGAGGTCGACGAGTTCTGGCAGGTGTTCCGCGCGCGTGTCCTGCCGGCCGTGCGCCGGCGGCAGCCCGTCGTGCTCGAGGCGCGGCTGAGCGAGCCGCCCGAGATCCGACAGGCGATCGCGGCCCAGGCGCGGGCCGAGCTGCTGCGGGCCGGCGCGGCCGAGGCGGGCACGACCGTGACGGTCCTGTCGGCCTACAAGCAAGGCTACAGTTGGCTCTACGACGTCGTCCGGCCGGCGCTCGCAGGCAAGCCCGTCGAGCGCCTGACGATCCGGTTCGCCGAGGTCGGCCCGCCGCCGGAGTGGACCCAGCAGGCGATGTTCGCCCCGACGCGCTGGCTGCTGGAGATCTACCCCATCGACGAGGTGCTCGCGCGCGACTTGCCCCTGAGCCTGGACCGGATCCAGGTCGAGAAGCGCCCGATCGGGTCGCCGGCCTACGAGGTCGTGGCGACCGGGCCGGACGGCACGGAACTCTTCCGCCAGACGTTCGAGCCGAAGGTCGTGGTGCGGTCGTACTTCGATCGGTTTCCCGACTACGAGCGCGTGCGGGTCACGACGGGCTGGATCACCGCGTCGGTGGGCGGCCGTCTCGTGGTCGATCAACGGATCGCGACCGACCTGGAACGATTCTGGGATCACTTTCAGGGGAAGACGCTCTCCGCCGTGTACGACTACGTGATGGCGCAGTTCGAGGGCAAGCCGGACCCCGCCGACGCGCCGCACTTCGGCGAGCTCGTCGTGGACCTCACCCTGAGCGAGCCCGACTACCGCCTCGGCGTGGACGAAGAGCAGATCGCGTCGATGGAGGCGATGCACGAGGAGATCTACTTCGGCACGCTCCACTTCTTCGACGTGCTCGGGCGCTACGCGCGGGGCCGCCCCCTCGACTACCCCGGGCGGGTCATCCCGATTATGCGCCCGAAGGCCGACGGGCGGCCGGGCCGGGCGACGATCACCTTCACCGGATTCGACGCGCCGAAGCCGTCCATGTGGGTGGAGTATCGAGAGCGCGGCGGTCGGACAGGCCGGGTGAAGCGCGCCATTCCGAAGATCGCCGTCGAGCGGCCCTCGGCGCTCGCCCTGACGGTCCGGGCGGGTCGCGCGGGGATCGAGCGGCTCGACCTCCGGGTGAAGGTCGACACCGACCGCGACGAGCGGGCCGAGCTCGTCAAGCGCGCCCGCGAGGAGCAGGTCGATACGCAGATCCTGTCGGCCGAGCAAGTGGTGGCCGTCGTGGAGCACCTCGCCCACCTCCGCGCCGCGGGGCTGTACCGCGACGCCCTCGCGTATCACGACCTGGCATCGCTGCGGATCGCGGCCGGCTGGACCCACGAGCCGGACCCGGGCGCCGAGCGGACCGTGACGCTCGAGGGCGGCGTGCCGGCCCCCTTCCCCGACATCCGCCGATACCTGACTGTGCAGCCGTACCGGTATCGCGGCGAACCCCTCGTGCAGTGGGACGCGCCGATCCCCCCGGCGGAGGCGTACGAGATCCTCGCGAAGATGGCGACGTTCGCGGAGGCCACGGTGTACAAGGTCGGCGAGAGCTACCTCGGCCGGGAGGTGTGGGCCATGGACCTGATGCCGCCCGTCGAGGCGACGCACTGGTCGCAGGCCAAGCAGACGACGGTCAAGCCCACCGTGGTCTACTCCGCGCGGCAGCACGCCAACGAGGTGTCGTCGACGAGCCACGTCCTGAAGCTCGCGGAGTTGCTCTTGACCGACCCGGCGTATCAGGGCGCACTCAAGAAGGTGAACGTCGTGATCCACCCGATCACCAACCCGGACGGGGCGCAGCTCGCGTACGACCTCCACAAGATCACGCCGACCCACATGCTGCACGCGGGTTACCTCGGCTCCCTCGGGGTGGACGTGACGGCGGCTCAGTGGGAGCCCGACCCGATCTATCCCGAATCCGGGGTCCGGCCGAAGCTCTGGCGGACGTGGCTGCCCGACATCTTCCTCAATCCGCACGGGTATCCGTCGCACGAGTGGGTCCAGCTCTTTTCCGAGTACGCCGCCTGGGTGCGCAACCGGGTCACCGAGTCGCGCGACTGGTGGTCGATGCGCGGCTGGTTCATGCCGAGCTTCCAGTATCTGGACGACCCGCGGTATCCGCGCTACAAAGAGGCCGCCTTCCGGATCCGGGAGCTCATCACCCAGTACATCAACGCCGCGCCGGACGTCCGCGCGTTGAACCAGCGCGCCTACGATCGTTACCGGCGGTACGGCTTCGCCTTCGACGACGCGAATTTCAAGCTCGACTTCACGAACGATGTGTTGATCTACTCGGCGCTCAAGGGGATGCGCGCCAGCCCGCAGAGCCAGGACTTCGTGGCCAGGCAGCCCAACGTCACGATCTGGTTCGGCACGACCGAAGCCCCCGACGAAACCGCACGGGGCGACTGGATGAAGCTCGTGGCGACGGCGGGGCTCCAGTGGGACCGCGCGATCTTGCAGTACCTGGTCGAGGGGCGGCACGCGGTGGAGCGGAAGAGCGAGGCGTTCTGGGGCGGGACGAGCCTGAGCGTGACGCGGCCCCGCCCGCCCAAACCCCCCGCGGAGGAGACGGAGGCATTCGACCACGGCGGGCAGGACGGCGGGGCCCGGCGAAGTCGATGAAGCCGGCGTGTCACGTCCGCCGGACGCGCGGCGCCGCACGCGTCGCGGCGAGGCTGAGAGAGCACGTACCTGAGGGTCGGGAGCAGATGCGCGATGCGGATCGATCTCAACTGTGACATGGGGGAATCGTTCGGCGTCTACACGATAGGCCATGACGCCGAGGTCATGCCGTACATCACGTCGGCTAACATCGCCTGCGGCTTTCACGGCGGCGACCCGATGGTGATTCGCGACACGGTACGCCTCGCGAAGCGCCACCACGTGGCGGTCGGTGCGCACCCGGGCTTTCCGGACCTGGTCGGGTTCGGGCGCCGCGAGATGAACCTGACCCCTCGCGAGGTGGAGGATTCGGTCATCTATCAGGTCGGCGCCGTGGCGGCTTTCGCCGCGGCCGAAGGCGTCCGCCTCCAGCACGTCAAGGCGCACGGCGCGCTGTACAACATGGCGGTGCGCAACCGGGAGCTCGCCGAGGCGATCGCCCGCGCCATCGCGGCTGTCGACCGCACCCTCATCATGCTGGGGCTGCCGAACTCAGAGCTCATCCGCGCCGGCGAGAAGTACGGCCTCGCCGTCGCGGCCGAAGCGTTCGCCGACCGGGCCTACGAGCCCGACGGCTCGCTCGTGTCGCGGCGCAAGCCGGGAGCCGTCATCCACGACCCCGAGGCGGTCGTGGCGCGCGTCGTCCGGATGGCGCGGGAGGGGGTGGTCGAGGCGATCGACGGGTCGATCGTGCGGCTCGATGCGCAGACGATCTGCACCCACGGCGACACGCCGGGGGCGCACGAGCTCGTGCGGCGCATCCGCGAGGGACTCGAGCGCGAGGGGGTCGAGGTCCGCGCGCTGGGGGCGGGCCGATGACGGCGGCGGGTTCGGAAGAATCGGGCGGCGGGGGCCTCTTCGGCTGGTGGCGGACGGCCACGCCCGAGGCCCGCCGGGCGCTCGTGGCGGCGGCCCTCGGGTGGATGCTCGACGCCTTCGACGTCATGCTCTACTCGATGGTGCTCTCGACCCTCGTCCCCGCCCTCGGGATGACGACGGGCACGGCGGGCTTGCTGGGGTCGTTGACCCTCATCGCCTCGGCGGCCGGCGGCGTGGTCTTCGGCCTCGTGGCGGATCGCTTCGGCCGCACCCGCGCGCTCATCGCCAGCATTCTCATCTACTCGGTCTTCACCGGCGCGTGCGGCCTGGCCCAGTCGGTCGTGCAGCTCGCGGTCTTCCGGGTGCTGCTCGGCCTCGGGATGGGCGGCGAGTGGGCGAGCGGCGCGGCGCTCGTGTCCGAAACGTGGCCGGCGGCGCACCGCGGCAAGGCGCTGGGGTTCATGCAGAGCGCCTGGGCCGTCGGGTTCGCCGCCGCGGCGGCGGTCAACGCCGTCGTCCTGCCGCGCTGGGGGTGGCGGGCCGTGTTCTTCGTCGGCATCCTGCCGGCCTTTTTCACGCTGTGGGTGCGGCGCCGCGTCGAGGAACCCGCCATCTGGCGGGCGGCGCAAGAAGTCCACGCCGACGCCCGCGGCCGCTTCCGCGACATCTTCCGCGGGAGCCTCCTGCCCCTCACGGCCGCGGTCACGGTGATGAACGCCTGCACCATGTTCGCCTGGTGGGGCTTCAACCTCTGGCTGCCCGGCTACCTCTCCTTGTCGGTCAAGAGCGGCGGCATCGGGTTGAGCGTCGAGGTCATGTCGGCCATGGTGTTCGTCATGCAGATCGGCATGTGGTTCGGCTACGTGACCTTCGGCTTTATCAGCGACGCCGTGGGGCGCCGGCGGACGTATGTGACGTATCTCATCACGGCCGCGGTGCTCATCGTGCTGTACACGACGACGACGAACGCGCTCGTCTTGTTGTTGCTCGGGCCCGTCGTGGCGTTCTTCGCGACGGGCTACTTCAGCGGGTTCGGCGCGGTCACGGCCGAGATTTACCCGACCGACATCCGGGCCACCGCGCAGGGGTTCACCTACAACATCGGGCGGCTGGCGAGCGCCGTGGCGCCGTTCGCCGTGGGGCGCCTGGCCGAGACGCACGGATTCGCCACCGCGTTGCTCCTCTCGGCGGCGGCGTTCGTGCTGGCCGCGACCGCGTGGATCTGGATCCCCGAGACGCGAGGCCGGCAGCTCGCCCTCTGAAGACCGCGCGACACCCCGCGCTGGCACGCGGCTTTCATCCCTCCGGACTGGGAGCCGGGCCGGGGCGCCTGGACGCGAGGTCCCGCGTGCCATTCCCACTGGCCCAGCCTCTTCAGTCCCGGCGGTCGGCCGTCGCACCGCCGGAAAGCCGCCACCTCGATGGCTCGGCGTCGGGCCGGGGCGCGCGAGGGCTCGACCGCGCCGCCGTTCATCTCCTCGCGGCGAGCCTGGCCCTCGCGTTCTCCGCCACGACCGCGCTGGCGTCGTCCGTCGCCCGACTCGGTGCGGGCCCGGCCGACGCTCTGGCGATGGCCCGGATGCCGAACCTGCGCACGCTCGACCTCCGGCTGACCCAGCTCGTCCGGCGCGGTTACGTCCAGTCTCCGACGTTCAGGACGCTCGTCGACGACGTCGAGGCGTCGACCGTCGTCGTCTATCTCGAACGGCACGAGCGCTTCGGCGGCCTCGAAGCCGCGCGGTTGCGACTGGCCGGCGAGGGCGGCGGGCTGCGCTTCGTCAAAGTGTCGCTCAGGTGGTCGCTGAGCGACCGCGATCTGCTGGTCTACCTCGCGCACGAGCTGCAGCACGTGCGGGAGATCGCCGAGCGGCCCGAGGTTGTCGACCAGCGCACCCTCCGCGAGTTCTATTGCCGGGTCGGGTACAGCGGGCTGTACGGCTACGACACCGACGCGGCGCGGGCGGTCGCGGAGCAAGTCGCGGAGGAGCTGATCACAGCCAACCGCTGACGGCCGGCCAGTTCGCGCCGGCGGCCCGTACGGCGGCGCTCACCAGCGTCGCTCTTGCGATCGCGAGTGGGCTCCGTGCATACTGCGCGCGCACAGAGGTCGAGGCTGGCCATGCAACTGAAGCGACTGAAGACCTGGGTGGTTCCCTTGTGGCTCGCGGCCTGCGGCGCAGGTTCGCTGCTCGCGCAGGGGCCGCCGGCCGGCGTCCCGGTGATCGTGCTCCGCGCCGCCCGCTGGCTCGACCCGGTCGCCGGGGTGGTCCAATTAAATGCGGTCGTGGTCGTGCGCGGCGACCGCATCGCCGCCGTCGGCGGGTCGCCACCCGCCGGTGCCCGGGTGGTCGACCTCGGTGATCTCACCCTCCTGCCCGGCCTGATCGACGCCCACACGCACAACCTGCTCCAGCCGGAAGACGAGGTCACGCAGCCGATCATCGTCAAGTCGATGGCGACCCGCGTCATCCAGGGGGTCGCGGCGGCGCGCAAGAACCTCGAGGCCGGCTTTACGACGATGCGGGACATGGACTCCGAGGGGGCCGGCTTCGCGGACGTCGCGCTCCGCGACGCGATCAACCAGGGGATCGTGCCGGGGCCGCGGCTGTTCGTCTCGACGTGGGCCCTGTCGATCACGGGCGGGCACATGAACCTGACGGGAGTCAACCCGGACCTGGACCTGCCGCAACTGGCGGCGATGGCCGACTCGCGCGAGGCGCTCGTCGCCGAGGTGCGCCGGCAGGTCCGGGGTGGCGCCGACTGGATCAAGATCTACGCCACCGGCGCGCTGCGGCACGTCGACCGCGCGACCCTCGAGCCGATGCCGCAGTATTCCGTCGACGAGATCCGCGCCGTCGTCGAGGAGGCGGCGCGCTGGCGCCGCGACGTGGCCGCGCACGCCTACGGCGGCGAAGGGGCCCGCCGCGCGGTCGAGGCCGGCGTGCGCTCGATCGAGCACGGCATGATGCTGGACGACCAGACCCTCGCGGCGATGGCCGAGAAGGGCGTCTACTGGTGCCCCACGCTGTCGGTCTACATGCCGGACGCCAACCTCCCGGGGGTCGAGGGGGACTTCGCCCAGCGCGTGGTCGCCAGCCACAAGCGCGCGTTTCAAGCGGCTCTGCGGGCTGGGGTCAAGATCGTCTTCGGGACCGACGTCGGGGCGTTTCCGCACGGCACGGGCGCCCGGGAGTTCCGCTACATGGTCGAGTACGGGATGCCGCCTATCGAGGCGGTCCGGAGCGCCACGACGCGCGCGGCCGAGCTGCTGCGCCTGGAGGGCCGGGTCGGCACCCTGGCGCCCGGGGCGTACGCAGACCTGATCGCGGTCGAGGGTAATCCCCTCGCGGACATCCGGTCGCTCGAGCGCGTCCGGTTCGTGATGAAGAACGGGCAGATCGTCAAGGGGGTCGCGGCCGCGTTCTGAGCCCGGGAACGGCGCGGCCGCGACGGGCGAATCAGGCCTTGGTGACCGCGGTCACGACGCCGAGCACGTAATGTAGCTCGACGCGGTCGCCTGGCTCGAGGTCGCGGGGCACGGCCTCGGGGCCCACGCGCGCGACGGCCACGGGACCGCTCGGGTCGTCCGGGTCGGTGTAGTGGATATCGAGGACGAGCTGGCCGTGGATGCTGATGGGTTGGATCTTGCGGACCAGCGCCGGTTTCGACCCCCGGAGCATCGATCGATAGTCTTCCACAGCGGGCGGCGGCGCGCCAAGGAACGCGTTGCGTTTCGGCGCGAGATCGGGCAGACTGCAGAGCATCCGCCGCCGCGAGGCGGCGGCCACCACCCGAGCGCGGGCGTCTCATGCGACGGACAGGGTTGCCGCGTCGGTTCTGGAGCCTCGTAGCGATCGCGGTCCTGGCCGCCGGCAGCGCGGCGGCGGGCCAGCCGGCCACGAGCGAGCTGCCGCCGGCGCCGGCGCTGATCGAGCGTTTCGTCGCCGCGATCGGCGGGCGCGACGCGGTGTTGCGCCACAAGACGCGGCGCCAGGTCGGGACCCTCACCCTCCCCGCGCAGGGGGTGTCGGGGGAGCTCGAAATCCTGGCGGCGGCGCCGGACCTGGTGCGCCTGCGCGTGAAGCTCGCCGGCATCGGCGAGATCGAGCAGGGCTTCGACGGGCGCGTGGCCTGGCTCGTCAACCCCATGACCGGGCCCATGGTCCTCGACGGCCGGGCGCGGGCGCACATGCAGATGGACGCGGATTTCTACGAAGAGTTGCACCGGGCGGACCGCTTCGCGGCCCTCGAGACGCTCGAGCGCACGACGTTCGAGGGGACGCCCGCCTACAAAGTGCGCCTCGTACGTCCGACCGGCGAGGTCGACCTCGAGTTCTTCGCCGTCGACTCGGGCCTGCTCCTCGGGTCGGTCGTCTCGCGGACGACCCCGATGGGCGAGGTAGAGACCACGACGGTGTTGTCCGACTATCGGGAGTTCGGAGGGGTGCGGCTGCCGACCCGGATCCGCCAGCGCGTGATGAACGTCGAGCAGGTCCTGACGATTGCCCACGTCGAGTTCGACACGCTCGACCGCACGGCCTTTGCGCCGCCACCGGCGATCGCCGCCCTGGTCAAGTGAGCCGGAGAAGAAGCGTCTGGCCGGTGCTCGCCGCCGGCCTCCTCGGGCTCGCCGCGCAGGCTGGGCCGCCGCCGGCCGCCGAGGCCGGCGCGGCGGCGTTCGACGCCGCGTGGCGGCTCGTCCGCGACACGCATTTCGACCCGGCGCTCGCCGGCGTCGATTGGGAGCGCGTGCGCGAGGAACTGCGCCCGCGGGCCGTGGCGGCGCGCACGGCGGAGGAGCTGCGCCGGGTCATCCAGGAGATGCTGGACCGCCTCGGCCAGTCGCACTTCACCCTGATCCCGGCCGAGGCCGCGCCGGACCCGGCACGCCCGGCGGGCGAGCCCGGTGCGGAGGGGGATCCGGGCTTCGATGTGCGCCTCGTCCACGAACCCGGGCAGGCGGAACAGGTCGTCGTGACACGCGTCGCGCCCGGCGGCCCCGCCGCCTCGGCAGGCATCCAGCCGGGCTGGGTGCTGGACCGCATCGACGGCACGGCCGTGGCCGACCTCCTCTCGCGCCTGCCCAGCGCCCTCGGCCCGCCGCGCCGGCGGGTCGAGGCCTGGCGGGCGGTCACGAGCCGACTCCGCGGTCCGGCCGGATCGACGGTACGCATCGCCTTCCTCGACGGCCGCGACGCCGCTGTCGAGCGGGCGCTCGTGCGCCGCGCGGAGCCCGGCGAGCGCGTGACCGTCGGTCATCTGCCGACCTTCGTGGTCCGCGCCGAGGACGCGGCGCTGGACGGGCCGGGCGGCATCCGCGTGGGCCTCATTCGGTTCAACGTCTGGATGACCCCGGTCGATGCGCGGGTGGGCGAGGCGGTCGACCGGTTCCGGACCGCTGACGGCCTCGTGCTCGACCTGCGCGGCAACCCGGGCGGCCTGGCCGCCATGCTGATGGGAATCGCCGGCTACGTGCTCGACGAACCCGTGACGCTGGGGACGATGCGGACGCGGGCGGGCGAGCTGCGGTTTGTCGCGAACCCCCGGCGAGTCAACGCGAAAGGGGAGCGCGTGCGCCCGTACGCGGGGCCGCTCGCCGTCCTGGTCGACGGCCTGACCGGCAGCGCCTCGGAGTGCTTCGCGGCCGGCGTGCAGGCGATCGGGCGCGCGCGGGTGTTCGGCGAGCCATCGATGGGCCAGGCGCTGCCGGCTCTGTTCGACCGCTTGCCGAACGGCGACGTGCTGCTCCACGCCTACGGCGACTTCATCACGCCGGCCGGTACCCGCGTCGAGGGGCGCGGCGTGGAGCCCGACGAGGTCGTGCCCCTGCGGCGCGCGGACCTGCTCGCGGGCCGTGACGCGGCGCTCGAGGCCGCGGTGGCCTGGATCGCGGGCGAGGCGCGCCGGGCGACCCGGTTTGCCAGACCGCGCGGGGCTCTGATAGACTACAGCGACCCGCGCTTCGCTTTTCTTTCCTGCCCGCGGTCCGGTCTTCGGGGGACTCTTTGATGGAACCACGCCGGGTGCGGCTTGGTGATGTCGTCGATGACTACTGCCCGCGCGAGCGCCGCGTGACCGACCACGCGGTCGTCGCTATGGTGGGCGACGAGATTCGGCAAACGCGCTGTACGGCCTGCGACGCGGAACATCCCTATCGGGCCGCGCAGGTCCCCAAGCGCCGCAAGAAGGAGGACCCGGCCGCGCTGTTCGCCGCGGTCGCTGCCGGCCGGGCGTCTGGAGGGGTGAAGCCGCCGACTGGCGGGCCGCCGGCCGCCGCCGAACCCCTGGCGGAGCCGCCGGCCGGGGTG
>CAYZKQ010000115.1:0-10779 GCA_964478975.1 uncultured Vicinamibacterales bacterium | reverse complement strand
CCATGCACGCGACCAAGGCGGCCGTCGAGGAAGGCATCGTCCCCGGCGGCGGCGTCGCGCTCATCCGGGCGGCCGCCGCGCTCGAGCCGCTCCTCAAGGATCCGAAGCTGGACGAGGACGAGAAGCTCGGCGTCGAGATCATCAAGCGGGCAGCGGAGGAGCCGGCCCGGTGGATCGCGCAGAACGCCGGCTTCGAGGGCTCCGTGGTCGTCGAGAAGATCAAGGAGGCCAAGGACCGCGACTTCGGGTTCAACGCGCAGACCGAGCAGTACGAGGACCTGGTGAAGGCGGGCGTCATCGACCCGACCAAGGTTGTGCGGACGGCGCTCCAGAACGCGGCGTCGATCGCCTCGCTGCTCCTGACGACCGAGGCGCTCGTTTCCGAGATTCCGGAGAAGCCGAAGCCCACGCCGCCGTCGCCCGGGATGGACGAGTACTGATCCGGGCGCGACGGCGCGACCCATTGCGGCGGGCGGACCACAGGGTTCGCCCGCCGTTCCTGTCTTTCCCGCCGACGTGCTCTCCGCGAGGCCTTCTTGCGCCCGCGGTCGCGCCCGCCCGTGGAACCGGGGGGCCGGTCCACGTCTTTTCTTCACGTATACTCAGAGTCGTGAGCAGCGCGACACCCGACCTTTCGGCGCTCCGGATCGATCGCTCCGCCCGGGGGCGGCCGGGTCCGGGTTGGTGGTTCTGGGTGTCCATTGTCCTCCTCATCGGGGCCGCGGCCGGGGCCGGATGGTGGTACTTCGGCGGCGCCGCGCTCAAGCCCGTCCGCGCCGCCACCGTCGTCGAGCGCGCGGGCGCGCCGGGCGGCGCCGACGCCGTGCTGAACGCGTCGGGCTACGTGACGGCGCGGCGGCGGGCCACGGTCTCCTCGAAGATCACGGGCAAAGTCGTCGAGGTCGCCGTCGAGGAAGGCCAGGCCGTGCGGGCCGGCCAGGTGCTCGCGCGCCTGGACGATGCGACGGCGCGGGCGAATCTGCTGCTGGCCGAGGCCCAGCTCGAGGCGGCGCGGCGGACCGTCACGGAGAACGAGGTGCGCCTGGCGGAGGCCGAGCGCACGCTCGCTCGGCGCACCCACCTGCTCGCCGAAGGGCTCGCCGGCCAGGCCGACGTGGACGCGGCGCGCGCCGAGGTCGACGCTTACCGGGCGCGCGTCGCCGCCGCGCGCGAGCAGGTGCGCGTGGCCGAGCGCGCTGTCGAGCTCCGCCGCACGGAGCTCAACGACACGGTCATCCGCGCGCCGTTCAGCGGGGTCGCCATCTCGAAAGACGCGCAGCCCGGCGAGATGGTGTCGCCGATCTCGGCCGGCGGCGGCTTCACCCGCACCGGCATCTGCACCATCGTGGACATGTCCTCGCTCGAGATCGAAGTCGACGTCAACGAGGCGTACATCAACCGCGTGGCGCCGGGCCAGCCCGTCGAAGCCGTGCTCGACGCCTACCCCGACTGGCGCATTCCGGCGCGCGTCATCACGACCGTCCCGGCCGCGGACCGCCAGAAAGCGACGGTGCTCGTCCGCATCGCCTTCGAGCGCCTCGACCCGCGCATCCTCCCGGACATGGGGGTGAAGGTGGCGTTCTTGAAGGCGGCCGCGCCGGCCCCGACCGGCGCAGCCCCTGCGCCGTCCCGCGTCCGCCTCTTCATCCCCCGCGCCGCCGCGCGGGCGGCGGGCACGGGACACGTCGTGTTCGTCATCCGGGGCGACCGGGTCGAGCGGCGCGCCGTGACGCTCGGGCCCGCCGAGGGCGACCAGGTCGAGGTCCTGGGCGGCCTCGCCGCGGGCGAGCGCATCGTCGTGGATGGGCCGCCGGACCTGGCCGACGGTGACCGCGTCGTCGTCCGGAGCGCGCCGTGACGTCCAGACCTCGAGTGTCCGCCGAGGCGCTATGAGCGATCCCCTCGTCTCGATCCGCAATGTCCACAAGGTGTTCCACCGGGGCAGCGAGCGCATCGACGTGCTCCAGGGGGTCAATCTCGACGTCCCGGCCGGCGACTTCCTCGCCCTCATGGGCCCGTCGGGCTCCGGCAAGACGACGCTGCTCAATCTGATCGGGGGGCTGGACAAACCCACGGACGGGACGATCGTGGTCGCGGGTGAGCGCGTCGACCGGCTGTCGGGCGGCCGGCTGGCGCGCTGGCGCGCCCGGCACATCGGCTTCGTGTTCCAGCTCTACAACCTGATCCCGGTCCTCACGGCGGAGCGCAACGTGGAGCTGCCGCTGCTGCTCACGCGTTTGTCGCGCGCCGAGCGCAAGCGCCACGTCGCGGCCGCGCTGGCCGTGGTCGGCCTCTCGGACCGCGCGAAGCACTATCCCCGGCAGCTCTCGGGAGGGCAGGAGCAGCGCGTCGGGATCGCGCGGGCGATCGTGACCGACCCGACGCTCCTGCTTTGCGACGAGCCGACGGGCGACCTCGACCGCCGCTCCGGCGACGAGATTCTCGCGCTGCTGCAGGCGCTCAACCGCGAGCACGGCAAGACCATCCTGATGGTGACGCACGATCCCCACGCGGCGGAGTTCGCGCGGCGGACCCTGCACCTGGACAAGGGGCGGTTGCTGGAGGCGGCGTCATGAAGTTCGCACCGCTGGTCTGGCGGAACCTGCTCCGGCGCCGCGCCCGGACGCTCTTCACCCTGCTCTCCGTGACGGTGGCCTTTCTCCTCTACGGGCTCCTCATGACCATCCGGACGGCGTTCACCCTGGGAGTCGACGTCGCCGGCGCCGACCGCCTCGTCCTCGTGCACAAAGTCTCCTTCATCATCCCGCTGCCCATCAGCTACCAGGAACGCATCCGCGGCGTCGAGGGCGTCGCCGACGTGACGCACGCGACCTGGTTCAGCGGGGTCTACCAGGAACCGGCCAACTTCTTCCCGCAGCTCGCGGTCGAGCCCGAGGCGTGGCTGCGGCTCTATCCGGAGTACCTCCTGCCCGAGGACCAGAAGCAGGCCTGGTTCCGGGACCGCACGGCGGCCATCGTGGGGCGCGCCACCGCCGAGCGGTTCGGCTGGAAGGTCGGCGACCGCGTACCCATCCAGGGGACCATCTACCGGCGCAAGGACGGCAGCGCCCTGTGGACCTTCACGATCGCCGGCATCTACGACGGCGACAAGCCCGGTGTGGATACCACCCAGATGTTCTTCCACTACGACTACCTCGAGGAGGCCAGGCAGTGGGGCGCGGGCCTGGTGGGGTGGTACGTGCTGCGCGTCGCGGACCCCGCGCGGTCCGCCGAGATCGCCCAGCGCGTGGACGCGCTCTTCGCCAATTCGCCGTACGAGACGAAGACGTCGACCGAGAAAGCCTTCGTCCAGTCGTTCGCCAACCAGGTCGGCGACATCGGCGCCATCCTGACGGCCGTGCTCGCCGCCGTCTGCTTCACCATCCTGCTCGTGACGGGCAACACGATGGCGCAGGCCGTCCGGGAGCGGACGAGCGATCTGGCGGTGCTCAAGACGCTCGGCTACCCGAACGGTCTCGTGCTCGCGCTCGTGCTCGCGGAGTCGTGCGCGATCGCCGGCGCGGGCGGCGCGGCCGGCCTCGCCCTGGCCTGGGCGTTCGTGCGGCAGGGCGACCCGACCGGCGGTTTGCTCCCGGCGTTCTATCTGCCCGGGCGCGCCCTCGCGCTGGGCGCCGCGGGCGTGGTGGTGCTCGGTCTCGCCTCCGGGATCCCGCCGGCTGTCCAGGCGGTGCGGCTCCGCATCGTGGACGCGCTGCGGAAGGGGTGACCGTGGGGACCTGGGTCGGCCAGCTCGCCGCCGTCGTCCTGGTGAACCTGCGGACGCTGCCCCAGCGGGCGGGGTCGGCGGCGGTCGCCGTCGTGGGGATCGCCGGGGTCGTGGTCGTCTTCGTCGCCGTCCTGTCGATCGCCGAAGGGTTTCAGCGCACGCTGCTCCTGTCCGGCTCCCCTGACACGGTCATCGTGCTGCGTGCGGGCAGCGACACCGAGATGACGAGCGGGCTGTCGGCCGAGCAGACCCGCATCATCAAGGACGCCCCCGGCATCCGCCGCACGGCCGGCGGCCCGGTGGCGTCGGCCGAGCTGTTCGTCATCGTGAACCACCCGCGGAAAGCCACCGGGACCGACGCCAACGTCCCGCTGCGCGGCGTCCAGCCCGCCGCGTTCGAGGTCCGCGACGAGGTCCACCTCGTCGACGGGCGGATGTTCACCTGGGGGACCAACGAGATCATCGTGGGGCGCGCCGCGGCGCGCGAGTTCGTCGACCTCGCGGTCGGCCGGACGCACCGCTGGGGCGAGCACACGTGGACGGTCGTGGGCATTTTCGAAGCCGGCGGCGGAGTGGCCGAATCCGAAATCTGGGCTGACGCCGGCGTCGTCCAGCCCGCCTACCGCCGGGGCAACACCTTCCAGTCGGTGTACGCCAGGCTCGACTCGCCCGACGCCTTCGATCGGTTCAAGGACGCGCTCACGGCGGACCCGCGGCTGAACGTGAGCGTCGTGCGCGAGACGGACTACTACGCCGAGCAGTCGGTCGTGGTGCACCGGCTCATCCGGACGTTGGGGTTCCTCGTGGCCGCCCTGATGGGCGTCGGGGCCGTCTTCGGCGCCGTCAACACGATGTATACGGCCGTCGCGGCGCGCACGCGCGAGATCGCCACGCTCCGGGCGCTCGGCTTCGGCGCCCTCCCGGTCGTGATGTCGGTGCTGGTCGAGTCGATGCTGCTCGCCCTCGCCGGGGGCCTGCTCGGCGGAGCGCTCGCCTACGCGGCGTTCAACGGCTATCAGACCGCGACGATCAACTGGCAGACCTTCAGCCAGATCGCCTTCGCCTTCGCTGTCACGCCGGCGCTCGTCGCTCAGGGGCTCGCCTACGCGCTGGCGATGGGGCTGCTCGGCGGCCTGCTGCCCGCGGTCCGCGCGGCACGCCTCCCGGTCGCGACCGCCCTGCGCGAACTGTAGCGGCACGCCGGCCCAGGCGCGGCCGCGCGCCGCGAGCTGGAACCGGGCGGCTCCGGCTACCCGGCGAACAGCGCGGCGGTAAGGATGGTCACAACGGCCACGAGCGTGGTGATCTGGGCGCTCAGGAGCCAGGCCATCGACCTCGACAGTTTGTGGTCGAAGGCGTCGAACCGGCCCTCCAGGGCCTCGAACCGGTTGTCGACGGCCTCGAACCGCCGGTCGATCGCCTCGAACCGCCGGTCGATCATCTCGAACCGATGGTCGATCATTTCGAACCGATGGTCGATCGCCTCAAAGCGCCGGTCGATGGCCTCGAACCGGCGATCCATGGCCTCGAAGCGCGCGTCGATGCGCCGCTCGAGCTGCACGATGGCCTCGCGCACCCCGTCCAGCACGCGCCCGTGCTCCTCCACCTTGCCCTCGAGATACGCGACGCGCTCTTCCAGGCTCGCCACCGGCCCGCCTCCGAGAGGATACCGTCGTCACCACCGCGCGCGCAACACGCGCCGCGGACGCGCCTGTTCCGTCCGCACATGACGTGCCAGAGGGGAAGGGCCCGCCATCGCCGCGTATTTCGGCCCGGTCGGCCCGCAGCCGTGCCAGTCGGGTGGCAAATCCTGCCCGCCTTGGGCGGCGCGTGCATCGAAAACTTTGCGAGGCACGCCGCCGGCGGGACGGCGGGCGACTCCTCGGGTAAGATGGCTCCGGAGCCGCATTCGGATGACGCGACCGCCGGATCGATCGGATCGAGAGCAGGGCAAGCCCCGGAACGGCGTGCGCCGTTCGTTGAACGACTGCCTCGTGGGCTATTCGCGGGGCCTTTTCAGCAACTGGCTGTGGCACCGCACGTTGCACCTGGTGGTCGACGCGGGCGAGGGGCTGCAGCTCGGGCTGGGCTCGCGCGTGCTCGCGCCGACGCACCTCCTCATGACGCACGGGCACGCCGACCACACGTTCGGCTTGCCGGGGTTCGTCGCGGCGCGGCGCTTCGGGATTGGCGACCCCGAAAAGCCGCTCGTCATCGTGCATCCGGAGCGCTCGCGCGGCGTGGAGGTGGCGCGGGGGACCCTCGAGCGCCAGTGGCCTCGCGAGGCGTTCCCCCTCACGTGGGTCGGTCTCGCGCCGGGCGGCGAACTCGAGCTGGGGCGGAACAAGTTCATCCGCGCCTTCGCCGCCGACCACGTCACTGCCGATCTGGCGCTCGGCTACCTCGTGCTCGAACGGCGCCAGCGGCTCCGGCCCGAGTTCCGCGGCGCCTCGGAGGAGGCGATCCGGCGGATCGTCGCGGAGCGCGGGCGCGACGCGGTCATGGAGCCGTACGCGCACATCCTCTTCGCCCACACGGGCGATACCATGCCCCTCGACCCCGGGCTCTTCGCCCGCGCCGACCTGCTCGTCCACGACGCCACGTTTCTCGTCGCGGAGGACCGCCGCGAGCGCATCCACGCGACCACCGAGGAGGCGATCGCGACCGCCCGCGACGCGGAGGTCCGCACCCTCGTGCTGCAGCACCTGTCGGTGCGCTACGACCGGGGCCGGGCGATTCCGGCGCTGCGCGCGCAGGTGCGCGCGCTCGGCTATCCCGGCGAGTGCTGGCTCCTCGACGGCCCGCACTTCGTTCGGTTGTCAAAGCCGCCCGCCGAACCGGCCGCTACCTGACGCGCTCGAGCGGCTCGACCCCCGTGACGCGCGCGATGCGCCACGCGCCGTCTGTCTTGCGGAACGCCACGACAAGCTCGCGCGCCTCGAGCGCGCGCGTGTCGCCGGGCACGGCTCCGCGCACCGTCGCCGTCAGGTGCGCGACGGCGGTCATCTGGTCGTCGGCCACCTGGACGTCGACGTCCACGAACTGCACCTCCCATTCCCCGGCAGGCGGCCGGACCTTCGCGGCGAGCGCGACCAGCGTGTCCCGTCCCCGGATGACCTGGAACGGCGCCCCGGGGTCGATCACGACGTCCTCGGTGAAGAACCGGCCGAGCGCCGCCGCCCGCGCCAGGCTCGCCACGCCGTCACCGGCCGGCTGACTCGCCACCGCGGCGAGCTCGTCCAGCACCCGCCGGATGCGCCGCTCGTCGCCAGGCCCCCACCAGCGGTAGATGGCGAGCGCCGCGAGGACGACTCCCACCGACCAGAGCCACCGCGTGCGCGTCACCGCCTCGCTCCCCGCCGCCGCCCGCCCTCCGCGCCCCCTGTGGCCTCCCTCAAAAGACCACCTTCCCCACCAGGCGCTCGCGCCGCGCCTTCCCCAGCTCGTGCCACGCCATCGGCATGCCACGGTTGTCGCCGACGACGAAGTATTCGTCCGGGCCGAGGGTCGTCTCGGCCATCGCCCACGACGGGTCGCGGCGTTCGACATACGGCTCCGCGAGGGGCCGTCCGTCGACGAAGACCCGGCCGCCGGCGATGCGGATCCGCTCCCCGGGCAAACCGACGACGCGCTTGACGAGCAAGACGTGACGGCCCGCGAACCGGATCCCGACGATGTCGCCTCTGGCAGGCCCGCGGCGCCAGTACGCGAGGCGGTTGATCAGGAGGACGCGCCCCGGCCGGTAGGTCGGGAGCATACTCACGCCCTCGGCCCGCACCGGCAGGAGGACCCACGTGAAGGTCACGACGCTCGCCGCCACGAGGGCGCCCGCGCGGGCGAGGGTCCGAGCCGGTCGGCGGCCGAGGAGCCAGGTCACGGGCGGCTCCATCATGGCAGATCGAACGGGGCGGTGTCAGGTCGGGCGCTGGGATAGAATGGCGGGAAGCCCCGTGCGCGCGCGGCGGCACTCGGGAACCCGCCCGGCCGGGTCGGCGCTGGTCTCCGGTGCGGCTGAGCGATGAGGGAGTATGCGACGCCCAGTCCGCACCCTGCTCGTTGTTCTCGCGCTGCTCCTCTTCCTGGTGCTGCCTTCGTTCGCCAGCTTCTACACGGACTGGCTGTGGTTCGGTGAGACCGGCTACCAGTCCGTGTTCGCCCGGCGGCTATCGGCCCAGTTTCTGACGGGCGTGGTGGCCGCTCTGGTGGCGTTCCTCGTCCTGACGCTCAATCTGCGGCTGGCCCTGGCGTTTCTCGCGCAGCCGTACGTCGTGGTGGGGCGCGGGGCGGTCGGGGGGCCGATCGTGATCGATCGCCGCCAGCTCCGGCGGCTCGCGGGCTTCGTGGCGCTGGTGGTGGCGGCGGGCATGGGGCTTTCGCTGTCGACGCGCTGGCTGCAGGTCCTCGAGTACTGGCACGCCGTGCCGTTCGGCGAAACCGATCCGCTGCTCGGGCGCGACGTCGGCTTTTACGTGTTCGCCCTGCCGGTGTTCGACACCGTCCGCGGCGCGCTGGTGGTGCTGGTGCTCCTGTCGCTGCTCGCCTCCGCGGCGCTCTACGCCGCGAGCGGCGGCTTCGTGTTCGACCTGCGGCGCGGGCTCGTGACCGTGCCGCGCGTGCGGCAACACCTCTCGGGGCTCCTGGCGGTCCTGTTCCTCCTGATGGCCGCCGGGGCGTATCTCGACGTGCCGCGCCAGCTCGTCTCCCCCTCGGGCATCATTTTCGGCGCGTCGTACGTCGATGTGTACGCCAGGCTGCCCCTCCTCCGGGTCAGCGCCGTCGTGCTGGTCGTGTGCGCCGGCCTCGCCCTCTATCACGCCGTCGCGGCGCGGCTGTGGCCCGTGGCCCTCGCCTTCGCGGGGTATCTCGTCGTGTGGCTCGGCGGGGCGGTCTACGCGGCCGCCATCCAGCGGTTCGTCGTGGCGCCCAACGAGCAGGCCAAAGAACTCCCTTACATCGTCCACAACATCGCCGCGACGCGGAAGGCGTTCCGGCTGGACCACGTCGAGGAGCGGGAGCTGTCCGGCGACGCGGAGCTGACGCTCGCCGACATCCGCCGCAACGCGGATACGCTCGAGAACGTGCGGCTGTGGGACCACCAGCCGCTGCTCGACACCTTCGCCCAGATCCAGGAAATCCGCACCTACTACGACTTCGTGTCGGTCGACAACGACCGCTACACCATCGACGGGCGCTATCGACAGATCATGCTCTCGGTGCGCGAGCTCAACTCCGAGAGCCTGCCGAATCGATCGTGGGTGAACGAGCGCCTCACCTTCACCCACGGCTACGGCTTGACGCTCGGGCCGGTGAACCAGGTCACCAGCGAGGGCCTCCCCGTGCTGTTCATCAAGGATCTGCCGCCGGTCTCCACCGTCGATCTGAAGGTCGTCGAGCCGAGCGTCTACTTCGGCGAGCTGTCGAACGATTACGTGCTCGTCCATACGCGCGCCAAGGAATTCCAGTATCCGAAAGGCGACGACAATGTCTATTCGACCTACGGTGGGCGCGGCGGGGTGCCCATCGGGAGCTTCTGGCGGCGCCTGCTCTTCGCCATCCGCTTCCAGTCCACCGACATCGTCTTGACCGAGCAGATCGGCCCCGACAGCCGTATCCTTTTCCACCGGCGCATCGGCGAGCGCGTCCGGCAGATCGCGCCGTTCCTGACCTACGACAGCGACCCCTACGCCGTCGTGGCGGACGGCCGCCTGTTCTGGATCCAGGATGCGTACACCACGACGGACCAGTATCCGTACGCCACGCCGGTCAACGGCGGCCTCAACTACATCCGGAACTCGGTCAAAATCGTGGTCGACGCCTACCATGGCACCACGACGTTCTACCTTGCCGACCCGGAGGATCCGATCGCCCGGACCCTGGACCGCGTCTTTCCCGGACTGTTGAAACCGCTGGCGGAAATGCCGGCGTCGTTGCGCAGCCACGTGCGGTATCCGGAAGACATCTTCACGATCCAGACGACGGTCTATGCGACCTACCACATGACGAACCCGTCGGTCTTCTACAACAAGGAGGACCAGTGGGAGGTGCCGTCGCTTGAGTCGGGCGGCCGTCCGGTGCCCATGCGTCCGTACTACACGATCATGCGGTTGCCCGGCGAGACCAAGCCGGAGTTCATCCAGATGCTGCCGTTCACGCCGCGGCGCAAGGACAATCTGGCGGCGTGGATGGTGGCCCGCAGCGACGGCGCCCACTACGGGCGCCTGTTCGTGTTCCAGTTTCCCAAGCAGAAGGTGATTTTCGGCCCGCGGCAGATCGTCGCGCGCATCAACCAGGACCAGGTGATCTCGCCGCAAATCACGTTGTGGAACCAGCAGGGTTCGGAGGTCATCTGGGGCACGTTGCTCGTGGTGCCCATCGAGGAGTCCCTCATCTACATTCGGCCGCTGTACCTCCGGGCTTCCGGCGGCCGCATCCCGGAGCTCAAGCGCGTGATCGTCGCCTACCAGAATCAGATCGTGATGGAGGAGACGTTGCCGGCGGCGCTCGACCGCATCTTCCGCGGGCCGAAGCCCGGCGCAGCCCAGCCGGCGGCCGAACCCGCCGAGGAAGCCGCCCCGCCGCCCGAACCCGGCGCGGCCCAGGCGGCCGCCCCGGAAAGCCTCGAGGCCCTGGCCGTTCTCGCGCGCGAGCACTACGCCCGGGCGATTAGGGCGCAGCGCGACGGCAACTGGGCGGCCTACGGGGACGAGATCGCGAAGCTCGGGGCGGTTCTGGAGAAGATGGCGAAAAAGCGGTGAGCGCCGTCAGCGCCGGTTGTTCCAGAAGTCGATGAAGTGCACGAGGTCCGCGTTGAACAGCTCCGGGTGCTCCCGGTAGGGAAAGTGCCCGGCGTCGTTCACGACGATCATCTTCACGCGTGCGTTTTTCGTACCGACCAGGTCGAAGAAGCCCAGCTCGCCGCGCATCATCGCGTGGGGATCGTCAGCGTCCCACGCGAGCGTGTCCTGCTTCGCCGCGTAAATGAGAATCGGCATCTGCAGGACACCACGCCGCGCCTGTTCCCACGCCCGCGCGCGAGACGCCGCGTTCGCCTC
>CAYZKQ010000114.1:0-10956 GCA_964478975.1 uncultured Vicinamibacterales bacterium | reverse complement strand
CGCCGGACGTGGATCCCCGCTGGGTCCGCGCGGTCGCCGACGACCTGCGCGCGCACGCAGGGCGCGCGGTCGTGGTGGCCGGCGAATACCAGCGCCCCGCCGTGCACGCCCTCGCCCACGCCATGAACCTCGCGCTCGGCAACGCCGGGACGACGGTCGTCTACACCGAGCCGGTCGAGCCGCACCCGGCCGACCAGCTCGCCTCGCTCGCCGACCTCGTGGCCGACATGCAGGCGGGGCGCGTCGAGCTGCTCCTCATCCTCGGGGGCAACCCCGTCTACACCGCCCCGGCCGACCTGAGGTTCGCCGACGCGCTGCTCAAGGTCGGCCTGTCGGTCCACCTGTCGCTGCACGAGGACGAGACCTCGGCGCTCTGCCACTGGTCGATTCCCGAGGCGCACTGTCTCGAGACCTGGGGGGACATCCGCGCCTACGACGGGACCGTCACGATCATGCAGCCGCTCATCGCGCCGCTCTACGGGGGCAAGTCGGCGCACGAGGTCCTGGCCGCGCTTTCGGCCCAGCCCGACCGGAGCGCGCACGCGATCGTGAAGGACTACTGGCAGCGCGCGTTCGCGGGCAAGACGAAGGCGGCCTGGACGCTCGCCGACCGCGAGGGGCGCGCGTTTCCGGACCCGGATCGCTTCTGGCGCACGGCGCTCCACGACGGGTTCATCGCCTCCACGACGCTGCCCCCGATCGCGCCGCCGCCGCTCAGGCCGCTGCCGCCGGCGCCGCCGGCCGGCCCGGCTGCCGCCGAGGCGCTCGAGATCGTCCTCGCGCCCGACCCGACCGTCTACGACGGGCGCTTCGCGAACAACGCGTGGCTGCAGGAGCTGCCCAAGCCCATCACCACCCTGACGTGGGAGAACGCGGCGCTGGTCAGCCCGGCCCTCGCCGAGGCGCGCGGTCTGGCCAACGGGGATCTTGTCGACCTCGCCCTCGACGGCCGCACGGTGCGCGCCCCGGTCTGGATTCAGCCGGGGCAGCCCGCCCGGTCGGTCGCCCTCGCCCTCGGCTACGGGCGCCGGGTCGGGCGCGTGGCGCACGGCGCCGGCGCCGACGCGTACGCGCTCCGCACCACCGCCGCGCCGGCCTTCGCGCTGGGCCTCCGCCTGGCGGCGACGGGGGCGCGGACGACGCTGGCCGCGACGCAGCACCACTTCTCGATGGAAGGGCGGCACCTGGTCCGGCACGGGACGCTCGAGGAATATCTGGCGCACCCCGAGTTCGTGCGCGAGCTGGGGCACGCGCCGCCGCGCGCGCTGTCCCTCTATCCGGAGTACGAGTACACGGGCCACAAGTGGGCCATGGTGATCGACCTCTCCGCCTGCACCGGCTGTCAGGCCTGCATCGTGGCCTGCCAGGCGGAGAACAACATTCCCGTGGTGGGCAAGGACCAGGTGGCGCGCGGGCGGGAGATGCACTGGCTGCGCGTCGACACGTATTTCACCGGCGACCTGGACCGTCCTGAGATCTACCACCAGCCGGTGCCGTGCATGCAGTGCGAGCAGGCGCCCTGCGAGCCGGTCTGTCCGGTCGGCGCCACGGCGCACAGCGCCGAGGGCCTGAACGACATGGTCTACAACCGGTGCGTCGGGACGCGCTACTGCTCGAACAACTGCCCGTACAAGGTGCGCCGGTTCAACTTCCTGCTCTACGCCGACTTCCAGACGCCGCAGCTCGAGCTCCAGCGCAACCCGGACGTCACGGTGCGCAGCCGCGGCGTCATGGAGAAGTGCACCTACTGCGTGCAGCGCATCAACGAAGTGCGGATCGAGGCGGAGAAGGCCGGCCGGCCCATCCGCGACGGCGAGATCGTGACCGCCTGCGAGCAGGTTTGTCCGTCGCGGGCGATCGTCTTCGGCGACCTGAACGACCCCTCGAGCCGCGTGGCACGGTTCAAGGCCGAGGCGCGGAACTACGGGTTGCTCGAGGAGCTCAACACGCGGCCGCGGACCAGCTACCTCGCGGCGCTCCGGAATCCCAACCCGGCGCTGCAGGAAGACGACCCCGGCGGCCATCGACGGTAGCGTATGGACGAGGCGCGCACCCCGGCGGAAACGCACCAGCTCATCGGGCCCGGCCACACCTTCGGGACGATCACCGACAAGATCGCGTCGATCGTCCTCACGAAGACGGCGCCGTTCCCGTGGTACGTGGCGGCGGGCATCGGCTTCGCCCTCACCATGATGCTGCTCGCCGCCGTGACGTACCTGTTCGTCAAGGGCACCGGCATTTGGGGCATCAACGTGCCCGTCGGCTGGGGCTTCGCGATCATCAACCTGGTCTGGTGGATCGGCATCGGCCACGCGGGCACCCTCATCTCGGCGATCCTGCTGCTGCTCAACCAGGCCTGGCGCAATTCCATCAACCGGTTCGCCGAGGCCATGACCCTGTTCGCCGTCGCGTGCGCCGCCATCTTCCCCCTGGTGCACACCGGCCGGCCGTGGCTCGCGGCCTACTGGCTGCTGCCCTACCCGAACACCATGGGGGTCTGGCCGCAGTTCCGCAGCCCGCTCATGTGGGACGTCTTCGCCATCGCGACGTACTTCACGATCTCGCTCCTCTTCTGGCTGACGGGCCTGATTCCCGACCTGGCCACCCTGCGCGACAAGGCGACGCACCCGCTGCTCAAGCGCGTCTACGGCGTGCTCGCCCTGGGCTGGCGCGGGTCGGCCAGGCACTGGTCCCGCTACGAAACGGCCTATCTGCTCCTCGCCGGGCTGTCGACACCCCTCGTGCTGTCGGTCCACTCGGTCATCAGCTTCGACTTTTCGATCGGCATCATTCCCGGCTGGCACGCCACGATCTTCCCGCCGTATTTCGTCGCCGGCGCCATCTACGCGGGCTTCGCGATGGTCCTCACGCTCGCGATTCCGCTGCGGGCGATCTACGGCCTCCAGGACTTCATCACGCTCAAGCACCTCGACAACAGCGCCAAGGTCATGCTCGTGACCGGGCTCATCGTCTTCTACGGCTACACGATGGAGGCGTTCTTCGCCTGGTACAGCGCGAACCCGTACGAGGCCGCCATGATGAAGAACCGCATGACGGGCCCGTACTGGCCGGTCTACTGGTCCCTCATCTTCTGCAACGGCGTCGTCCCGCAGCTCCTGTGGATCCGGAAGGTCCGGCTGAACCTGAAGGCCCTGTTCGCCATCGCCATGGTGGTCAACGTCGGGATGTGGCTCGAGCGCTTCGTCATCGTCGTGACGAGCCTGCACCGCGACTTTCTGCCGTCCGCGTGGGGCATGTACTACCCGACGGCGTGGGACTGGATGACGTTCGTCGGCACGCTCGGCCTCTTCGTCATGTTGATGTTCCTGTTCATCCGCGTGCTCCCCATGATCTCGATCTTCGAGATGCGGACGCTGTTGCCGGCGGCGAAGGTCAAGCCGGCCGAGGGACACTAGGCGACGGCGATGGCCACCCCGACGCTCTACGGCCTGCTCGCGGAATTCCACGACCCGACGGCCCTCGTCCGCGCGGCGCGGCAGACGGTCGGCGCCGGCTACCGCCACGTGGACGCCTTCACGCCGTTTCCGATCCACGGGCTGGACGAGGCCCTGCAGTTCCGCGACCGGCGGCTGCCGGCGATCGTGCTCGCGGGCGGCGTGGTCGGCGCCGCCACCGGCTTCGGGCTCCAGACGTGGATCCACACCGTGGCCTATCCGATGAACTACGGCGGCAAGCCGTACTTCGCCTGGCCGGCGTTCATCCCCGTGACCTTCGAGCTGATGGTGCTGTTCGCGGGCATCGCGGCGGTCGTGGGGCTGCTCTGGCTGAACGGGCTGCCCATGCCCTACCACCCCGTGTTCAACGCGCCGCGCTTCGCGCTGGCGAGCCGCGACCGGTTCTTTCTCCTGGTGGAGGCGAGCGACCCGAAGTTCGACCGCGCCGCGACGCGGGCGTTTCTCGAATCCCTTGGCGCCTATGAGGTGGTGGAGCTTGAACCGTGACCGACAGCCGGCCGCCGGCCTCGGCTGGGGGCGGCGGCTCGGCGCGACCGCGCTCGTGCTGGGGCTCATGGCCGGCGGCGCGGCCGCCTGCCGGCGCGACATGCAGGACCAGCCGAAGTACAAGCCGTTCCGCGCCAGCCGGTTCTTCGCCGACGGCGCCTCGGCGCGCCCCCTCGTCGAAGACACGGTGGCCCGCGGCCAGCTCCGGGCCGACACGCACCTCTACACCGGAAAAGTGGACAACCAGCCGGTCGACGTATTTCCCTTCCCGGTGACGCGCGAGGTGCTCGACCGCGGGCAGGAGCGCTTCGAGATCTTCTGCACGCCGTGCCACGGCGCGACCGGCGACGGCGACGGCATGGTCGTGCGCCGCGGCTACCGCCGGCCGCCCACCTGGCACAGCGACCGGCTGCGCGCCATGCCCGCCGGCTACTTCTTCGACGTCATCACCAACGGCTTCGGCGCCATGCCCGATTACCGGGCGCAGATTCCCGTGCGCGACCGCTGGGCGATCGTCGCCTACATCCGGGCGCTCCAGCTCGCCCAGCACGCCTCGATCGCCGACGTGCCACCCGCCGAGCGCCAGGCCCTGGAACGACCGCCGGCCGCCGCGGCGGCGGTCCAGGAGTCGCACCGATGAACGCCCAGGCTCTCCCTGCGGGCCACGACCGGCTGCGGCGCGCCCAGACGCGGGCCCTGGCGGTCGGGATGCTCGGCCTGGTGGCGCTCGCCGCCGGCGCCGCCGCCGACCCGGGGCAGTTCTTCCGGTCCTATCTGGCCGCCTTCGTCTTTCTCGCGGGCCTCGCGCTCGGCTCGCTCGCCCTCGTGATGCTCCAGCACATGACGGGCGGCGCCTGGGGCGTCGTGTCCCGGCGGCTGTTCGAAGGCGCCAGCCGCACGCTGCCCCTCGTGACGGTGATGTTCGTGCCGGTCGCGCTCGGCCTCCGGTCCCTCTACGCCTGGGCCGACCCGGCGGGCGCCGGCGCCGCGGGGGAGCTCGCCGAGGTCATCGCGGCCAAGCGCCTGTATCTCAACCCCGGGTTCTTCCTGGCCCGCGCCGCCGTGTACTTCGTCGTCTGGAACCTCTTCGCGGCGCTGCTCAACCGCTGGTCGCTCGAGCAGGATCGCCGGGCGCCCGGGGGCGACCAACGCCGCTTCCGCCTGCTCAGCGGGCCCGGGCTCGTGGTCTACGGCCTGACCGTCACGTTCGCCGGCGTCGACTGGATCATGTCGATCGACCCCGCGTGGTTCTCGACGATTTTCGGCCTGCTCATCCTGGCGGGCCAGGCCCTGTCGGCGATGGCGTTCGCCATCGCGGTCCTGGCGTGGCTCAGCGACGCCGAGCCGTTCGCCGGCCGGGTCCAGGCGGCGCACTTCCACGACCTGGGCAAGCTCCTGTTCGCCCTGGTGCTCCTCTGGGCGTACCTGACCTTTTCGCAGTTCCTGATCGTCTGGTCGGGCAATCTGCCGGAGGAGATTCCCTGGTACCTGGACCGGATGCGGCCCCCGTGGCAGGCGGTGTCGGTCGTGGTGGCCGTGGGGCACTTCCTGCTGCCGTTTCTCGTGCTGCTCTCGCGGGACGTCAAGCGCCGGCCGGGCACGCTGGCGGCGATCGCCCTCGGCGTCCTCGCGATGCGCTTCGTGGACACCTACTGGCTCATCGTCCCGTCGTTCCCGCACGCGAGCGGCCGGCTCCACTGGATGGATCTGGCGGCGCTCGCCGGGCTCGGCGGGCTGTGGCTCGGGGTCTACTGCCGGGAGCTGCGGACCCGGTCGCTGTTGCCGGTGAACGACCCGTACTTCGAGGACGCGTTGGCCCATGGTCGACACTAGTCGCGCGCATCCGGCTCCGGCGGCGCCTGGCGGCGGTCACGAAGAGCACGACGTCGACATTCGCGGCATCGTGGTCTTCGTCGTGGGCCTCGCGGTCGTCTGCCTCCTGACGGCCGTCGCGATGCTGTGGCTGTTCCGCTATCTCGACCGCCGGCTCGTCGAAGCCGAGGCGCCACCGTCGCCGCTCGCGCTGCCGGCGGGCCAGCTCCCGCCCGAGCCGCGGCTCCTCACCGACGAGCCGGCCATGCTCCGCGAGTACCGCGCGGAGCAACACCGGAAACTCACGACCTACGGCTGGGTCGACCGGGAGAAGGGGATCGTGCGCATCCCGATCGACCGGGCCAAGGCGTTGCTTCTCGAGCGCGGGCTGCCGCACCGCGGCGAGGCCGCGCCCGATCGCTGACCAACCATGACCCGCCGAGCCGCGCTCGTTCTCTTCGGTGCCGCCGCGGTCCTCGCGGCGCCTGGTGTCGTCCGCGCCCAGGGGTGGATCGGCCGCGCCACCGGCCAGCCGGCCGGCCAGGCGGCCGCCGACCGGCCGGGCTTGCTCGCCAAAGTGGGCATCGACCAGAAGCTCGACGCGCAGGTGCCCCTGGACCTCGCGTTCGTCGACGAGCAGGCGCGGCCCGTCACGCTGGCGCGCTACTTCGGCCGCCGACCCGTCGTCCTCGCGCTCGTCTACTACGAGTGTCCGATGCTCTGCACCCAGGTGTTGAACGGTCTGGTGAGCGCGCTCGACGTCCTCAGCTTCGACGCGGGTCGCGACTTCGACGTCCTCGTCGTGAGCTTCGACCCGGGCGAGACGCCCGGGCTCGCGCGCGCCAAGAAGGCGGCCTATCTCGAGCGGTACGGCCGCCCCGGCACCGAGGAGGGGTGGCATTTCCTGACGGGCCGCCAGGAGTCGATCGCCCGCCTGACGGGCGCCGTCGGTTTCCGCTACGCCTACGACGAGCGCACCGACCAGTTCGCGCACGCCGCCGCCATCGTGGTCTTGACCCCCGAGGGTCGCGTCTCGCGCTACTTCTACGGCATCGAATACGCGCCGCGCGACCTCCGGCTGGGGCTGGTCGAGGCCTCGCAGGGGCGCATTGGCACCGTCGTGGATCAGGCGCTCCTGCTCTGCTATCACTACGACCCCGCCCAGGGGAAATACGGCGTCGTGGTGATGAACCTGGTGCGCCTGGGCGGTGCCGTGACGCTCGTGCTCGTCGGAGGATTCCTCCTGGTGGCGTTCCGGCGCGAGCGCCGCCGGACGGCCGGGGCGGGGTCGCCGTCCGGGGAGGGTGGCCGGTAACATGTTCAGCGACTTCCCGCTGTTTCCGCAGCAAGCCTCGTCGGTCGCCGGCCGGGTCGACGCGCTCTATTTCTTCCTCGTGGCCGTCGCGGGCTTTTTCGCCACCGTCATCTCCCTCGCGGTCATCGTGTTCGCGGTGAGGTACCGGCGCCGGAAGGCCGACGAGGTGGGCGCGCACATCCACGGCTCCACGGCGCTCGAGATCGCCTGGTCGGTCATCCCGCTCGGCATCGTGCTGGTCATCTTCGTGTGGAGCAGCGCCGTCTACCTCGCGATCTCCCGCCCACCGCGCGACGCCCGCGACGTCTACGTGGTCGGCAAGCAGTGGATGTGGAAGGTGCAGCACCCCGAGGGGCGCCGCGAGATCAACGAGTTGCACGTCCCCGTCGGCCGACCCATCCGCCTGACGATGGGGTCGGAGGATGTGATCCACAGTTTCTACATTCCGGCGTTCCGCGTGAAGGCCGACGTCGTCCCTGGGCGCCTCACGACCCTCTGGTTCGAGGCCACGGTGCCGGGACGCTACCGCCTCTTCTGCGCGGAGTACTGCGGCGCCCAGCACTCCGGCATGATCGGGTGGGTCGAGGCGATGGAGCCGGCGGCCTTCCAGGCGTGGCTCGCCGGCGGCGGCGAAGGGTCGCTCGCCTCGTCCGGGGAGAAGCTCTTCCAGGACCTGGCCTGCAATAGCTGTCACCGGCCGGACTCCCAGGGTCGCGGCCCTGTGCTCGACGGGCTCTTCGGCCGGTCCGTGACGCTCCAGAACGGCCAGACCGTCGTGGCCGACGAGAGCTACCTCCGCGAGTCGATCGTGAATCCTCAGGCCAAGCTGGTGGCGGGCTATCCGCCCATCATGCCGACCTTCCAGGGGCTCGTGAGCGAGGAGGGGTTGCTCCAGCTCGTCGCTTACATCAAGTCGCTCGGGCCGAAGCCCGGCCAGGCCGCGCCCGCGGCCCCGCCGCCCGGCCCGGGGGCCGCTGGAGCCGTGAAGCCAGAGGGGAAGCAGTAGGGACTGTCATGGACGCCACGGTGCACGCCCCGACGAACTACCTGAACGCGGAGCACGGCTTGAGGTCGTGGCTCCTGACGCGCGATCACAAGCGGATCGCGGTCCTCTATCTGATCGGCGTCACGTTTTTCTTCGCGGTGGGCGCGCTCTTCGCCGCCGCCGTGCGCCTCGAGCTGCTGACGCCGGCGGGGGACCTGGTCGAAGCCGAAACCTACAACAAGCTGTTCACGCTGCACGGCGTCGTGATGGTCTTCTTCTTCCTGATTCCGGCCATCCCCGCGACGCTCGGCAACTTCTTCGTGCCGATCATGATCGGCGCGCGCGACCTGGCCTTCCCCCGCATCAACCTGCTGAGCTGGTACATCTACATGGTTGGCGGCCTGTTCACCCTGGCCGTCATCGTGCTGGGGGGCGTCGACACCGGCTGGACGTTCTACACGCCGTACAGCACCGCCGCGTCGAACACGCACGTCGTGCTCACCGGCGTCGGCGTCTTCATCGCGGGCTTTTCGTCCATCCTCACCGGCCTGAATTTCATCGTCACGATCCACAAGATGCGGGCGCCGGGCCTGACCTGGTTCCGCCTGCCGCTCTTCATCTGGGCGCACTACGCGACCTCGCTCATCATGATCCTCGGCACGCCGGTCGTCGCCATCACGATCCTGCTCGTGGCGGCGGAGCGGCTCTTCCACCTCGGCATCTTCGACCCGAAGCTGGGCGGCGACCCGGTGCTCTTCCAGCACCTCTTCTGGTTCTACTCGCACCCGGCCGTCTACATCATGATCCTGCCCGCCATGGGCGTCATCAGCGAGCTCGTGGCGGCCTTCTCCCGCAAGGCGATCTTCGGCTACACCTTCGTGGCCTTCTCGAGCCTGGCGATCGCGATCATCGGCTTCCTCGTCTGGGGCCACCACATGTTCGTGAGCAGCCAGTCGGTCTACGCCGGGCTCATCTTCTCGATCCTGAGCTTTCTTGTCGCGATCCCCTCGGCGGTGAAGGTGTTCAACTGGACGGCCACGCTCTACAAAGGGTCGATCTCGTACGAGGCGCCGATCATGTACGTGTTCGGCTTCATCGGCCTGTTCCTCGTGGGCGGCCTGACGGGGCTCTTCCTCGCGGCGATCGGCGTCGACGTGCACGTCCACGACACGTACTTTGTCGTCGCGCACTTCCACTACATCATGGTGGGCGGCGCGATCATGGCGTTCCAGGGCGGCCTCCACTACTGGTGGCCGAAGATCTTCGGCCGGATGTATCCGGACGGCTGGGCGAAGCTGGCGGCCCTCATTATCTTCGTCGGATTCAACCTCACGTTCTTCCCGCAGTTCATCCTCGGGTATCTCGGGATGCCGCGCCGCTACTACGCCTACCCGGACGAGTTCCAGGTGCTCAACGTCCTGTCGACCGCCGGCGCCGGCATCCTCGGGATCGGCTACCTCATCCCGGCGGTCTACTTCACGTGGTCGCTGCTGCGGGGACCCGTCGCCGCGGCGAACCCGTGGGGCGCGAAGGGCCTCGAGTGGGACATCCCCTCGCCGCCGCCCCCGCACAATTTCGACGTGACGCCGGTCGTGGACCATCCGCCGTATCACTACGTTCCCGAGCCGGAGGTGCAGCTTGGCTGACGCGCACGACCTCAGCCTGACCGGTCCCTTGACGGTCGCCGCGGGACACGGCGCTCGCCGGCCGCTCCGCGCCCACGGGCCGCTGCCCGCGCCGCCGCTTCAACACCACTTCGACACGCTCGAGCAGCAGTTCGACGCGTCGGTGCTCGGGATGTGGGTCTTCCTGGTCACCGAGATCATGTTCTTCGGCGGCCTCTTCATGGCCTACATCGTCTACCGCGCCACCGACCCGGCGGCGTTCGCCGCGGGCAGCCACCATCTCGACATTACGCTCGGGGCCGTCAACACCGTCGTGCTCATCGCGAGCAGCTTGACCATGGCCCTGGCGGTGTACGCGGGGCAGCAGGGGAGCCGGACCGGTCAGCTCGTGTTCCTCACCCTGACGCTGCTGTTGGGTCTTACCTTCCTCGGGATCAAGGCGGTCGAGTACACCGAGAAGTGGCACGACCATCTCGTGCCCGGACCGCGCTTTCTCTGGGAGGGTGCCGGCGACCCCCGGCACGTGGAGATGTTCTACTCGCTCTACTTCGCCATGACCGGGCTCCACGCCCTGCACATGGTGGTGGGCGTCGGGATGCTCCTGGTGCTCATCGCGATGGCGGCGCGGGGCCGGTTCACCAACGTCTGGAGCACGCCGCTCGAAGTCGGCGGGCTCTACTGGCACTTCGTCGACATCGTGTGGATTTTCCTGTTCCCGCTCCTCTACTTGCTGGGGCGGCACTGACGAGGTTGTGATGAAGCCGTTTCCCGCCGGACGCGCCGAACTGCCGCACTTCGTCGGGGTCCCCGTCTACTTCCTCGTCTTCGCCGTGCTGCTGGTCCTCACCGGGCTCACCGTCTGGGTCGCGTTCCACGACTGGGGGTTCCTCAACACGCCCATCGCGCTGGGGATCGCCGTGGTGAAGGCCACGCTGGTCGTCCTCTACTTCATGCACGTCCGCTACGCGACGCGCCTGACCCAGGTCGTGGTGGTGGCGGGCTTCTTCTGGCTCCTGATCCTGTTCGCTTTCACCCTCTCCGACTACGCGAGCCGCGGCTGGCTGCCGTTTCCCGGGAAGTAGCGTCAGAAGGTCACCGACCCGGAGACAGCCAGCCGGCGCGGGCCGCCGCCGGCGGCTCGCCGAAGCGCGGCGACCTGAACGTACCCGGTCCGGTTGGTCTCGTTCAGCACCTTCTCCGCATCCACGCGCGCCTCAAAGGGCGCGGCGGGCGAACCCGTTCGCCTCGACGCTCTCT
>CAYZKQ010000113.1:0-10971 GCA_964478975.1 uncultured Vicinamibacterales bacterium | reverse complement strand
AGACGATGTTGTCGGCGAGACCGTCGCCGTCGGTGTCGACGCTCGTGCCCCAGACGATGTTGTCGCAGTCGGGGTTCTCCGCGCTGCAGTCGGCGCCCCAGACGATGTTCTCGCCGTCCTCGGCGGTGTTGCCCCACACGATGTTGTCGCAGTCGGCGTCCGCCGGGCAGAGGGCGCCCCAGACGATGTTGTCGCCGTCGGCGTCCTGCGCGGCGCCCCAGACGACGTTCGTGGCCCAGGCGTTCGCGGAGGGCAGGATCATGCCGCCACGGACGCGGTGGTTCCCCCAGACGATGTGCCGGCTCCAGGCCTTGCTCGAGGGAAAACGCGCGCCGGGCGTCGCCGTACGGAAGAAGCGCGCGAGCTGCACAGCACCGCGCGTGTTCAGGAAGCCGGCGCCCTGGGTCAGGAAGTTGTAGCCGGGATAGACCTGCGCAGTGTATTGCAAGATGGCCTTCACCGCGTTCGGCGTCAAAGCCGGGTTCGCCTGGAGCATCAGGGCCACGGTGCCGGTGACGACCGGCGCGGCCATGCTCGTGCCGCTCAGGCTGAGATACGGCTTGTACGCGGTCGGCCGCCGGCCCCAGAGCAGGAAGCTCGCTTTCGTCGAGTAGAAGAGGCTGTTCGGGTCGCTCAGGGACACGATCCCCACGCCGGGCGCGACGAGGTCGGGCTTGGCGCTGAAGTCGATGGCCGTGGGCCCGCGCGAGCTGAAGGGCGCCACGGTGTCATCCACGCGCGTGATCGTGCCCATGTGGCTCGACGCCCCGACCGTCAAGACCCACGGTGCGTTGCCCGGGGCCGTGATCCCGCCGTACTGGGTCTGCCCCTGGGCGTTCCGTCCCAGGTTGCCGGCCGCCGCCACCACCACGATGCCCGCATCGACCGCAGCCTTCGCCGCGAGCGTGAGGGGATCGGTCCAGTACGACTCGGTGACGGCGGCGCCGACCGAGAGGTTCACCACCCGGATGTTGTACGCATCCTTGTTGGCGACCACCCAATCGAGCGCCGCGATGACGTCGCTGATATAGCCGGCCCCGTTCTGGTCCAGCACCTTCAGGCCGACCAGATGGGCGCCGGGGGCGATCCCCGCCCGCGCCCCGTAGGAGTCGTAGCCGTTGCCCGCGATGACGCCGGCGACGTGGGTGCCGTGGCCGTTGTCGTCGTAGGGCAGCGCCCGGCCGTTGACGAAGTCGACGAACTGGACGACGCGCTGCCCGCCGATCCCGAGGCCCGCGAGGTCGTCGTGCCACGTCGTGATGCCGGAGTCGATGATGGCGACGCCGACACCCGAACCATCGAGGCCCAGGTTGCGCTGGACAGCCCGGGCCCCCACCACGACGGCCGTGCGGTTCAGGACTCCGCCCGTCGGCCGGTCGAGGTGGACGCGCTTGACGAGCGGATGCCGCGCGAGGTCGTCGAGGCGGGCGTTCGGAACGACCGCGACAGTCCCCTGGAAGGTGCGGAGCCGCCGGCCGAGAATGGCCCCGAACCCCCGGGTGACCAGCCCGTGCGGGGCGTTCGGCTCGAACTCGATGATGACGCGGGAATGGCCGGCCTTGACCCGCGCCGCCCGTTCCAGCGCGCGGTCGAGCTTGGGATGACCGCCCGAGCGCCGCGGGGCGGCCCCGACCACACTCGGGCTCAAGGTGGCCAGAGCGACAAGAAAGGCGAGCGCCAATGAACCCAGAGATTGAAGACCGCGCCGTCCGCTCACGAAGGCACCCTCGTGGTTGGCGACCCGCTGCAAGGCGCCGCGCGCTCCGGCCCTCCTGCTCCTAGGACCACACCGCCCGGGATGGCAGGTCGAACAAGCGAGTCATACCGGCCGCGAGGTCTGCAAAGCGCCGGCCAACTGTGTCCCGTTATGATAATGGCTGTATAAATGATTCAAAAGACGTATGTTGCTAGCAAGAATCCCAACCGGATATCTCGGTGCGCACGCGATGCTGCATGTTCTTTATTGAGACTAGTAGCGTGTATAACCAGCCATATGTGCCACTTAACTACCTGATTGCAAGCGCTTTATATTTTATTGTCCTGTTACAGAACTATAGTGCAACATTGAATCGCCAGCCTGAGCCTTGGCCGGCCTCAGGAGGTGCACCATACGGGCGCACGAGCGGTGTTCAACAGGGCCGATCGGTGCGGTGGATGGGCAGGGTGCGCGGGGGCGAGAGGGGGGATGCCGAGAGGCGAGACGTACAACGCCGTCCGGGCGCGTCAGTGCACCCAGTCGGTCCACACGGCTTTGGACTGCATCCACTCCTCACGGATGATCGCCCAAAGGATCTGGTCGCTGTATTCGCCGTTCCGCCAGAACGCTCGGCGCAGCACCCCTTCCCGGACCGCGCCGAGCTTGGCGAGGGCCCCGTTGCCGCGGCCGTTCCGCACCGATGCCCGCGCTTCCAGTCTGTGCACGCGGAGTGTCTGGAAGGCGAACTCGAGGACGAGGCGCGCGGCGTCGACGAAGAGGCCGGTGCCCCAGTAGGGCGAGCCGAGCGCGAAGCCCCACTCCGCCGTGGACCAGCTCGGCTCGAGCTGGCGCACCTGAATGACGCCCACCGCCTGCTCCATCCCGTGGGGGACGACGCCGAATCCGAGGCAGGTCCCTTCCGCGCGCCGCTCGTGGCTCCACGCGATGAAGCGCTCGAACCCTTCGAGCGTCGCCGGGGGCGGCGAGATGAACCGCGCGACTTCGTCGGCGGTCAACAGGGCGAACAGCGACGGCGCGTCGGACCGGAGCAGGTCGCGGACCGACCCCAGGCGGCCAGCCAGCACGGGCAGCGCGCGCCGCCAGTCCGGGACCGCCGCCGGCTCCTGCGCGCCCGGCACCGCGGTGCGCCCCGGCTCGGCGAGCGCCGCGCGCTGGCCGAACTGGACCGGCACCGGTTCCCCCGGGCCGGCCATCGAATCGCGCCCGCCGGCTTTCATCTGGCGCTCCTCGGTGCCTTCCCGACCTTCGGGCGCACGCCGAGCGCATTGCCCCACACGATATTCTCCTCGTCTCCCCGGGCGCTGCCCCACACGATGTTGTCCCCGTCGGCGCCCCACACGATGTTGTCGCCGGCGGGCAGCGCGAGGGTGCCCCAGACGATGTTGTCTTCCGTAACGCTGCCCCACACGATATTGTCTGAGCCGCGGGCGGCGCCCCACACGATGTTGTCGCCGTCGGCGTAGCCGAGATATCCGCTGCCCCAGACGATGTTGTCCGCCCACGCGGCCACGTTGCCCCAGACGATGTTGTCCGACGCGTTCTCGAACTGGACGCTCCCCCAGACGATGTTGTCGTACCCATCCAGCCGTCCGACGAAGGAGCCCCAGACGATGTTGTCGCTCTCGTCCCGGGCGAGCGCCGTGCCCCAGACGATGTTCTCGTCCCAGGCCCGGCTGTTGACGAGAGCGACGTCGTTCCGGACGACGTCGTTGCCCCAGACGATGTTCTGGGCCCACGCCGCCCGCCTGCCGCCGTACACCGAGAACGGTTCGATGCCGGCGGTCCACAGCGCGCCGACCGCCACGCGCGGGTCGATCGACGCGGCCAATCGCACGGCGCCTTCGCCGTTGACCTCGCCCGTGCCCTGGGTGAGGGCGTCGTACGGCGCGCCCGTCGCAGGGTCGACAAGGGGCGTGGCCGTGTATTCGACGATGGCTTTGACCGCGTTCGGCCGCAGGAGGGACGCCTGGGTGAAGTCGCGGTTCGCCTCGAGGAGGAGCGCGACGACCCCCGAGGTGACGGCCGCCGCGAGGCTGGTCCCGCTCAGGCGTCCGTAGTTCTGGTCGACTCGGAGCTCGGGGTACTCCTGATAGAGCGTCGCGCGCCGCGGGGCGTTCGAGATGAGCGCGACGCCCGGAGCCACGACGTCCGGCTTGGCCAGACCGTCGTACCAGGTCGGCCCGCGGGAACTGAACGGCGCCACGACGTCGTCATCGCGGTCGTCGGTGTGCCGGGTGTCGGCCGCCCCGACCGTGATGGCCGACGGTGCGTTGCCCGGCGACTCGATGCCGCCGTACCCCACACCGCCCGTCTCGGGGTTCTGCCCGCGGTTGCCCGCCGACACGATCACGACGAGCCCTTCGCGCACGAGCGCCTCGACAGCCTGGACGAGCGGGTCGGTGGCGGCCGGTTCCAGAATCGGATGCCCGAGGGAAAGATTGACGATGCGCAGCGGGACGGGGAAGACCCGCGGGTTCCGGTGATTCGCCGCGATGTACTCGAGCGCGCGAATGACTGCGCTGGTCCGCCCGCGCCCGTGGCGGTCGAGCACCTTGAACCCGTACAGCATGGCGTCGGGCGCGACGCCCCGATAACGCCCGTCCGAGAGCCGGCCGGACCCTGCGATGAGACCGGCAAGGTGCGTCCCGTGGCCGTAGTCGTCGTACGGCGCCGCCGGAATCCCACCGCGCGTGTAGTCCCAGAAGCGGAGGATGCGGTCTCCGAAGTCGAACGAAGGATCGATCCCCGAGTCCACGAGCGCGACGCCGACGCCCGCGCCCGTAGCGCCAGGCGGCAGGCCGAGCACCTGGCGGAGCTCGCTCGCCGGACTGTCGCGCCCCTCGCGGCTCGCGCGGTGCCCCGTCCGGCTGCGAGGCCGCCAGTCGCGCGGGGCGCGCACTTCGCAGTCGCAGGAGACCGACCGAACCGACGGGTCGCTGGCGAGCGCGGCCAGGTCTTCTCCGTGCACGTACGCCGTCAAGGCGTCGAGCCCGGGGTGGTCCGCCTCGACGACGTCGCCGTGGGCGAGCAGGGCGGCGCGGAGCGCGCCGCGGCGGCCCGGGTGGACCTGGATGATGACGCGTTGCGGTTCCGGCGGTCGCGCGGCCGCGGCGCGGAGCGCGAGGTCGAGCTTCGACCAGCGGTCCGAAGGCCTGGCGAGACTCGAGCCGCCGGCGCCCAGGAGGCCCGCAAGGGTCAGGAAAGCAATAATGAGGAAGCCAGAGCGACGGGGCACTGCCTGGCGATCACGCAAGAATCAAGCCAGATCGTCCGCGATTTAAACACTCTTGCCAACACTCATGTTTACAAAGGGTTATCCGATACTGTCCGGACCGGACGCCAGGCGGAGGAAGGGACTCGTGTTCATCAATGAATCAGAGAACGCCTCTGGCGCGCCGCGAGCCGGCCTGCTATTTGCTGCAATGGTGGGACTTACCAGGCCATGTCTCGTTTCGGCACGGCGGTCTTGCATTCGTGAAACAATTCTGCACAGATCGGCGCGTCAACGCATGGCAGAAATTGAAAGCGTCGTCCGTTCCACCTGGCGGCCCAAAGCGGCGTGGACCGCCAGGACCACCAGGACGATGGCGCCCGCGGGAGCGAGGAGCCAGGGGAAACGGGAGAGCGCGGCCGGGCTCGCGGCCACCTCCGCCAGCATGCTCCCCCAACTGGGTGTCGGCTCGGCGAAGCCGAGGCCCACGTAGGAAAGCGTCGCCTCGGCGAGGATGAAGGCCGGCAGCAGCACCGTGGTTTGCGCAACGAGGACCTCGCGCGCCGCGGGTAGCAAGTGGCGCACCAGCACCCGGAGGTGGCCGGCGCCGAGCGCGCGGGCGGCGACGGCGTAGTCGCGCCGCCGCTCCACGCTCACGACGGCGCGCACGGCTCGAGCCGTCGAGGGCCACCCGACGAGGGCCAAGAGGACGGCCATCGCCGCAAACAGCGCCTGCGGCTCCAGCACGAGCGGGAGGGCCGCCCGCAGGGCGAGCACGACGTAAATCGTCGGCAGCACAACCACGAAATCCGCCAGCCGCATGAGCATCTCGTCGGCCGCCCCCCCGGCGTAGCCGGACACCCCGCCGACGATCAGGCCGATCGCCAGGGCGCCGAGCGCGCCGAGCACGGCGACGCCCACCGACACCCGCGCGCCATACACGAGCCGGGCGAAGACGTCGCGGCCGAGACTATCGGCGCCGAGCAGCAGGAGCGGCCCGTTCCCCTCCGGCAGGCTCACGAGGCGGCCGCCGGCGAACCACTGGAGCGTCAAGGGCCGCCCTGCGTCGGACTCGTAGCGGCGCTCGAGCCGGTCCACGAGGCGCAAGGGGTAGACGAAGGGCGCGCGCACCCGGCCGTGGGCGTCGACGATGTGGATGCGCATTGGGGGCGCGTTCACGTAGTCGGCGAACTGGGTCGACGGCGGCTGTGGGGCGACGACGGGCGCCGCGAGGGCGACCGCGCCCACGCCGGCGAGCGCCGCGACCCCGAGCGTGCGGATGATTCGGCCGGTCACGACGAGTCCTCCCGCACCCGCGGGTCGATCGCGGCGAGCAGGACGTCGGAGACGAGCGTGCCCGCGGCCAAACACACAGCGCCGGCCGCGGCGCACCCGGCCACCAGGTAGACGTCCCGGCTGACCAGCGCATTGCGCATGAGCAGCCCGAGACCGGGCCACGACGAGACGACCTCGACCGCGAACGACCCGCTCAGCAGCGACCCGACGATGAGGCCGTAGACGGCGACGACCGGCCTCGCGGCGACGGGCCACGCGTGGCGCCAGAGCACGCGGGCCGGCGGGATGCCGCGAGCGCGCGCGGCCTGGATGTGCGGCTCGGCGAGGGCGGCGGCCATGGCCTCGGCCTGCAGGCGCTCGATGACGGCTGCGAACGGCAGCGCCAGAGCGACGGCCGGGAGCGCCAGGTGCCACGCGAAGGCGCGCACGGCCGGCCACCAGCCGGCGCTCGGGTCGATGAGCGGCACGCCGCCCACCGGGAACCAGCCCGTGTGGGCTGCGACGGCGGCCAGGGCGAGGGCGCTCACGAGCGGCGGGACCGACAAGACGGCCACCGAGGCGCCACGGATGATCCACGCGAGGCCGCCGCGGCTCGCGCCCGCCACGACCCCGGCGGGCACGCCCAGCAGGGTGGCGAGCACGAGCGCCGTGGCGCCGAGCAGCGCGGTGTAGCGCAGCGCGCGAGCCACGAGCTCGCCGACCGGCCGCTGATAGCGATAGGACTCGCCGAGGTCGAGGCGCACCGCTCGCTGCAACCACTCGGCATACTGCACGACGATCGGGCGGTCGAGGCCCAGCCGCGCCCGCTCGCGGCGGATCGTCTCGGGGTTCAGCCCCTGGCTCACCAGCTCGCTGGTGACGTCGCCCGGCGCCAGGCGCACGACGATCAGGGCCGCCGACGAGACCAGAAACACGAGGAGGACCGCCGAGATCAGGCGCCGGATCGCGTAGCGGAGCCAGCGGCGCGTCACGGGACCCCCCGACCCGACGGCGAGCGCGCCCTCAAAGTGTGCTTCTCGGGTTCGACGCCAGGACCTCCGCGTTCCACAGGACTTGCGGGTTGAGGACGGCCGGCGTCGCGTTGGCGACTCGCGGGCTCATGGCCACGAACACCTTGGGCGCCGCGAAGAACAGCGCCGGGACATGCTCCCCGAAAATCCGCTGCATCTCGGCGAAGATCCGGTTGCGCGCCTCCGGCGCCGGCGTCGTGATCAGGCGGCGCGCCAGCACATCGAGCTCGGCTTCCCACGGTGTGGCAGGCTGCGGCTGATTCGGATACCAGAGATGAAAGAACCCCGAGCTCATCCAGTACGGCAGCATCGCGGCCGGCTCGTAATCGTTCGTCTCGAGGCCGAAGAACGCGGCGTCGTAATCCCCTTTGACCAGCCGCTCGACGAGCGCCCCAACCTCGAGCCCCACCACGTCGACCGTCAAGCCGACCCGCCGCAACTGGTCCTGGATGACAGCCGCACTCCGCTCGCGGAGCGTATGGCCCTGCTGCGTCAGGAGCGAAAACCGCGCGGGGCGCCCGGCGGCGTCTTCGAGCCGGCCGTCACCATCGCGGTCGGTCAGGCCGACCCCGCGCAGCAACTCCCGGGCCCGAGCAGGATCGTGCGGATACGACGGCGCGTCGGGAGCGAACCATTCGCGATTGCCGGGCGAGACCGGACCATAGACCGGGACCGCCGCACCCAGATAGACCGTATTGACGAAGACCTCGCGGTCGACGGCGTAGGCGACGGCTTTTCGCAACGCCTCGCTCTGCAACCACGGCGCGCGCGGGTCGCGGGCCTTGGCTTCGGGACGCAGGTTGAACCAGAGCTGATTGAGGTTGAGGCCCACGCCGACCTCGACCAGTTGGAGCCGGCCGGCCGCCGCGGCCTGCCGGAACGACGCGATGTCCTCCGGACGCGCCTCGCTCGTCGTCAGGTCCGCCTGGCCGGCGAGCAGGCGGAGCGTCTCGGTGTTCTGGTCGGGGACGAACTCCATGATCAGCCGATCCAGATAGGGCAAGGAGCGGCCCGACGCGTCCCGTCCCCAGAAACGCGGATTGCGCGCCAGCACGAGCCGCTGGCCGGGCACGTACTCGACGGGGACGAACGGCCCGAGCCCCGCGAGCTCGCCCGGCGAGGCCGACGTCGTCCACGCCTGGTGAAAGCGACCCGCCTTGAACGCCGCCTCGAGTTTGTGGCGGGGCAGGATCGGCAGCGTGTCGAGGAGCCGCAGGCCGGGCGCGTAGAGCGACGGAAACTGCACGACCACGGTCGCTTCGTCCGGCGCCGAGACGAGGAGCGGGCGGCCGTCGATCTTCAGGTCTTCGGCGATCTGGGTGCCGTCGCCGTGATACGCCGCGTCGAACGAGAAGATCACGTCAGCCGAAGTGAACGGCGTGCCGTCGGAGAACCGAACGCCCCGGCGTAGCGCAAGCGTGTAGGTGCGTCCGTCCGGGCTCGCCGTCCAGCGCTCGGCCAGGCGGGGTTCGATCGCTCCGGTCACCCGATTGATGCGGACGAGGGTGTCGTTGACCAACCGCGAGACGAGCTCCGAAGCCGCGTCCCGGGCCACGTAGCGGTTGAACGAGCGCGGCTCGGCCCGGTAGGTGGCCGTCAGGGTGCCCCCGGACGGCGGGGCGGCCGGCGCGGGGGCGGCCGGCCCCGAGGCTCGGCGGAGGACGGCGGACCTCGGTCCGGTCGCGATCCACCAGAGGCCGAGGGCTCCCCCCACCAGGCCCAGGAAAAGGAGCCCCACCAGGGAACGCGGGCGGCGGATGCTGGTCATTCGTGAACTGAGCGGCTCACTTCTTGTCCGGCGGCCGGCTGAACCTCCACCCGGCCGATGCTGGACGACCGAGTATCGGAGGTGTTATCGGCGGATCCGATCCAGCCAATCAGTTGGCCGGCTCCCGGGAATCCTCCACACAGCGCCGCTTCGTCCGTTCGAGCGGGCCGCCCGGCTCGCGGCGCGCTGTGCGACCATTCTGGCACACCGTGTCTTCTCGCGACCGTCCGGGAAGGCACCTCGTGCGCTCGCACCCCGCGCCTTCTCATTGTGGCACGCCTCCTGCCCTGGAGGCGGGACGACAGGCTTCCCAGCCTTGCAGAATTCACAATTTTTCACGTCCGAGCACGAGGTGATTCCGATGCAGCCACCTATCTTCGAGCGCATGGCGGCCGCGGAAGCGGGCGGGTCGAGGTTCGGGTCTGCGCGCGCCCGGGTGCGTGGGCGCAGCGTGTGGTTGGCGGTTGCGCTCGCGTGCCTCGCCTGTGTGGTGTGGGCGAGCGAGGCGTGGGCGCAAGGGTACCGGGCGCGCCTCTCGACTGACCTGGCGGAGCGGCTGGCGCGAGCGTCGGCCGAGAGCACCCAGGTCATCGTCGAAGGCGACCGGGCGACGATCGAGACGCTCGCGCGTCGCTACGGGCTCAAGGTGAAGCGGCACCTGCGCCACGGCTATGGCGCGGTGGTCGAGGCCAACGGCGGGCAGCTCGACGCGCTCAGCCAGGACCCCGACGTCGCGCACTTGTCGGGCGACGTGCGGGTCTACCGCACCATGAGCGTCACGACCGTCGCGACGGCGGCCGACCAGGTGTGGGCGGGCGTCGGCGCCCTCGCGGGTTACACGGGCGACCGCATCGGGGTCGCGGTCATCGACTCCGGTGTGGCGGATCACCCGGCGTTGCGGGGCCGGGTGGTGGCGCGTGTCGACTTCACCGGGTCGGCCGCTGCGGCCGACGAGTACGGCCACGGGACGCACGTGGCCGGCATCATCGCGGGACGCGAGCCCGGGGACGGCTTCTCCGGGATGGCGCCGGCGGCGCGGATCGTGAGCCTGCGCGTGCTGGGGCCCGACGGCTCGGGCTACACGAGCGACGTCATCGACGCCCTCGACTGGGCGATTGCGAATCGCGACCGGTACAACATCCGCGTCATCAATCTGTCGCTCGGACATCCCGTCATGGAGAGCTACCGTGACGATCCGCTGTGCCAGGCCGTCGAGCGGGCGGTGCGCGCCGGCATCGTGGTGGTGGCGGCGGCGGGCAACTTCGGGCAGACGGAGGACGGGCGGCCGGTGGTCGGCGGGATCTTTTCTCCCGGCAACAGCCCGTGGGCGGTGACGGTCGGGGCGCTCGATGCGCAAGGCACGCCTGCGCCCTCGGACGATCGGCTCGCGCCGTGGAGCTCGAGGGGGCCGACCTACATCGATCAGCTCCTGAAGCCGGACCTCGCGGCGCCCGGGCGCAACATCGTGTCGCTCGGCGTCCCGGGTTCGTATGTCGCGCAAGCACATCCCGACCGCCAGGTGGTCGGAGCGGCCGGGGGCGACTATTTCCGGATGAGCGGGACGAGCATGGCGGCGGCGGTCGTCTCCGGCGCGGCTGCGCTCGTCCTCGAGTCGAATCCCCGGTTGAGCCCGCTGGGGGTGCGGTTCGCGCTGCAACTGAGCGCGACGTTTCTGCCGCAGGCGGGGCTCATCGGGGCCGGGGCCGGGCGCCTGAATGTGGCGGCGGCGGTGGAGCTGGCCACGGGGGCGGCGGCGGCGACCGACGGCACGTTCGTCATCGCGGGCGACGTGGTGCGTCCGAGTCTGATCGCGTTCGCCGACGGCCGGGTCCTCGCGCAGCGCCTGGTGTGGGGCACTGACGGCGAGCGGATCGTCTGGGGGAACGAGGAGCGGCTCGTCTGGGGCAACCGGCTGGTGTGGGGGAACCGGCTGGTCTGGGGCAATGACGAGGGCGACCGGCTCGTCTGG
>CAYZKQ010000112.1:0-11052 GCA_964478975.1 uncultured Vicinamibacterales bacterium | reverse complement strand
CGCTGGCCGGTTATCGCGACGCGATGCAGTGCCACCTCGGCGACTTCGAGGCGTACATCGGGCTGCGCCGGGCGATGTCCGAGCGCGAGGCCCGGCTGGCCCGGGAGCGCGGGGCGGCCCGGCGGGCGGGCCGAGTACGCCGCCGCCGTCCGGATCGCGGCCATGCGGGGCCTGCTCGCGCAGGCCGCCCGCGTACTCGCACCGTCGCGGACGCTCGCCGACGCGTTCCGCCGATTCGGCGTGCCCGAGGCGCGCCTGCTCCTGCACGAGCAGGGCATCGATCAGTCGGGGCTGGCTGGGGTGCCGCGGCAGCCCGGCGACCGCCTCCGCCTGGGTTTTCTCGGGAGCCTGATGGTGTCGAAAGCGCCGCACCTGCTGCTCGAAGCTGTGGCGCCCCTCCGGCCGGAGGAGGTCCGCGTCGACCTCTACGGCGCCATCCTCCCGTATCACGGCGACGACCGCTATCGCGCGGTGCTCGAGCCGCTGCTGGCCTTGCCGCACGTGGACTACCACGGGCCGATCCCCCACGAGCAGGTGCCGTCGGCCTTCGCGGCGATGGACGCGCTCGTCGTCCCCTCCGTCTGGATCGAGAACGCGCCGTTCGTCATCCGCGAAGCCTTCGCGGCGCGCGTCCCGGTGATTGCGTCGAGGCTCGGGGGAATGGCGGAGCTCGTCGACGACGAAAGGAGCGGCTTGCTCGTCGAGCCCGGGAGCGCGGGCGCCATCCGCCGGGCGATCCGGCGCCTCCTCGACGAGCCGGGGTTGCTGGAGCGCCTGCGGGCCGGCGTGCCCCGCATGAAGACCATCGAGGAGGACGCCGCGTGGGTCCGGGAGGTCTACGCGCAGGTCGTGGCCGCGCCGCGGCGCGCTTTTGCCGGTCGCGCCTGCGGGACAGTCGCGGCGCTTGCCGGGGAGCCGGCGCGTGTCGCGGTCGTGCTGCTCAACCACCGGACGCCGGAGGAAACGTGGCTCGCGGCGCGCGCCCTGGAGGCCTCGAGCCGCCGCGTCGACGATCTGGTGATCGTGGACAACGGGTCCGGGGACGCGTCGGTTCCCTGGCTGCGCGCCCGGCTTCCGCACGCGCGCATCATCGAGACGAGCCGCAACCTGGGATTCGCCGGCGGCATGAACGTGGGGATCCGGGCGGCCCTCGCCGCCGGGGCGGACCTTGTCGCCCTCGCCAATAGCGACGTGGTCGTGTCCCGGGACGCGCTGGCGCGGCTCGTCGGCGCGATGGAGGCGTCGCCGGAGATCGGCGTCGTGGGGCCCGTCGTGCTGTCGCGGTCCGACCCGACCCGGATCGCCTCCTGCGGGATGTCCTTCGACGCCCGCACCGGCCGGATGCGCCACCGCTACGCGGGGGCCCCGCTCGCTGCGCTGCGGCTGCCGGCCGCGCTCGACGTCGACGCGGTCAGCGGGTGTTTCATGCTCGTCCGCCGGGCGGTGTTCGAGGCCGTCGGCGTGTTCGACGAGGGCTACTTTTTTTCTTTCGAAGATCTCGACTTGTGCCTGCGCGCGCGGCGCGCCGGCTACCGGTCGGTGTGCGCGACGACGGCCGTGGTGTATCACGAGGGCAGCGCGACCGTCGGCCGCCGCTCGCCGGAGCGTGTGTACTACGCGACGCGGAACCATCTGACCCTGGCGGCGCGCCAGGACGCGCGCTCGCGGTTCGATCGGCTGGCGCGGACCGCCAGTGTGATGGGGCTGAATCTGGGCTACGCCCTGGCGGCCTCGGAGGCCCCGAGGGTTGCAGCGCTGACCGCCGCCGTGCGGGGCATGCTCGACTATGCCCGGGGCCGAGACGGACCCCTGCGCCGCGAGGTCGGCTGAGCGCGGGCGGCCGCGTCCCGTCAGAACGGATCGCGGGGAATCAAGCGCGGTTTGGTGCGCAGCGTGACGGCGGCAAAATGCCGCACATCGAGCGTCGCGATCGCGTCGGCCTGCAGGCGCTCCGCGAGGGCGAGCACCACGGCGTCGACCAGGCCCAGGCGAAGGCTGCGGTACCGCGCGTGCAGTTCTCTGGCGCGGACCAGATCCTCCTCGCGACCCCATTCCACGACGAACCCTCCCGAGGCGAGGTCGTCGAGAAACGCGGTTTGCGCCCGCGCGCCGAGCTGCGTGGCCACCAGGTGGTCGACCTCGGGCAGCACCGCCCAGGGCAGGAGCCACGCCTCCGGGTTGCGCAGGTAAAGCTCCTTCAGCGCTGCGTGGTGTTTGTCCCCCGAATCGAGGAGGGCGAGGACCGCGCCGGTGTCGGCCACGATCACGGGGCGTCTCCGAAGCCGGCCAGCAATTCCTCAGCGCGCTCGCTCAGATCCGTGCGGCCGCTCTTGAACGCCCCGAGACTCTTCGCGACGCAGACCAGCGGGGTCAACGCGACCGCCGGCGCCACTCCCGCGCGCCGCACGAAGACCTCAGGTCCCTCTCGGTTCCCCGCCCCCAGACCGTCGGGTGCCCTCTGAGGTGGAATCCGCCGGTTCCGCCCCCTGGTCGGAGCCGGCCGTCAGCGTACCGCGGGACGGCCGCGCTTCTTGCTCGCGATCCCGCAGGCGCGCTTCCAGAATCGCCACGTCCTCGATCAGCCGCTCGATCTGGGCCCGCTGGCGGGAGATGGTGACGGAAAAGGAGAGCAGTCCGACGAACACGAAGAGGATCACGACGAGCAACAGGACCGCAGGCGGGTAGTAGACGCCCAGCCACGCGCCGGCCGCGTCGAGCAGCTCCCGCCGGATGGACAGGACGAGCAGCGCCACGGCGCACGCGATCCAGATGAACGAGTACTCCTCGGTCAGGCGCCGCCGGCGGACGAGCTCCAGCACCAGGAGCAGCAGCGCGCTGCTCACCACGATCGCCAGAACCTGGACCGGACTAGTCATCGGACCCCCGGTCGATGCGAGCCCGGAGCGGCACGACGAGGAGTGCGAGCATCGTCCGCGCCATGGCGTGGCCGGCTCGGACGGGCGTCAGGGAGGTGCGGCCCGCGAGGCGGGGGCGCATCCCGACGGGGACTTCCGCGACCCGGAGACCGTTGCGGCCGAGCAGCAACCGCAGCTCGGGCTCCGAGTAGCCCGTCGGATAGTGTGCCGCGAGCAGGCGCACCGCCCGCGGGCCGAAGGCCCAGAACCCGGAGGTCGGGTCGGTCACGCGCTGACGCGTGACCATCGACAGGCACCAGGCGAGCACGCGGAGGCTGGCGCGCCGGAGGCGCGAGCGCGCGTCGGTCGCGCCCGGCGCCCGCACCCCGATCGCCACGTCCGCGCGACCAGCAAGGACCGGCTCTGTCAGGCGCCCGATGTCGTCCGCGGCATGTTGGCCGTCGCCGTCCATCCGCACGACGACGGGGTAGCCGCGCTGGCACGCGTACCGCAGGCCGGCGCGGACCGCGCCCCCCACGCCCAACCGCGGCCGGAGCCGCATCCAGCGCACCCCCAAGCTGTCGAGGAGGGCGTCGGTCCCGTCGGTCGAGCCGTCGTCCACGACCAGGATGTCGGCGTCGGGCGCGGCCCGGCGGAGCTCGGCCGTGACCGACGGCAGGTTGGCGGCTTCATTGAAGGCCGGGACGATGACGAGCCAGGGGCGCCCGGCCCGGGCCGGCGAGTCGGGGGCGGGCGCGGCCGGTAGCCGGAGGGATGCGCTGGCGCCGCGCGGGGCGGGCATGCTGTGGCGGGCGCTCGGGGATCGACCGGCGAGTCGGCGCGCCGTCCACACCAGGATCGCCGCCGCCCACGCGGCGTCGCGTGCCAGATGCACCGGGACAAAGAGCAGGCCCGCGGCGTCCCGATAGCGCCGGGCGGCCACCACACCCGCGCGCGCGCGCTCGATCACAAGCGGTGCGGCGGCGACGGCGGCCGACACGCCGAACGGTGCCCACGGGCGTCCCGCCGCGGCGGCGGCGCCCATGGCGGCGGTCGAGAGCAGGGCGACCAGCGCCACCGGCGCGTGCAGCACCATCCCGGGCCCCGACACGTCGTCGCCCAGCACGCGGTGGGGATGTCGCGCCACGACGTCGAGCCGGCCGTAGCCGACGCCGTATTGCTGGCGGAGGTACGCCCGCATCGTGCGGCGCCCGCGGTGCAGGCTCGTGGCCTCGGGGCAGAAAACGAGCTGGTAGCCGGCGCGTCCCAGGCGGTAGCTGAGGTCGTTGTCGTAGCCGTACCCGAGCGATTCGTCGAGCAGGCCGACGGCCAACAACGCCTCGCGGCGATAGACCGTGTTGCCCGTGCACACGTGGTCGACAGGGCCCTCCGGCAGTCGGTCGTACCGCAGGGCGAGGTCGAGGGCGGCCACCCGCGCCAGGGCGCTGTCGGCCCTGTCCGGCACATAGCGTCCCTGGGCTGCCCCGACCGCCGGCGACGACAGCCGGCGCACCAGGCGCGCCAACCAGCCCGGCTGCACGAGCACGTCCTGGTCGACCTGCGCGATGAACGGGTGGCGGGCGGCGCGGACGCCGAGGTTGATCGCCGCAGCGGCGCCCCGCCGGGGACCTGGCAGCACGCGTACGCGCGGGTCCGCCGCGTAGCGGCCCAGAATGGCCGGCGAGGCGTCGCGGCTCCCATCGTCGACGGCGATGAGCTCGAAGGGACGGCCGTCGTCCTGGGCGAGGATGGCGGCGAGTGCCGCGTCGAGCGTGCGCGCCCCGTCGAGGACCGGGACCACGAAGCTGACGCCGTCAGGCCGTTCCATGACCGAGGGGGTGTGCGCTGCGCGCGCCACAGCCGTCGAGGCGCCGGTAGAGCGCCTCGAGGTGCCCGGCGACCGCCGAGGCGCTGAAGGCGGCGCGCACGCGTTCGGCCGCCGATCGAGCCGCCGCGGTCCAGGCGGGCAGGTCGGACAGCACCTCGGCGAGGGCCTCGGCCGTCGCGTCCGGGTCGCCCGGCCGGACCACGAGCCCGCCGCCCACCTGCGCGACGTACTCGCCGCAGCCGCTGTCGCCGGCGACCACCACCGGCGTGCCGCAGAGCAGCGCTTCGAACGCCGCGAGCCCGAACACCTCGTGTTCCGAAGGATAGACGAAGACGTCGGCGTCGACGAGCGCCTCGAGGCGTCGCGGCCCGGTGAGCAGGCCCGTGAATCGTACCTGGCGCCCGAGGCCGTGCGCGCGGATGCGGCGGCGGAGCGAGCGGGCCACCCCCATGTCGTTTCCGGCGACGACGAGCCGGGCGCCGGCGTGCCCGAGCCGCGCGAACGCGTCGACGAGCACGTCGAGCCGCTTGCGCGGCGTGAGCTTCCCGAGGTAGACGACCAGCGGCCCCCCGTCGAGGGACCAGCGGCGGCGAAACCGCCCCCGCGGGGGGAGGTCGTCGAACTCGCCGAGGTCGATCGGATTGGGCACGACGGCGAGGCGCTCGGCGGGGACGCCGAGCGCCAGAAGCTGGCGGCGTTCGGCGTCGCTCACCGCGACGACGCGCGCGGCGTCGGGCAGGAGGCGGCGGCCGAGCAGCGCGTCGAAGAGCGACTTGAACGTCCGGCGGCGCTCGAGGCGCGGCGCCGTGCCGTTCGGCTGGACGACGTACGGGACGCCGGCGCGCGCGAGGGCCCGGACCGCGAGGACCTCGAGGAGGTGGCGGTGGGCGTGGATGTGGGCGGCGTCGAAGGCCCCGGCGTGCCGGCGGAGGAAGGCCCGCAATCCGATGGGGCAGAACGCCTGGTAGTGGTAGGCGAGGCGGTTCGACAGGTTGGGAAACACCCGGAGGTCGACGGGTGAGCGGTCGCCTGAGCTCGCGCCGGGCGGGTCTGCGCCCGGCGCGGTCCCCCGGGGCAGGCGCCGGCGCGCGTCGCACGCGTCGGTCGTGCACACCGTGACGCGGTGGCCGCGCGCCGCCAGGCCGCGCGCCAGGGCCGAGGCCAGGCGCGGAATACCGCCGTACGCCCAGGCGTCGTGGTAGTACGGCGTGACGTGCAGCAGGCGCAAGGGCTCCACGTCTCGAGGGTCGACCCTTCCGGTGCCGTATAGTATCAGGGTTCGGCGTCATGGACCCGCTTCGTCCAGCTCGTCCCGGCCCGCGCGCGGCGCATCTCGCCGGGCTCGTCTGGACGCTCGTGCGGACCGACTTCAAGACGCGCTATCACGGCACCGTGGGCGGGTTTCTCTGGGCGCTCTTGAAGCCGGTGGCGATGTTCTTCGTCCTCTACACCGTCTTCTCGTTCGTCTTCGCGTCGGACCCGGCCTACAAGCTGAACCTGATGATCGGGCTGTTTCTCTACGAGTTCTTCAGCGAGGCGACCAAGACCGGGTTGTTGTCGCTCCGCGCGAAGGGGTTTCTCCTGACGAAGGCGCGCTTCCCGTCCTGGATTCTCGTGGTGGTGTCCGCGTCGAACGCACTCCTGACGCTGGCGCTGTTCTCGAGCGCTTTGGTCGGTGTGCTCTGGCTCCAGGGGCGGCTGGCGCGCCTCGAGCTCGTCGCCCTGTACGGCGTGTACCAGGGGCTCTTTGTGGTCATCGTGACGGGGTTCTCGCTCGCGGCGAGCGTGCTCTTCATGCGCTTCCGCGACCTCAACCAGATCTGGGAGGTCGTGACGCACGCCGGGTTTTTCGTCGCCCCCGTCATCTACCCGCTGGAGATTCTGCCCGAGCGCTTGCACTTCGCGCTGTACCTCTGGCCGCCGACGCCCGTCATGATGTTCTCGCGCGCCGTCTTGGTCGAGGGGCGGGCGCCGTCGGCGCTGGCGCACCTGTACCTCGTGCTGGAGGCCGCAGTGGTCCTCGGGGTCGGCGTGCTCGTCTATCGGCGGGCGGCGCCGCGCATCGCGGAGTACGTCTGAAGGCGATGGCGGTCATCGAGGTCCGCGAGGTCGCCAAGCAGTTCCGCATCCCGAGCGTCCGGCGGGAGACCGTCCGGGAGCACGTGCTCGACCTGTTTCGGCCGCGGCCGGCCGAGACGTTGCGGGTGCTCGACTCGGTGACCTTCTCGATCGCGCGCGGGGAAGCCGTCGGCCTGATGGGGCGCAACGGGAGCGGCAAGAGCACGCTGCTCAAGATCATCGCGGGCATCTACCCGCCGGACGCCGGCGAGGTCGTGGCGCGCGCGCCCATCACGCCCATCCTCGAGCTCGGGGTCGGCTGGAACCCCGACCTCGACGCGATCGACAACATCTACCTCCTCGGGGGCGTCATGGGCATGACGCTCGGCGAGCTCAAGCGCGCCACCGCCGAGATCCTTGCCTTCGCCGGCCTCGAGCGCTTCGCGCACCTCGAGCTGCGCCATTACTCGAGCGGCATGGCCGCCCGCCTGGCGTATGCCGTCGCCTTCCGGGCGGTGCGCGAGGTGCTCGTGCTCGACGAGATCTTCGCGGTGGGCGACGCGGAGTTCCGGGAGCGCTGCCAGGCGCGCTACCACGCGCTGCGCGCCGCGGGACACACCCTACTGCTCGTCAGCCACGAGCCCCGCACGATCGCGACCTTCTGCGACCGAGCGCTCCTGCTGGAAGGCGGCCGCATCGTGATGGACGACGAGGCCGGCCGCGTGGCGGAGGCGTACGTCCGCCTGCTCACCGCGGCCGCGGCGGCGCCCGCCGGGAGTTCCGCATGACGCCGCCGAGCTCCGTCGCGCCGGCGCCGCGCGTCACGGTCATCATCCCGTGCCACAACCTCGGGGCGTACCTGGACGAGGCGGTCGACAGCGTGCTCGCTCAGACCTACCAGGACTTCGACATCATCGTGGTCGACGATGGATCGACCGACGACCGGACAAACGCGCTGCTCGCCCGCTACGACCGGCCGCGCACGCGCGTCATCCGGCAGACCCGGCGCGGGCTGCCGGCGGCCAGGAACCGGGGCCTCGCGGAGACCCGGGCGACCTACATCTGCGCCCTCGACGCCGACGACCGCCTCGCCCCCACCTATCTCGAGCGCTCGGTCTCGGTGCTCGAAGCGGACCCGGGCCTCACCTTCGCCTCGCACTGGGTCCAGACGTTCGGAGACGAAACGGCGACCTGGCGCCCGGAGCGGTGCGACCTCGCGGCGGTCCTCGACATGAACACGATCAACGGCGCCGCCCTGGTCCGCCGCGACGCGCTCGTGGCGGTCGGCGGATGGGACGAGACGATGCGCGACGGCTGCGAGGATTGGGACCTCTGGCTCCGCCTGCTCGAGCGCGGCTATCGCGGCACGATCATTCCCGAGGTGTTGTTCTATTACCGGCGCCGGGCGGGCTCGATGAGCCGCGTCATGATGGCGACCGACGTGCAGCTCGGCGTCTTCGGCTACATCCTCGCCAAGCACCGCGAGAGCTACCGGGCGCACCTGGCGGAACTGGTGCGGCGGCGCGAGGGCGACATCGCGCGCCTGCTCCGGGAGATCTACGACCTCGACCTCGATTACCACGGCTGGCTCGTCCCCGCGATCGCGCGCGCCGAGGAAGAGCTGGCGGCGCTCCAGGCAAAAGCGCGCCGGGTGGCCGCCGCGGCGGCGCGCCAGGCCGAGGTCGACCGCCTGGCGGCCCGCGTCGCCGCCCTCGAGCGCGAGGTCACCGATCTGCGGCGCTCCTGGAGCTGGCGGATCACCGCCCCCGCGCGCCGGGTCTACGACTGGCTTCTCGCCCTGCGCGGCCACCGCCCATGACCGAACCGGTGTCGATCATCGTCGTCCCCACCCGCTGGGAGGAACCGCTCCGGCGCAGCCTCGAGGCGGCTCTCGGGCAAACCGGGGTGGTCGTCGAGGTCCTGTTCGCGGACACCGGCCTGAGCGATCCGCGGGCGCGGAGTGTCGCGGCGGCGTACGCGCACCTGCCCGGGGTGCGCGTGGTGGACGTGGGCGCCGCCGGTCTGACGGGCGCGTGGCGCGACAGCGTCCGGTCCGCCCGTGGGACCTGGGTCGTGCCGATCGCCGAAGGCGACCTGCTGCAGCCCGAGTTCTGCCGCGAGGCGTGCCGGGCGGTCGCGGACGACCCGGCGCTCGACTACGTCCTGGCTCCGGGCGTCATGGCGCCCGGGGACGTGCCGCTGCTCCCGGAGGTGCCGGTCGAGTGGTCGGACGACGTCCTGCTGGGGGCGACGTGGTGCGCTCCGGCCGCCCTGATGGCGCGTCGCGACCTGTTCGAGCGCGCCACCGCGCAGACCGCGGGAATCGACCTGGGTCCGTACGCGTGGCTCGTCGGGTTGCTCGACCAGGGGGCGCGGGGTGCGGTCCTGCCGCGTTCCGGTCTGCAGCACCTCGCGGCGCGCGAGACCGCGTTTCGCGCGGCGCTCGACCCGGCGCATTACACTGCGGCTCTCGACGCGCTGCTCGCGCGGCATTGGGACCGCTTCGCGCGCGACCCCGCCGTGGTGCTCTTCGGGCGCGAGCGCCTGCTGCGCGAGCTCGTCCGCCAGCATCAGGCCCGGGTCGAGCGCCGCGACGCCCAGCTCGCGCGGTTGCAGGCGCTCGTCCACGAGGGCGGCCGCCTGCGGACCTGGCTGCGGGAAGAAGGGCGGGAGGCGTTCGACTGGGGCGACTTCGAGCGGACGGACCCCGTCAGTCGAGACTGGGGCTACGACCGGGGCACGCCCGTCGACCGCTACTACATCGAGCAGTTCGTCGCGCGTCACGCGGCTGACGTGCGCGGGGTCGTCCTGGAGGTTCAGGAAAACGACCTCACGCGGCGCGTGGGCGGCGAGCGGGTCACCGAGAGCCACGTGATCGATTGGAACCCCGGCAATCCGCGCGCCACTCTCGTGGACGATCTCAGGCAGGCCGTCACGATCCGGGACGACACCTACGACTGCATCATCCTGACCCAGACGCTACACGTCATCGACGACATGCGCGCGGCGCTCGTCCAGTGCGCGCGCATCCTCAAACCGGGGGGCGTGCTGCTCGCGACGCTCCCGTGCCTCAGTCGCGTGTGTCTCGAGTACGGGCCCGCCGGCGACTTCTGGCGCGTCACCGAGGCCGGGGCGCGCCGCCTGTTCGAAGCGGGCTTCCCGGGCGAGTGCGTCCAGACGACGGCCTTCGGTAACGCGCGAGTCGCGGCGGCGTTCCTCTACGGCCTGGCGGTCCACGAGCTCGATGCCCGCACCCTCGAGACCTTCGACCCGTACTTCCCCCTCATCGTCGGTGTGCGCGCCGTCAAGCCGCGGGAGCGAGCCGCCGGCCCGGGCCAGCCGGCCGCAGCCGCCCCGAGTGGGGTCCGGCGAGCGGCCGCCTCAGGCGCCATTCTTCTCTACCACCGGGTCGCGCGGCCGGCGTCGGACGTGTACGGGCTGTGCGTGGCGCCGGAGGACTTCGCTCGCCACATGACGATCCTGCGGGCGCACTTCACCCCCCTGCGGCTGGACGAGCTCGTCGAGGCCGCCAGGCGGGGCACGCTCCCGCCGCGGGCCGTCGCGGTGACCTTCGACGATGGGTATGTGGACGTGCTGCGCGAGGCGCTGCCCGTCGTCGAGGCAGCCGAGGTGCCGGTGACCTGCTTCGTCACCTCCGGCAGCCTGGACGATGCGGGTGAGTTCTGGTGGGACGCGCTCGAGCGGACCTTGCTGGGCCCGGCTGAGGTCCCGCCGCGGCTGTCGCTGGCGTCGGTCGGGGTCGCCTTCGAGGCCGAGACGGGCACGCCGGAGGCCAGGCGCCGCGCGCACCGCCGGCTCTACGAGGTCCTGCGCGGGAGTTCGGCCCCCGTGCGGGATCGCGTGGTCGCCGAGCTTCTCGAGTGGAGCGGCGCGGGGGTTCGGCCCGACACCGCTGCCCGGCCCATGACGCGCGAGGAGTTGTCGAGACTGGCCGCGAGTCCGCTCGTCACGATCGGGGCGCACGGCGTGCGGCATCTGTCGTTGACGGGGCTTTCGGAGGACGAGCAGCGTCTCGAGATCGAGACCAGCAAGCACGCTCTCGAAGAGGTGCTGGGGCGCGCCGTCGAGGCGTTCGCCTATCCGTACGGCGCGTGGGATCCCACCGCGGCCAGGCTCGTGCGCGAAGGGGGGTTCAAGCTGGCCGTCACGTGTGACGAGCGGGCGGTGCGGCCGGGCGGCGACCCGTGGCGACTGCCGCGGTTCGAGGTCCGGCCGGACGTCGGAGCGTTTTTCGAGCGCCGCCTGCACGCCTGGCTGGATTACCGGTAGCGTCGTCCCGGGGAGGCCGTC
>CAYZKQ010000111.1:0-11061 GCA_964478975.1 uncultured Vicinamibacterales bacterium | reverse complement strand
GTCCTGCGCCGCCGGTCGGCCGCGCGGGCCCAGGGCGCCGGCGGGCGGACGTGGGCAGAGCGGTACGTAGGGCGGGCCTTTAGGCCCGCCGGAGCGAGAGCGACCGAGCCACGCGCGTCCGTAGGACGGCCCTTTACGCGGTGCCGCGGGCAGCGGGGCTGACGCCTGTCTCGATGCCGGGGCTCCAGCCCGGGCCTACGGACGATGGGACAACGTCACCCCGAGGGTGGCGAGCACCGACGCGCCCGGCGCGAGCACCGCCCGCGTGTCCGGGCTCAGCAGATAGCGGCGGTCCAGCAGATTGCGCCCCGCGAGGCGCAGCTCGAGCGCCGGCGCGAGCTGGTAGCTCGCCGTCACGTCGAGGAGCGTATAGGCGCCGACGATCTCTTCGGTGGGCCCCGGCCGATCGTCGCGGGCGAAGACAGACGTGCGGACCTGCAACGTCCCGCGGCTGCCGAGGCGGCGCCGCACCAGCAGCGACGCCGTGTCGGCCGACACGTCATCCAGCCACGCGTCATCGTCGAGGGCGCGACCGCGCTGCACTTGCCCCGCGACCTCCGCCGACCAGCCGCGGCCGAGGTCGGCCTGGAGCTCGAGCTCGGCCCCGGCGATGCGGGCGCGGCCGCGGTTGCGGAAGTAGAAGAAGTCAGGTTCGGTCTGATACCGCTCGACCAGGTCGTCGATCCGATAGTGGAACACGAAGAACCCGAGGCGCACCCGCCCGGCGGTGTAGCGGAGGCCCGCGTCGAGCTGGACGCTCGTCTCCGGGTCGAGGTCGGGGTTGCCCGTAATGAACCCCCGGCCGGTCGGCCCGCGATAGTAGCGGTCGGAGAGCATCGGGTCCCGGAAGCCGCGCGCGACCTGGCCCGTGACGTTGAGTCCGCGGGCGAGGGGCGCCGTGACCGACACGAAACCCGACACGGCCCCGTGCGAGGTGGACCGGTCGCCGAAGTAGCCGCCCTCGTTGCGCGTCGTGACGCGGTCGCCGCGCAGGCCGCCGGCGAGCGCGAGGCGGCCGGCCAGCGGGGTCTCGATCGAGGCGAAGAGCCCGAGGTCGACGCGGCGCGCGCGGTCGATCGACACGTTCGTCGTCGTGCGCGCCAGGGCGCCGGCCTGGTCGTAGGCGAGCACGAGGTCGAGCGCGCGCAGCCCGTAGCGGCCGTTCAGGTCGGCGCCGACCGAGAGCTTGGCCGGGCCCACGAGCCGTTCCCCTTTGCCCCGGACCTGGAAGTCGCGGGCGTCGACGTCGGCGCGCTCGACGCTGCGCGGGCGCGTGGGCGTGGGAAACCGATCCTGGTCGGTGACCTGGGCGTACCGTCCGAGAAACGCCGTGACGTCCAGGTGGTCGAACCCGCCGGCCCGGTGGACTTCGTAGGTGGCGGTGAACCGGTGCGAGTCTTCGGTCGGATAGAAGAAGCGGACCGTCCGAGAGTTGTTGCGGGGACGCCCGATGTCGCGGCCGAAGTCGCTCTGCCAGCCGGCCGACACGAGACCCCGGCCGAGCGCCATCTCGCCGCGGACGAGCAGACTCTGCCCCCGCCAGCCGGAGTTGAACACGTCGCCGTCCGGGCTCCGGTAGTCGTCCGCCTCGCGATAGGAACCCTGCACGAGCACACCGCCGCGGGAGAAACCCTGCGAGAGCTCCAGCGTGGCCTGCCGCGTCGGCACGCCCGCACCGAGCGAGGCCTGGAGGCGCGCGCGGAAAGGCGACCCCGGCTCGACGCGGCGGGTCCGCGCGTAGATGACGCCCCCGAAGGCATCCGACCCGTAGGCAACCGACCCGGGCCCGCGCGACACTTCGAGGCTGTCGAGCGCGAACGGGTCGAGGAACGTGGCGCTCGGCCCCACGCGGCGCTCGGTCGTGACCCGGGCGCCGTCGATCAAGATGAGCGTCCGGCCGCGCGCGAGGCCCCGAACGGCGGGGACCGCCGCGTGTCCCTCGGACACGAGCGAGACCCCGGCGACGGACACGAGCGTCTCGGCGAGCGTCGCCGGCTGGCGGTCCACCAGGTCGCGCCGCGACAGCGTCGTGGTCGCGGACCCCGGCGTCGACTCGATGCTGGGTGCCGAGCCGACGACCGTGATGGCTTCGTCGGCGAGGGGCGCGACCTCGATCGTGAGGACGCCGTCGGCCGGCAGCGTGTCGATCAGCACCGGGCGCATGAAGCGCCCGCCGGGCAGCACCACGAGAATCTCGAAGGGCGGCTGCGGGTCCGGCTTCCAGGTGAAGCGCCCCTCGGCGTCCGTGAACGTGACGCCGGGCAGCCCCAGGATCGTGACCTCCGCTCGCGCGACCGGCGCGCCGGTCGCGCGGTCGACGACGCGGCCTTCGAACGCCCGCGCCGGCGCCGCCCCGAGGAGCGTCACCAGCACCACCGCCACCGAGACCGCCAGCCCGTCGAGTCGCCTCCGCTGCATGCCGCCAGACTCCTGTCGTCACCGGCGCCCGCGCCGCGGCGCGAGCGCCTCACGCGCAGTGTACGCAGCGGGTCGACCTACTACCAGTGTTCGTAAGGTGGGCGGGACGGCGCGCGGTCTAGCGGAGCAGCGAGACGGCGAGCTCGACGAGTTCCTGCACGCCGGCGAGCAGGCGCGCGTCGACGAGCCCGGCCCCGGCCAGCAGGCCCGACGTCGCCAGGGCGAGCCCCGCGAGCCCGACCCCGCGCGTCGCCAGCAACCACCCGGCGCGGCGCGGTTCGGGGCCCCGTTCGCCGAGCAATCGCCGGATGCGGCGTTCCAGACTGCCGGGTTCGATCAACGTGCTTACCGGGAGCGCGTCGGCGAACGGCGCGGGCGCGGGCGCGAGGCGCGCGACGGCAAGGAGGGCCTCGGCCAGATCGAGCGCCGCCGGGCTCGCCGGAACCGCAGCCCGGTCGTCTGCGCTTTCCTCGGCCGCCAGCGCCCAGTCGCGGGCCATCCGGCGGCCGGTCCGCGTCAGCGCGAGCCAGTCGGGGCAGCTCCGCAGGAGCAGGCGCTTGAGGTTGTCGCGCGCCCGCCAATGGGCGGCTTCGTGGGCCATCACGGCACGGAGCTGCTCCGGGGTGCACGCGTCGAGCACCTGGCGCGCCACCACGAGGCGCGGCCGGATCAGGCCGACGAGCGCGACGAGCGGAAACGGAGTGTCGACCCCGATCGCCGGAACCGGCAGGCCCTCGACGACAACCGACTGCGCATGGCGTTGCCAGTCGCGCAGCGCGCGGCGCGTGCCGGCGACGGCCCGCCACGCCCGGACGATTCCCAGCGCGAGCAACCCGGCGCCGGCCGCCGCGAGGGCGACGAGGGACCATCCTGCGACTTCCCCGCTCTGGCGGGGCTCGAACAGGTGGAACGCGGGCCCGACGAGCCCGCCGACGACCAGCCCCGCCACCCACACGGGCAGCACCCGCACGAGCCACAAGCCGGCCGCCCGGTCGGCCGCCGGCCCGCTGTCGGGGTCGCGGCGGGCCAGGTGCCAGAGGCCGACCGCCACGGGCGTGACGGCGAGCAGCACGACCGCGTAGGCCGCCAGCGCCACAGTAGCCGCCATCCACCCGTAGCTCACGAGGACCTCCGCTCGCGGCGGGCGCGCACGAGCGCCTCCAGATCACCGAGCAGCCGCCGGTCGCGTTCGCTGACGAGGTCGACGAGCGACGAGAGGACCGGCCGGGCGTCCCCCTCGAGGAGCGCCCCGAGAATCTGGTGCGCGAAGGCGGATTTCAGTTCTTCCCGGCTGTACCTGGGCCGGTACGAGAACGCCCGGCCCTGCCGGTGCCGCTCGAGCACGCCTTTGCGGCGCAGCCGTTCCAGCGTGGTGAGCAGCGTCGTGTACGCCGTGTCCGGGAACGCCGACTGCAGCTCCCGGACCGTCCCTCCCGACCCGCGCCGCCAGAGCGCCTCCAGCACGCTCCGCTCGAGCCGGCCGAAGACCGCGTCGAGATCGCCGCGGAGCGCCGCGAGCCACGGCTGCAGCACGGGTCGCGCCATGGGGAGATTATAGGACTGCCGGCCGGTCTTGCTATAGTGTCACAACCGTGAAGTTCCCGTACGAGGAATTCGACCTCTCCGGCATCCGCACCTATCCGCTCGCGTCGCGGCCGAGCAAGGTGACCACCGCCCAGTTCGCCCGGCCGCACGTCCCGGGGGCGACGCTGGCCGAGTGGCTCGACCGCCTCCCCGGCCTGCTGGCGGCGGCCGACTTCCGCGCCGTCGTCGACGCCGTCGCCGGCGCCCGGGAGCGGGGGGCGGGCATCCTGTGGGGCCTCGGCGCCCACGTGATCAAGACGGGGCTGTCGCCGATCCTCATCGACCTGATGGAGCGCGGGTTCGTCTCCGGTGTCGCGATGAACGGCGCGGGGCTCATCCACGATTTCGAAATCGCGTGGTCGGGGGCGACCTCCGAAGACGTGGACGAGGCCCTCGGCCCGGGCACCTTCGGGATGGCCGAGGAAACCGGGCGCGAGCTCAACCGCATCATCGCTGACGGCGTCGGCCGCGGCTTCGGGCTCGGCCAGACGGTCGGGCGCTACCTGCTGGGCGAGCGCCCCCCGTTCGTCCACGCGAGCGTGGCGGCCGCCGCGGCCCGCCTGGACATCCCCCTGACCGTGCACGTCGCCCTCGGGACCGACGTCACGCACATGCACCCGGCGGCCTCGGGCGCCGCCCTGGGCGAGGGCAGCCTGCGCGATTTCCGGTACTTCGTTTCCAACGTCGCCCGGCTCGAGGGGGGCGTCTATCTGAATTGCGGCTCGGCGGTGGTGCTGCCCGAAGTGTTCCTCAAGGCGGTGGCGCTCGCCCGCAACCGCGGCTGCACCCTGGCGGGTCTCACGACCGTCAACCTCGATTTCGTCCGGCTCTACCGGCCCGACACCAATGTGGTGCGGCGGCCGGTCGCCGGCACGGGGCGCGGCTACCACCTCACCGGACCCCACGAGCTGCTCATCCCGCTGCTCGCGGCGGCGCTCGTCGAGCGCGCCGCGGCGGCCCGGCCGGGCGGGCCGTGACGGGGCGCTCGGGGCTCGGCTAGAATGGGTGACAGCAGGGGCCGCCGGTGTAGCTCAGCTGGTTAGAGCACGCGGCTCATATCCGCGGAGTCCGGGGTTCGAATCCCTGCACCGGCACCACGCGTCGGGTCGGGATCCGGTGGTTCCCGACCCTTTTTTCATCCATGCGGTCGCTGGTCGATCGCGTTCGGCGCACGATCCGCCGCTATGGGTTGCTCGAGCCGGCGAGCCGCGTGGTCGTGGGCCTGTCCGGCGGACCGGACTCCGTCGCCCTCACCTGGGTGCTGCGCGAGCTCGCCGCCGAGGGCGCCTTCACGCTGGTCGGCCTCGCGCACTTCAACCACCAGCTCCGGCCGACCGCCGACCGCGACGAGGCGTTCTGCCGCGAGACCGCCGCGCGGCTCGGACTGCCGATCGTCGTCGAGTCGGCGGATATCCGGGCCGCCGCCGCGCGCCGGCGATCCTCGATCGAGGACGCCGCGCGGGATGCCCGCTATGCGTTCCTCGACCGAGCGGCGGCGCAGCTCGGCGCCGACCGCGTCGCGGTCGGGCACACCCGCGACGACCAGGCCGAGACGTTTCTGCTGCGCCTGCTCCGCGGGGCCGGCCCGCGCGGCCTCGCGGGCATCTATCCCCGCGCCCGCCTGGTCGTCCGCCCCTTGCTCGAGACGACGCGCGAGGAAGTCATGGCGTATCTCGAGGCCCGCGGGCTCGCCTTCTGCGAGGACGAAACCAACCGCGACCTGGCCAATCCGCGTAACCGCATCCGCCACGAGCTGTTACCCTACCTCCGGCAGCACTTCTCACCGGCCATCGTCGACGTGCTCGCCCGCGAGGCCGCCATCGCCCGTGACGATGCCGCGTGGCTCGAGGCGGTCGCGGGCGAGCGAAGCGCGCGGTGCGTGCATGTGACGGAGGGGGGCGACGTCGTGAGTGTCGATGTCGCCGCGCTCGCGGCGGAGCCCCCGGCCATCGCGCGGCGGATCGTCCGCCGGGCGCTCGGGCAAGTCGCCCCTGCGCGGTTTCTCACCTTCGAGCACGTCGAGGCCGTGCTCGAACTGGCGGGCCCGGCGCCGCCGCGCGGCGGCTTGGATCTGCCCGGGCAGCGCGTCGAGCGGGTGGGCGACCGATTGGTGTTCCGCCCGGAGCCCCGACGCCGGGGGGCCGAGTCCTCCGACGCCCCGCCCGGGTCGTCCAGGGCCGACGTCGCGGTGCTGGCCGTGCCCGGCACGGTCGAGCTGCCGGCCCTCGGGTGGGCGATTTCGGCCGAGCCCGGCGTGGCGGACGAGGGCCTGCTCGACCAGCTCTCGGCGCGGGCCCTGGAGGTGGCGGTCGAGGCGGCGGCCATCGAGCTGCCGCTCGGCGTTCGGACCCGCCGGCCGGGCGACCGGCTGCGGCCGCTGGGGTTGGGCGGGCGGAAGAAGCTTCAGGACCTCATGGTCGATAAGAAGGTTGCCCGATCCGAGCGGGATCGGGTCCCGGTGGTCGTCGATGCGCGGGACCGGATCGTGTGGGTCGTGGGTCTAACGATCGATGAAGGGGTTCAGGTGACGGGGCCCTCGCGAGCCGTGATATTCTTGAGAGCGAAGCGCTTAGGAGGCGAGGGGTGAATTCGACCCTGAAGAGTCTGCTCTTCTGGATGGTCCTGGTGGTCGTGGCGGTGCTGATCTGGAACTTCTCCACGAGCTTCCAGGGCAAGGACGAGCCCCTGACCTTCACCCAGTTCATCTCGATGGTGGACGCCGGCGACGTCGAGTCGGTCGTGATCGCCGGCAACGAGATCACGGGGGTGACGAAGGCGCAGCCGCCCCGGCGCTTCCGGACCTACGCGCCGCCGCAGTTCCAGGGGCTGGGCAACCGGCTGGTCGAGCGCAACGTCCAGATTCAGGCGAAGCCCGAGGCGACGAGCCCCTGGCTGCAGATGCTGTCGTGGTGGGCGCCGATCCTCCTGATGATCGGTTTCTGGATTTTCATCATGCGGCAGATGCAGAGCGGCGGGAACAAAGCCCTGTCGTTCGGCAAGAGCCGCGCGAAGCTGTCCTCGGGGTCGCAGAAGAAGGTGACCTTCAAGGACGTGGCGGGGGTGGACGAAGCCAAGGAGGAGCTGCAGGAGATCATCGAGTTCTTGAAGGACCCGCAGAAGTTCCAGAAGCTGGGCGGGCGCATTCCGAAGGGCGTTCTGCTCATGGGGTCGCCGGGGACGGGCAAGACGCTGCTGGCACGCGCGGTGGCGGGCGAGGCCAACGTGCCGTTTTTCTCGATCAGCGGGTCGGACTTCGTCGAGATGTTCGTCGGCGTCGGCGCGTCGCGCGTGCGGGACCTCTTCGAGCAGGGCAAGAAGAACGCCCCGTGCATCATCTTCATCGACGAAATCGACGCGGTCGGGCGGCACCGCGGGGCGGGGCTGGGCGGCGGCCACGACGAGCGGGAGCAGACGCTCAACCAGTTGCTCGTCGAGATGGACGGGTTCGAGTCGAACGAGGGGGTCATCCTCGTGGCGGCGACCAACCGCCCGGACGTCCTGGATCCCGCGCTGCTGCGGCCGGGCCGGTTCGACCGGCGCATCGTGGTGAACCTGCCGGACGTCAAGGGCCGGGAGGGGATCCTCCAGGTGCACACGCGCAAGATTCCGCTCGCCGACGATGTGGATATCCGGGTGCTGGCGCGGGGGACGTCGGGGTTTTCGGGGGCGGACCTGGCGAATCTGGTTAACGAAGCCGCGCTCAACGCGGCGCGCTACAACCAGAAAGTCGTGCGGATGGCCGACTTCGAGTTCGCGAAGGACAAGGTCCTGATGGGCTCGGAGCGCCGCTCCATGATCATCAGCGACGAGGAAAAGAAGATCACGGCCATCCACGAGGCGGGCCACGCGCTGCTGGCGGTGCTGTTGCCGAACGCGGACCCGATCCACAAGGTCACGATCATCCCGCGGGGCATGGCGCTCGGCGTGACGCAGCAGCTCCCGCTCGACGACCGGCACAACTACTCGAAGGAGTATCTGGACGACCGCATCGCGATCCTGCTCGGCGGGCGGATCGCCGAGGAGGTTACGGTGGGCCACATTACCACCGGCGCGGGCAACGACCTGGAGCGGGCGACCGAACTGGCGCGCAAGATGGTCTGCGAGTGGGGCATGAGCGAGGCGCTCGGGCCGCTCACCTTCGGGAAGAAGGAAGAACAGATTTTCCTCGGGCGCGAGATCGCGCAGCACCAGGATTACAGCGAGGACACCGCCATCCGGATCGATCAGGAGATCAAGCGCATCGTGATGGACAATTACGAGCGGGCGCGGCGGCTGCTGGTCGAGCACCGGGACAAGCTGCAGCGCGTCGCCGAGGAGTTGCTCGCCCGCGAGGTGCTCGACGCCGAGCAGGTGCAGCGGATCGCCCGCGGGCTGCCGGTCGACGACACCGCTCCGCAGCCGTCCGCGGCGCCGGCGGGCGAGGCCGCGCCGGCCGCGGGCAAGGACCGGCCCGTCATCCTGCCCATTCCCAAACCGGTCCCGCAGCAGTAGCGCCCCCGCGCGGCGGGCGCGCCCCGTGAGTTCATGGTTCCCCGCCAGGCGTACCGGGTCCCGTTGCCCGGCGGCGGTGCGCTCGAGCTCGGGCCGCGCACGCTCGTGATGGGCGTCCTGAACGTGACGCCCGACTCGTTCGCCGACGGCGGCCGCTATCTCGACCCGGCGCGGGCCGTCGAGGCGGGCCTGCGGATGGCGGCCGAAGGCGCCGACCTGCTGGATATCGGTGGCGAGTCGACGCGCCCGGGGGCGGCGCCCGTGCCGGTCGAGGAGGAGCTGGCGCGCGTCCTGCCGGTCGTCGAGGGCCTGGCGGGACGGGCCGGCGTGCCCTTGTCGATCGACACCTACAAGGCCGCCGTCGCGGAGGCGGCCCTCGCGCGCGGGGTCGCGATCGTCAACGACGTGAGCGCGCTCCGCTACGACCCGGACCTGGCGGAGGTGGTGGCGCGCCGCGGCGCGGCGCTGGTCCTGATGCACCACCGGGGGCGCTCGGCGGACATGTACGCGCACGCGTCGTACGGCGATGTGGTCGAAGAGATCCGCGCGGAGCTGGCCGAGCGCATCGACGCGGCGGTCCGGGCGGGGATCGCGCGCGAGCGCCTGATCGTGGACCCCGGCCTCGGCTTCGCCAAGCGGGCGGAGGCCAGCTACGCCGCGCTCGCGGGCTTGCCCCGCCTGGCCTCGCTCGAGCGCCCCCTGCTCGTGGGCCCGTCGCGCAAGTCGTTTCTCGTGGCGGCGCTCGGCGAGCGGCCCCCGGAGGCCCGGGAGTGGGGGACGGCGGCGGCGGTCGCCGCGGCGGTCCTGCTCGGGGCCCACATCGTGCGGGTTCATGGCGTGCGCGAGATGGTTGACGTCGTCCGCGTCGCCGACCGCCTGCGCGTGTGCTGTCGCCCGTAGGGCCGTCCGAGCCCGCCTGCATCTGTCCGCCGGTCGGCCTGAGCGGCGGGTGCGGGCCTGCGCCATAATAGGGCCCGAGCCATGGAGACGCTCCGGCAGGCCCTGTCCCGCGCCCCGCTCACCTGGTGGGATCTCGTCGACATCGCCATCGTGGCGGTCCTCATCTACGAGCTCTTGAAGCTCATCCGCGGGACCCGGGCCGTGCAGATGGCGGTGGGGACGCTGCTGCTCGTCGTGCTCTTTTACGTCTCGCAGGTGGCGCCGCTCCAGACCGTCAACTGGCTCATCCGCAACCTGCTCGTCTACCTCGTGTTCGCGGCCATCGTGGTGTTCCAGTCGGACATCCGGCGGGCCCTCGCGCACTTCGGACAGGCGCCGTTTTTCCGCGTCTTCATGAGGCCCGAGGCCAGCGACGAGACCATCGAGGAGATCGTGGTGGCGACCACGGCGCTCGCCGCGCACAAGATCGGCGCCATCGTGGCGATCGAGCGCGAGATCGGGCTGCGGAACTATGTCGAGAGCGGCATTCCCCTCGACGCGGCCCTGACCTACGACTTGCTGCTGGCGATTTTCCAGCCCGGGTCGCCCCTGCACGACGGCGCCGTGATCGTGCAGGAAGGGCGCATCGCCGCGGCGGCCTGCTTCCTGCCCCTGACCGTGAACCCGCGGCTCAGTCGCGACCTCGGGAGCCGCCACCGGGCGGCGATCGGCCTGACCGAAGAGTGCGACGCGGTCGCCATCGTGGTGTCGGAAGAAACCGGACAGGTCTCGCTCGCGATCGACGGGCAGATCGAGCGCCATCTGGATCCCGACCGGTTGCGCGCGCGCCTCGAGTCGCTGCTGCTCCACCGGCGGGTCCCGGGGCACCGGCGGCGCCAGGAGGCGGGGGCGCTCTCCTGATGCGGTTCCACCCGTTCCGTCACCTCGGGCTGAAGCTGGTCTCGGTCGTGCTCGCCACCGGTCTGTGGCTGGCCGTGGTGGGCGAGCGCACCGCCGAACGGGTCCTGCGCGTCCCGCTCGAGTTCGCGAGGATCCCCGACTCGCTCGACATCGTGGGGAGTGCGCCGTCGGCCGTCGAGGTGCGGGTGCGAGGGACCTCCAGCGCCCTCAGCCGCCTGCAGCCGGGCGACGTCGTGGCGATCCTCGACCTCGCGGGGGCGCGGCCGGGCACCCGGCTCTTCCACCTGCGCGCCGACCAGGTCCGCGTTCCGTTCGGGGTCGAGGTGGCGCAGGTCGCGCCGGCGACCGTGATGCTGGAGCTCGAACGGGTGGGGCGCCGCGTGGTCCCCGTCGTGCCCGCTGTCGAGGGGCACCCGGCGCCCGGCTTCGCCGTGGCGACGATCCGGGTGGAGCCGGCCACGGTGGAGGTTGTGGGACCAGAGAGCCGCGTGGCGGCGCTCGCCTCGGCCACGACCGAACCCGTCGCCATCAACGGCGCGACCGAGACGGTCAAGGACGTGGTGAACGTCGGGGTGGCGGACGCGGCGGTGCGGCTGGTCAAGCCCCAGACGGCCGTGGTGGTCGTCGAGGTGATCCCCGCGCCCGCCGCGCAGGGACCGGACCGGGAGTCGATCGAGGTCCCGATCGTGCCGCGCCACGTCGGTGCCGGTTTGCGCGCCGACGTGACGCCGGCGGTCGCCGCGGTGCGGGCGCGCGGCGGGCGGGGCG
>CAYZKQ010000110.1:0-11163 GCA_964478975.1 uncultured Vicinamibacterales bacterium | reverse complement strand
GGACGCCGGCCGTCCCCGCCGTCGACGTCGCCGCGGCGTTCGGCGAGACCGTGGTCATGCCCGCGCCGCCGGATCTCGTGGCCCGCACGCGCCGGATCGAGGACGAAGGGGAACTGCTCGAGGTCAGCGCGCACCGACCGTTCCTCCTGGACGACCCGGAGTTCGCCTGGTACGTCGTCTCCGGCGGCCTGCTCCTGTTCACCGTGGCCGTCGAGAGAGGCGAAGCCGTCGGGCCCCGTTCGCACTTCCTCGGCATCCTGCCTGGTCAGTGTTGCTTCGGGTTCGACCTGAGACGCTACGGGTTCGGGTCGGGCTTTCTCGCGGTGCCGAAGCCCGACACGACCGTCCGCAAGATCCCCGTCGCGCGGCTTCAGGCCCTCGCGCGGAGCGGACAGGGCGAGGCCGTCGCCGCCTTGCTCGACACGTGGATCGAAGGGCTCAGCAAGGCGCTCGTCCACAACCTGACTGTTCGGCGCACCGACGAGCCGCTGCTCAGGCCCGGCATTTCGGTCGACCTCGGGACGCGCCACAAAGCGAGCGCCGAACGCGGCGTGCTCTGGGTCGATATCTGGAGCGGCAGCGTCCTGTTCGACGACATGACGCGGCCGACCTTCACGCGCCGGCGAACGCTGTTTCCCGTGACCCCCGACGCCTGGATCCAACCCGTGAGCGAGGAGTTTGGGGCGCTCTCGGTCACGCCGATCCCGACGGCCGAGGCGATCGCCCGGGCGGACCTCTGGGACGGCCTCGACGTCTTCCACCACGTGCTCTGCGAGTGCGAGTTCGTCAACAAGAAGCTCGCGGCCGTGGACGAATTCTTGCGCCTCCAGGCCAAGGCGGTCCACGCGGAAGAGGCGGAGGCCGCTGCCTACGACGCGATCGGCTCGGTGCTCCGGGCCGAAGCGGCGCCGCCCCCCGAGTTCCAGAAGGCCACCACCACCGAGCCGGTGCTCCGGGCGGCGACCCTCGTCGGCGAGGCGCTCGGGATCGAGGTCCGGCCGCACCCGACGGCCGGCGAAGGCCTGACCTACGAAGAAATGGTCGCCGCCATCGCCAGCGCGTCGGGATTCCGGACTCGGGTCGTGGCGCTCCGCGACGACTGGTGGCGGCGGGACCAGGGACCGCTCCTCGGGCAGATCGAGGCGACCAAAGCCCCGGTCGCCCTGCTGCCCACCGGGCCGCGCGCGTACGAGTGCGTCGACGGCCGCACCGGCGAGCGAACGCCGGTCACACCCGAGGTGGCTTCCGCGCTCTCGGGTTTCGCGTACACGTTCTACCGCCCGTTGCCCGACGGCGAGGTCAGCGTGCGCGACCTGGTGAAGTTCGGCGCGCGCGGGCTGGCGAGCGACCTCCGGTGGGTGTTCCTGATGGCGGTCGTGGTCGGCCTCTTCGGGACGATCACCCCCTACCTGACCGGGCAGCTCTTCGACGTCGCCATTCCGCAGGCCGACCGAGGCATGCTGTGGGGGTTCGGCCTGGCGCTCTTCCTCTCGGCTCTGGCGTCGTCGCTGTTCAAGATCACGCAGGGCATCGCGACGGTCCGGGTGCAGGCGCGGATGGAATCGTCCATCCAGGCGGCGGTCTGGGACCGGTTGTTGAACCTGCCGGCCAGCTTCTTCCGCAAGTACGCCGCGGGCGACCTGGCGGACCGCGCCAACGGCGTCGATCAGATCCAGGAGCTCATCTCCGGCGCCGGCGTGGCGGCCATCCTGGGGTCCGTGAGCGGGCTCTTCTACGTCGTCCAGATGTTCACGTACAACCTGAGCCTGGCGCTGCTGGCCGTGCTCCTGACGGCGACCTACGTCTCGTTCAACATGGGTGCCAACTACGTTCAACTCCGGCACCAGCGGGTGGAGATTCAGATACGCGGGCGCATCGCGGGGCTCGTGCTCAACCTGATCAGCGGGGTGTCCAAGTTGCGCATCTGCGGGGCCGAGCAGCACGCCTTCCGCGTGTGGGCGCAGCAGTTCGCCCAGCAGAAGAAGATCGGGTTCCAGATCGGGACGATTCAGAGCGCCGCGGCGGTCTTCAGCGCGGTGTTCCCGGTCCTCTCCTCCATCGCCATTTTCCTCGTCATGATCGCGGAGCAGCAGCGGGCGGCCGAGTCGAACCTGCCGGGCCTGACGACCGGCGACTTCATCGCGTTCAACGCGGCCTACAGCCTGTTCCTCACGGCGATGCAGGCGCTGGGCGACGCCTCGCTCAACCTGCTCCGCATCGTCCCCATCTACGAACGGCTCAAGCCGATCCTCACGACGCGGCCGGAGGTCGAACGCGGCAAGGCCTTCCCCGGCCGTCTGAAGGGCCGCATCGAAATCTCGCACCTCTACTTCCGCTACAGCCCCGACAGCCCGTGGATCGTCAAGGACCTCTCGCTCGAGATCAACCCCGGCGAGTTCGTGGCGTTCGTGGGACCGTCGGGCTGCGGCAAGTCGACCCTGATGCGCCTGATGCTGGGCTTCGAGCAACCCTCGAGCGGCACGATCCTGTACGACGGTCAGGACCTCGCGACGCTCGACCTCCGGATGCTCCGGCAGCAGTTGGGCGTCGTGCTGCAGGTCAGCCGCGTCATGCCGACCGACATCTACCGCAACATCGTGGGGGCCTCGTCGCGCACGCTGGAGGAGGCCTGGGAGGCCGCGGAGAAGGCGGGCCTGGCCGAGGACATCCGGCAGATGCCCATGGGGATGCACACCTACGTCTCCGAGGGCGGGGGGACGCTCTCGGGCGGCCAGCGGCAGCGCCTCATGATCGCCAGGGCCATCGTGAACAAGCCCAAGATCATCTTTCTGGACGAAGCGACGAGCGCCCTCGACAACCGGACGCAGGCGATCGTGACGGAAAGTCTCGACAAGATGGACGCCACGCGCATCGTGATCGCCCACCGGTTGAGTACGATCATCAACGCGGACCGCATCTGCTACCTCGAGGGCGGCCAGATCGTCGAGATGGGCACCTACGCGGAGCTGATGGCGAAAAACGGCCGGTTCGCCGAGCTGGCCCGGCGGCAGATGGCGTGAGCTCACGCATGCGGGGTCGATCGTCGAACGATCCGCGGTCTCGAAGGGCGGTCCTGGAGGCGCACGGGGCCTCCCCGGAGCTCATCGAGGAGCTGGGCCCCTACCTCGATCACCCCTTCGCGCGCGTGCAGCCCGACCCCGTGCCGGCCTTCCCCCTGCCCGACGAACCGCACCTGGAGCGATGGACGCTGTATGCGGCGGAGGCCGAGCGCGTCGGCGCCTTCGCCGCGCTCCAGCGCCGCTTCGTCCAGCTCCGCTTCCCCATCCGCGCCGGCATCAGCCGCGAGGACGCCTACCGCCGGGCGACCCTCCGCGGGGTCTTCGCGGAGGCCGACGCGTTCGCGCCGGGTCTGGTCCTGAACCGCCCGCAGGGCCTCACGCTGTCGATCCACGGGACGCTGGCCGGGCGCGTCCCGGTGCTCGTCGTCGAGGACCGGTCCGACTTCGTCGCCCTCGTGCAGGCCTTCTCCGAGCGCAACGAACCCGTGCCCGTGCCCGACGCGATGGGGGCGTGTCTCGTGACCGGGCTGACCAACTGGGACCGCATCGCCGCCTACCGCGCGGCGTGGGCGGCCGCGCACGCCGGCCCGACAGACGACGGGGCGTGGGCGGAGGAATTCCGACGCCTCGCGGCGCGCAAGCCGCTCTACCAGGATCGCTTCATCGTGCTGAGCTGCGGCCCGTACAGCGGGCTGGCGGCCGCGGACGCCGGCCTCCCGCAGGCGGACTGGCTCGCGCGGTCCCTCGTCATCCGCCGGGAGCACGAGTGCACCCACTACTTCACCTACCGCGTCTTCGGCGTGATGCGCAACCACCTGCTCGACGAGCTCGTGGCGGACTTCGTCGGGCTGCTGCGGGGCACCGGCGGGTATCGGCCCGCGCTCGCCCGCGCGTGCCTGGGCCTCGACGAAACCGGGCGATACCGCGAGGGAGGGCGCCTGGCGTGCTACCGGGGGCAGCCGCCGCTCTCCGACGCCGCGTTCGCCGTCGTGGCGCGACTCGCCACCTCGGCGACCGCAAACCTGGCGGCGTTCGCCGCGGCGGCGGGCGACGCGCTATCCGACCTCGGCCGGCTCGCCGCCGCCGTCTTCACCCTGGTGGGGTTCCCCCTGGAAGAGCTCGCCGCCGAGGGCCTGCCCGATCGGGCCCTCGCCCGCTGGCGCGCCCTCGCCCCCGCGAGCGGGGACCCCGCTGCAGGTGCGCCCGCGTGCGCGCCCGCATGATCCACCGGCTGCAGCTCGCCGTCACGAATCCGCACGAGGACCTGCCCGCGCTCGTCAGGGCAGCGGACCGTTTCGCCCGGCGCCACCACCTCGGCATCCGGCTGCGCCGCGACCTGCACCTCGTGCTCGACGAACTCGTTTCGAACATCGTGCGCCACGGCTACCGCCACCAGGGCCCGTACGACATCAGGGTCCACCTGCGCATCCATCCGGGCGGGATCGCGATCCGCATCACGGACGATGCGCTGCCGTTCGACCCCCTCGCGGCTCCGCCGGTGGACCCGACAACTCCGCTCGCCGACCGCGCGGCCGGCGGCCTCGGCCTGCACCTGGTCCGACACCTGATGGATTCGGTTCGGTACCGCCGCCACCGCAGGTGGAACGTGCTCGTCCTCAAGAAGGGGACTGGCGCGGCGCCGGCTCGCCCCCGCAGCCGACGCACACGACCGTGAGGTCGTCGCTCGGGGCCGCCGACCCTGCGAACGCGTGCACCGCCCGACCAATCCCGTGGGCGATCGCCGCCGGGTCCGGTGCGGCCCGCCTCACCGTGTCGAGGAGCCGCTCGGGCCCGAACACGGCGCCGGCCGGATCGAGGGCCTCCGTCACGCCGTCGGTGTAGAGCACGAGCTGCTCGCCCGGGTTCAGTCTACCCGCGTGCGAGGCGATCGCCGCGTCCTCGTGCAGGCCGAGCGGCCCGGCGCCGGCCGCGCCGAACCACGACGCCGCGCCCCGCCGGTCGCGCCGGACCGGTAGCGGGTGACCCGCGCTTGCGACCTCGACGCGCCCGCTCGCCGGATCCAGCACCGCCAGGACCGCCGTCACGAAGAGGCTCTCGTCGTTGCCCAGGCACAGCAGGCGGTTCAATCGGATCAAGAGGTCGGCAGGACCGCCCGCTCGCGCCGCAGCGGCCTCGTGCCGGAGGTCGCTCAGGACTTTCGCCGCGTACAGCGCCGCCGACACCCCCTTGCCGCACGCATCGCCGACCACCACCCCCAGCCGCCCCCCGCCGAGCTCGAGGACGTCGTAGAAATCGCCGCCGACGCCGGCCGCCGGTCGATATTCGGCGGCGAAGCGGTAGGGCGGCCGCTCGGGGAACTGCCTGGGTAGCATCTGCCGCTGGATCCGGCGCGCCAGCGCCAGGTCGCGCTCCAGCAGCTCGTCGCGCACCAGGCGGTGATGCTGCCGCGCGAAGGCAACGGCCAGGCCGACCTGCGGAGCGACGCCCGCCATCAACGCGAGGTCGGCCCGGCCCAACCGCCGGTCGCCCGCTGCGCTGTCGACCACCAGCACCCCATACAGCTCGTCGGCGGAAATGATCGGCACGGCGACCGCCGACCGCAGGCCGAGCGCGATCACCGACTCCGCCTGGGCGTAGCGGGCGTCATCCGCCACGTCGACCGCCAGCACAGCCTCGCGCCGGCGCGCCACCTCCTCCACGAGCGTCCGGCTGATGCGGAGTTCCCCGACCGGCCCGCCGCGCGTCCGGCCGCCGGCCGGCACCAGCCGGCCCGCCTCGCGATCCCACCACAGCACGGCCGCGCGGTCGGCCGCGGGAACGAGCGCGAGCAACTCGTCGAGGACGAACTGCACCAGTGCCGCCTCGTCGAAAGCCGAACGGCTCATCCGGCCCAGGTCCTCCACGAACCGGAGCCGCGCGGCCATCGAGGCCGCCAGATCCGCCGACCCCGTGACGTCCGCCGCCGCGGGCGCGCGGCCGGCCGCCGGCATCGTCAGGACGACCTCCGGAACCGCCGCGCCGCCCTCGGCCCAGACCGGCGCTCCCGGCGAGGTCGGCGCCTCTGGGCGGTCCTCTTCGTAGGCGCAGTGAATCGTGCCGAACCCCAACCGGTCGCCCGGGCGCAGCCGGGTCGGGCCCGAGAGCCGGCGCTCGTTGACGAACGTCCCGTTCGCGCTCCCGAGATCCAGTACGACGCACTCGCCGTCCGCCCACCGGAGCAGCGCATGGCGCCGAGAGACCCGGGGATCGTCGAGCACCACGTCGCAGGTGGGCGCGCGCCCTACGACCACGGGCCGGTCGAAGGTGACGACGCGGTTTGTGAAGGGCTCGGTGTGAAAGACGAGCCTCGGCATGTGCCCGCCGGCTCACTGCGCGCGCGGGTCGGTCCGCCGCGCGCTCGGGTCGCGCCCAGCCAACAACTCGGCGACGAACTCGGCGAGCGCGGACGGTCGCCGCGATGGCCCCGCCCCGGACGGGCCCGCGCGCACCGGTTCCTCGCCCAACAAGCGCGCGGCCAGGCGCGAGACCCGCGACCCGCGCGGCACGCCCGCCCCGGCCGCAGCCTCCGCGAGCCGGGCCGCGGCCTCGTCCGGCGTGTCGGCTACCTGGAACTGGCCCAGCAGCCCGGCGATCTCGAGCACCGTCCGGACCTGCTCGTTCAGGCGGCAGAGCACCAGCCCGCCGCCGAGGGCCTGCAGTCGCTTGGCCAGCATGACCAGCACGCGAAGCCCCGCGCTCGTGATCAGGTCGACGTGCGCGAGGTCGACCGCGAGATACCGGGCGCCGGCGTCCAGGCGAGCCTGGGCGGCCCGCTCGAAGTCGAACGCGCCCCGGGTGTCGACGGCGCCCTTCGGCTCAAGGACGACGACCCCGCCTCGTTCGCTCGCCGACACCTCCATCGGCGCTCCCCCCGGCCGACTCGAGCGGCGGCGCCAAACGCCCCGCCACCGGCGACCGCATCCGGAAGACGAACGCCGCATCGCCGATGACGATCCGATCGCCGTCGGCCAGCGCACGCTCCGTGACCGGCTCCCCGTTGACGAACGTGCCGTTCTGCGACTTGAGGTCCCGGATGGTGAAGCCCGTCGGCCCGGCCACCACCACCGCGTGCCGCCGCGAGACCCCGGGTCGGAGGACGCGAATGTGGTTCTCGTCGGCACGCCCGATGTAGGTGAGCATCCCCAACGGGTGCTCGACGGGCGTTCCCGTCTCCTCGCCCGCGACCAGCACCCCTTCGGGTAACAGCATCGTCTTCTCGACCTCGTCCGCGGGCTGGAGGCTCGGAACCGGTGCGGTCGCGGGCTCTGCGACCGGCCCCGGGGACACCCCGGGCGCGACGTGCGCCGCGACCGGCTCCGTCGGTTCCGGTTCGAGCGTGACCAGTCGCGTCGCCTCACCCAGGTCTTCTGGCAGCGCCTCGGAAGCGGGCGCCGGGACCACACCCACAGGCATCGCTTCCGGCCGAGGGGTCGGCGCTGGGGCGGCCGCGGGAACAGCCGCCTCCAGCGCCTCCAACGGCTCGCCCGCCAGGGCTTCGACGAACCGCGCGTGCTGCGCGTCGAGGGCCGCGATCTCGGCGTCGCACGCCTCCAGCACCCGAACCGGTTCGCTCATCTGTTCGGCCAGCGCGTCCTCGCCGAGCTCGCCGATCGCGTGACGGAATTCCAGCTCTTCCTTGGCCAGCCGGGCCGACTCGCGCCTGGACCGGACCTCGCGGTAAAGGGTCTGCAACGTCCGGTATTGCTCGCGGGCTTTGGCTTTCAGCGGCCCCGCATCTTCCTCCAGGGTCGTGTGGCGCCGCCGGTAATCGTCGATGACCCGCTGGTAGACGGCCGGGTCGACCCGCTCCCGCAACTCTTCGGCCCGCCGACAGAACTCGTCGAGCTGCCGCTGGCGGGCGCGGATCTCGATGAGCCGGTCGAGGATGTCGGTGTCGATCGGAGGGGGTTGTTCGGCCATGACCGCCTCAGTCCAGCCCTGAACCCGACGCGTCCCCAGGGTCCCAGGGCGCAGAAGAACCATACCAGGAAGGACCGGCGGCGGCAACGCCGCTCGGGCGTGGCGACCGCAAGCTAAACAACACCGGCTGATCGGTCCCCGGCTGATGGGCTCTCGCGGTAACCCCGTGGGCCGGGAGCGCGGGACACGGCGCGGATTGACAACGCCCGGACCTCCGGCGTACATATGTGCGGGCACGTGCAGTCCGCCCGGAACAGGAGGGCACCGATGATGCGGCGACTTCCCGGTTGGGTGGTCGTGTCGGCGCTGGCCCTGGCCTTGCTGGGCCTGCCAGATTCCGCTGCAGCGCAAGCCAAAATCCGGATTGCCATCTGGGATTTCGAGAACAACGCCGAGCGGAGCTGGTGGTTCTGGAACGACATGGGACCGGCGGCCCGGAACCACATCGACACGGCGTTCTCGGAGAATCCAAAGCTCTCCGAGAAGTTCAGCGTGATCGAGCGCGAGAAGCTGGAGCTCGTGATGAAAGAACAGGGCCTGGCCATGTCCGGCGCGCTCGACCCGCAGACGGCGGCCAAGGTCGGGAAGATCCTGGGCATTAAGTACATCCTGACCGGCGGGATCGACCGTTTCTCGATCAACCGCACGGGGGGCGCCATCAACCGCCTGGGCATCGGCGGCAGCGTGGTGCAAGCCGAGGCCGTCATCAACATGCGGTTCATCGACACCACGACCGCCGAACGCGTCGTCTCGATCTCCGCGGAAGGTGAAGTCAAGAAAGGCGGCGGCTTCTTCAAAGGCACCAGCCTCAGCCGCGAGGCGGAATGGGGAATCGCGAGCGAGGCCATCGAGAAAGCCTCGAAGGCCGTCGTCGAGAAGCTGGTCGCTGGCGGGTATCTCGACAAGGTCACGCCGGGCGCGGGCCCCGCGGCCGGGACCGAGGGGCGGATCATCAAGGTCGAGGGCACCCGCGCGTGGATCAACATGGGTTCGGCCTCGGGCGTCAAGGTCGGTGACCGGTTCACGATCGTGGCGGTCGGCGAGGAACTGATCGACCCCGATACGGGGGCCAAGCTGGGCGCGGAGGAAAAGGAAACCGGCACCGGCGAGGTCACCGAGGTGTTCGAGAAGTACGCCATCCTGACGTTCAAGGGCGCGGCGAAAGCCAAGGACACGGTGCGCAAGCGTTAGAGAGCATCACGACGGGGAGGCCCCCGCGCGGCCTCCCCTGTCCGCGTGGGTACCCCCCAGTTACGACTCCGGTGGCTGACCGGACCGCACCGAGACGAGGAGGTGCGGTTCTCGGGTCCCCTCGTCCGGATCGGGCGCAGCCGCGACAACGACCTGGTGCTCCCCCACGGGGAGCCGCCGCTGGCCAGCGGGCATCACGCGGAAATCCGCTGCGAAGGCGCCTCCTGGGCGATCGTTGATTGCGGCTCCACGAACGGCACGTTCGTCAACGGCCGGCGGATCCAGCGCTGTGCGCTGCGGGCAGGCGACCGCGTCACGCTGGGCGCCGACGCGTTCGAGGTGGTGGCCGCACTCGGGCCCTCGCGGCGGCGGGCACGCGCCGTGGCCGCGGCGGCGCTCTTCCTCGTCCTCGCCGGGGCGCTCGCCGTCGCGATCTTTACGCGTCCCCCGAGCCTCGAGACGACCGCCGCCCGACTCGCCCGCTCGCTCTATCTGGTCGCCGTCGACACGGGCGGAAGTCGGCGTGCCCTGGGGACGGCCTTCGCCGTCGACGCGCGCGGCTGGCTCGCCACCAACGCCCACGTCGCCGCCGCCCTTCCCCCACCGGGGGCCGCCGGGGTCGCCGTCGCCGTCTTGAGCGACTCAGGCGGCAGCAGCCGGCCGATCGCCGAGGTCCGGATCCACCCGGGGTGGCGGCCGGGGACGATCGAGAACGATGTCGCTCTGCTCCGCCTGGGCCCCGGCGACGCCATTCCCACCGCGCGGCTCGCCGACGATCGGACCCTCGGCCGCCTGCGGCGCGGCGTGTCGCTCGCGACGCTCGGGTTCACCGCGGCGGGCACCGACGTGACGAATCCCCGCGGTCGGTTGTCGGTCGACGTGCTGGGCGATGTGCGCGCCGGCCGCTACCTGGAAGTCGGACTGCACATCGCCCCGGGCACCAGCGGGAGTCCGGTCTTCACCCCGGATGGCACCGTCGTGGCGATCGTCGTGGCGGGCGACTTCGTGGAAATCCCCGGGAGCGCCCAGCGCGTGCCGATCGCGAGCGGGACCAACTGGGCGATTGCGGTCTCGGCGCTTCGCGAGCTGCTGGCGGCCCTCCCGTGAAGGCCGCGCGCGTTTAGCCGCGCGCGCCGGTCCGCTCCTCAGGTCCTCACCTCTTGGCCTTCCAGTAGGTCTGCACGTGCTCGACGACGTCCGCCGCGATCAGCCTCGCCTGCTCGGCCGCGCGATCCCGCCCGAACTGGGCATCGAAGCTGAAGGTCCTGGGCGCCGGCATCGGGACGGCCTCCTCGAAGCGCGGCGACTCGCCTGCGGCCTCGACCGAGTAGGTCCGCACCCCGAACGTCGTCCCGAACTGCTGGTTCACCCGCTCGTCCGGGACCGACACCTCGAAGCTTACCACGACGTCCGCTCGCGCGGCGCTCGCGACCCGCGGGAGCCCCGCCCGAGCGAGCGCCTGGTCGACCGCCGCACGCACCGCGGAGCAGATCTCGGGCGCCCCCGAACATTGCGCGTACACGGCCGGTTGCTCGGGGAGCGCCGGTGCCGCGGGCTGTGTGACTGGCCGTGGCGCCTCGGCCGGCACTGCCCCGGCCTGGCTCGCGCGTGTCCGCGCCTCCCCCGCTGCGGGCGAGGCGCGACCGGACCGGGCTGGCGCCTCCGGCGCGGCGGTCGCCGGTCCGCCCGATGGCGGGGTTGATGACTGGCTGGCGGGAGGACCCGCCGCGGGTTCCCCAGCGCCTGCCGGAGACGATGGGACCTGCGGAGGGGACTCCGCCATCGCTGGCGACGCGATGGGCGCCTGAGCCGTCTCCGCTCCACCCGGGCTTTCGCCGGGCCTGCCGAGGAACTTGAAGAAGAACCATGCGCCTCCAGCCAAGGCCCCCGCCATCGCGATGACGATCAGGAGGGCCGCGACGAGTGCGATGGGCCAGAGCCGGCGGGGTCGCGGCGCGGGTGCAGGCTCCACGGCAAGGGCGGCGGGAGCCTGGGCGGTCGGGGTGGTGGCAGCGGGCGCGACAGCCGGCAG
>CAYZKQ010000109.1:0-11165 GCA_964478975.1 uncultured Vicinamibacterales bacterium | reverse complement strand
GCGGCGACCCGCGCCTCCCTCGGCTCATCGCCGAGGCCAGACGGCGCCTGCCGCCACCGTGACCGCCGCGAGGCCGCGCGCGCGTCACCGCCCGACCCGGATCGTCACGTCCCCGTAGACCGCGTCGAGCGACACCACCGGCGCGCCGTTGCCCAGCGTCGCCTCGCCGAACGTCGGTCCCCAGCCTTCCCGCATCGTGAGCGGGATGCTCGAGGCGACCTTCCCGTTGAACGACAGCGCCAGGATGCGCGCGTGCGCCGGAGCCGACGCCAGGTGGAGCGACACGTTGCCGTTGAACGCGCGCAGCCGCAACAGGCCGTCCGGCGCGAGCTCCGCGTCCCGCACCCTCACATCGCCCATCGTCGTCTCGAGGCGCACGACGCCGGCCAGGCGCACCCCGTCGATGTGGCCCTGCTTCACGGTCGCGGCCACCGTGCCCCTGAGCCCGTCCAGGACCACGTGACCCTCGAGGACCTCGATGGCGCGAATCGGCGTGCCGGCGGGCGCCCGGATCGACACGTCGGCGCGCAGCGATCGGTCTGGTGGACCCGCACGCTGCTGGGCCGCCACGAAGATGGCGTCCGCCCGTTCGTCGATCTCCACCGCCAGGCGCGACGCCTCGGCACCCCGCGCCGGGCGCGGTTCCACCGCCACGACCAGCTCCGGGCGCGGCCAGGCCTGCACCACCACATCGCCGACCGTCACGCCGACCACCACCGGTTTGTCGGGCGACGGCGCGAAGCGGCGTTCGAGGCGTTCCGCACCGGCCCGCTGGGCGCCGACCGGCGCAGAAAGCACCCCGTGAACCGCCGTCCACACGAGCGAGGCTCGGGCGACCGAACGGAGCGTCACCCGCGGCGCGCGCCTACCGGGGCCGGCGCGCGTGCAGCACCCACGAAAGACTGACATAGTAAACAGGATAGAAGAGCGAGCCGGCCACCAGCCCCCGGGGCGGTGCCGGCAGCGTGGCCACGATCGCCGCGATCATGCCGCCCCACACGAGGCCGAGGCCCACGGTCAGGCCGCGGAGAACGGGCGTCCGAGAGGGATACACGTAGCCGACCCGGACAAAAATCAGGCCCGCGAAGACGACCAGAACCAGGGCGTTGAGCCAGGGCGGCCAGCCGAACGCCACGAGATACAGGGCCACGATGTTCCAGTACGACGGGAAGCCCGTGAAGAAGTGGTCGGCGGTCTTGGCGTCGGCATGCACGAAGCCGAGGGCGCTCGTCACGAGCACCACGGCGGTCACCAGCACGCCCCAGCCCGCCGGCAGCAGCGCCGCCCGCTGGACGATGAGCATCGGGACGAAGACGAACGTCAGGTAGTCGACCAGGTCGTCCAGGCGGGGGCCGTCGATCTGCGGGGTGCGTTCGGCGACCCGCGCGCGGCGCGCCAGCCAACCGTCGGCCGAGTCGACGAGGACGGCGGCGAACAGCCACGCGAACGCCCGCCGCCACTCGCCGGCCTGGGCCGCGAGCGCAGCGAGCCACGCCAGCACGGCGCCCGACGCGGTGAACGCGTGGACGAGCCAGGCGCCCCAGGGCCGGTCAGCCGGAACGGCCATCGCCGTAGGATACGCCAGGGGCCGGCGCCGCAGCGCCGACCTCCCCGCGCAACTGGCGCGGAACCGTGAAAAACGTACAGGGTACATGGGGTACGTGGGCGGCCGCGTTCGCGGCGGTCGGAGCCACCCGTGGCTCGCGACAGCGTACGTCGGGCGGCCCTTTCACGGCCGCCGCCCGATGCCCGCCGCGGAGGGCAGGCGGTTTGCTACGGCATTCAGCGGCTCGACCCACTCCCCCCAGCGTGCGCGGAGGACGCCATGCGGTTGCCAGCTTCGAAACTTGTCGTCGCCGTCACAATCTTGTTGTCGGCCTGCAGCGGTCGGGTCTCGTCGCCGGTGTCTCCCTCGAGCCTCGCCCCGTCGCCGGCGCCGCCGACGACCGGCGCGACCCTGTTCGGCAACGTCCGGCTGGCGGCCACGGCTCCGGCTGTCGGCTCGGCGAGCGACCCGTTGAAGGTCCAGGTCGTCGGCACCGACCTCGTCGCCGTCGTGAGTGCCGCCGGGCAGTTCACGCTCGCCGACGTCCCGCCCGGTCAAGTCTCCCTGCGCTTCACGGGTGGCGGCGTGGATGCCACGGTCACGATCGCGCAGGTCGGCGCCGGCGAGACGATCACGATTAACGTCGTGGTGCTCGGCACGAGCGCCGTGGTCGAGTCCGAGGTGCGCCAGGCCTCGGCGGGCTCCAGCGAGGAGCAGATCGAGGGCCGGATCGAGGCGCTTCCGCCGGCGGTCGCCGCGGGCACCCTGGTCGTCGCGGGGCGCACGATCGCGACCGACGCGTCGACGACCATCCGGCAAGGCGACACGGTCAAGAGCTTCGCCGACCTGGCGGTCGGGCAGCGCGTCCACGTCAAGGGGCAGACGAGCGGCGCGACGTTTCTGGCGCGGCTCATCCTGATTCAAAACACGAACCCGGACCTGCCCGTTCAGGTCAACGGCATCGTCCAGAACCTCTCCGGCAGCGAGCTCGCGTTCCAGTTCACCGTGGACGGGCGGCTGGTGACGGGCGACGCCAACACGGCGTTCGTCGGCGACGGCGGTCGGGGCGGCGGCTTCCGCGACCTCAAGAACGGCGTGCGGGTCGAGGTCAAGGGGGTCTTGCAGCAGGCCGACAGCGGCGCCTCCATTTACGCCGTGCGGATCAAGGTCAACACATCGGGGCAGGACGATGGCGACCGGACGCCGTCGCCCGGGTCCACGGTTACGCTCGAGGGAGCGGTCGGGGCACTCAGCGGAACCTGTCCCACCCTGACCTTCCGGGTCAGCGGCACGGCGGTCACGACCAACGCGTCCACGCAGTTCGAGGGAGGCGGCTGCAACGCGGTGAGGAACGGCGCCAAGGTCGAGGTCACGGGCACCCGGCAGGCGGACGGCTCCGTCCTCGCGAGCAAGGTCAAGACATAGGGTTCCCGCGGCGGCTTTTTCAGCGCGGCGCGCTGCAGAGCAACCCGAACGAGAAGCCGCGCGCCTCGAGGGCCGGGATCAGGTCGGCCGTCGCGTGGACCGTCCGCCGGCGGTCGGCGCGGGGGTTCTGGTGGTGGCCGTCGTGCATCACGATGACGGCGCCGTCCGAGGCGCGCGCGGCCAGGCGCGCGGCGAGCTTCTCCGGCGCCTGCGGCCGCCACCAGTTCCAGTCCCACATGGTCCAGCTCCAGCCCGCGAGCCGGTAGGACGCGCGGTCGAGCCCGGCGTAGAGCGCGCTGCCCCGCCAGCCGGCGTGCGGCCGGAACAACGCGCACGGGCGGCGCCCCACGAGCCGCTCGATGCGATCCGCTTCGCGGTCGAGCGTCGCGGCGATCTCCTCCGGCGACCCGACGAGCAGGGCGCGGGTGTGCCAGTGCAGGGCGACCGCGTGCCCCTCGTCGAACATCCGCCGCACGATGGGCGCGGTCGCCTCGGTGACGTGCCGCGGAATGATGAAAAATGTGGCGCGCACGCCCGCGCGGGCGAGCACGTCCAGCACCTCGGGCGTCGCCGTCGGGTTCGGGCCGTCGTCGTAGGTCAGGTAGACGGTGGGGCCGTCCGCCGAGGGCGGCATGCGCCAGACCGAGCGGTCGGGCCCGATGTACTCGAACAGGAACGGGAACGGCGCCATGTGCGCGAATGCCAGGGCGCCGAAGCCCGCCAGGACGAACGCCAGGAACATCGCGTCTTCTCAGGGCGATCGTGTCACAATGGTACCGCGCGCCCGCGCTCGCCGGACCGCACAGAGCAGGGTTCCGGGCGCCGGTGCGTGGTTCCGAGCGGTGGCGGACCATGCCGACTGACCGCCGGCGCGCGACCGTCCTCCTCGGCCTCCTGCTGGCGGCGTGCGCCGCCACACCCTCCGGCCTTCAGGCGCCCGACGAGTGGGCGGCGCGCCGGGCGCGCATGGTCGAGCGTCAGATCCAGGCGCGCGGGATCGCCGACCCGCGGGTGCTGGCGGCGATGCGCAAGGTGCCCCGGCACCTGTTCATTCCCGAAGCCACGCGCGCTGAAGCCTACGACGACCACCCGGTGCCCATCGGGTTCGGCCAGACGATCTCACAGCCCTTCATTGTCGCCTACATGACCGAACAGTTGCAGCTCGCGCCGACCGACAAGGTTCTGGAGATCGGGACCGGCTCCGGCTATCAGGCGGCGATTCTGGCGGAGCTGGCCCGCGAGGTGTACACGATCGAGATCATCCCGGAGCTCGCCGCGCGCGCCCGGGCGACGCTCGAGTCGCTGGGCTACCGGAACGTCCACGTCCGCCACGGCAACGGGTACCTCGGCTGGCCCGAAGCCGCGCCGTTCGACAAGATCATCGTGACGGCGGCCCCGGACGAGGTGCCACCGGCGCTCGTCGATCAACTCGCCGTGGGTGGGATCCTCATCGCCCCGGTCGGCGCCGCCGAACAGGTCATGACCATCGTCCGCAAGACCCCGGGCGGCCTCGTGCGGCGCGAGACGATTCCGGTGCTCTTCGTCCCGATGACCGGCAAGCCCAAGAAGTGAGTCACTTGACCGCGGTCATCATGATCTCGACCAAGCCGTCGGGGGCGACCAGCCCGGCCTGCGCCGTGGCCCGCGCCGGGAAGTCTTTGCCGAAGAACGCGCGGTACGGCTCGTTCATCGCGGCGAAGTGCGCCACGTCGGCCAGGTAGACGACGCTGTCGACCACGTCGGCGCGGGTAAAGCCCGCCGCCGCGAGCGTCCGGTCGATGCGGGCGAGCGCCTCGCGCGTCTGCGCCGCCGCGTCGCCACGGGTCGCCTCGGTGTTCCCGAGCATGCCCGAGAGGAACAGCCGCCGGCCCGCGCGAATCGCGGGACTCAAGTTCGGATTCGGCGTCCCCCCCGTCCCGACGGCCTCCTTCGCGCCCGCGACCGCGACGAGCGTGATCTCCACCCGGTACTGCGGTCCCGACAACCCCGTCCGCACCGTCGCCCGCGCCGGCGGCCGCTTGGCGACGAAGGGGCGGTACGCCTGGTTCATCGCTTGAAAGTCGGCCGTGTCCGTCAGGAACACCTTCGCGCTCACGATATCGTCGTAGCTCATCCCCGCCGCCTGGAGGATCTCGCCGGCGTTGGTCATGATCGTCTTCACCTGGGTCGCCACATCGCCTTCGACCACGGTGTTGTCGCGGCCGTTGCGCGAGACGAGCCCCGCGAGAAACAGCGTGTCGCCCGACCGGACCCCGTAGCTGTACGGGTTCGGCGACGGCAGCCAGCCCGCCGGGTGCACGACCCGGCGGTCGCCGCCGGCCGGGACCGCCACGAGCGAGATCTCCACCAGCGCCTCCGGCAGGACCAGGTCCGTCACGACGGTTGTGCGCGCCGGCGGGTCCTTCGGCCAGAACGCGCGGTAGGCGTCGTTCATTGCGGCGAAGTCCGACGCGCGCTTCAGGTACACCATGACGGACGCCACGTTCGCCATCGACGAGCCGGCGGCCTCGACGAGCTTTGCGAGCCGTTCGAGAATGGCTCTCGTCTGCTCGCCGGCGCCGCCGGCCACGACTTGGCCGTCCGGCCCCGTCGCGAGCGCGCCGGACACGTAAATGAAGTCGCCCGCCCGCACGGCCGGGCTGTACGGCCCGAGCGGCGGGGGGCCCAGCGAGATGATCTGCTTGCCCTGCGCGGCCACCACCATGACTCCCGCGATGAACGCCAGAAAGACCGCCGCGAGCCCGCTCCTCCCCATGGCACCTCCCCGTGCGAGCCCCTAGCGTACCGAGGCCACGGGGCCGGGTCAATCGTGACGCCTCGGGAGCACACCCCGCGCGCCTTCACCCGACACGCCGCTTCCCCCTCCTCCCGGCTGGTCGGGCCCACCACGCCGGCCGCCGGCGGCGCCGCCGGACCTGCGCTGCGGGCGCCGAGGCCCCGGGTTCGGGGTAGAATGGGGGCCCGCCGAACCGGCTGATGTCATCCGGCTAGCGGCGTCTCGACGACGAACGGGGGAGACCTATGGGCGATCGACCGGACACCGCACGGGACGTGTCGTCTGTGAACCGTATCGACCTCGACCGCCGCCGCTTCCTGGCGCTGCTGCCGGCGGCCGTGGCGGCGCCGGGCTTCGTCCAGCCGCAACCACCCGCCCAGGCGCCAGGCCCGATCGACAAGACGACGCTCGATGTCGCGGAAAAGATTTTCGGCGTCGACTTCACCGACGCCGAGGAGGAGATGGCGCTGCGGGGGGTCAACCGCAACCTGGAGAGCTACGAAACCCTGCGCAAGATCGACATCCCGCTCGACACCGAGCCGGCCTTCGCGTTCCACCCGTTTCTGCCTGGCCGCCGGCCCAAGCCCGGCGCGACGCCGAACGGTCCACTGCGCTTGCCGAAACCGGCGCTGCCGGCCGTGCGGTCGGTCGAGGACCTCGCGTTTCTGCCGGCGACCACGATCGGGGCGCTCATTCAGGCGCGGAAGGTCAGCGCGACCGACGTGACGCGCATGTACCTCGACCGCCTGAAGCGGTACGGGGACAAGCTGCTGTGCGTCGTGACCGTCACGGAAGAGCTCGCCCTCGCGCAGGCGGCCGAGGCCGACCGCGAGATCGCCGCCGGGCGCGTCCGCGGGCCGCTGCACGGCGTGCCGTGGGGCGCGAAGGACCTGTTCGCCACCAGAGGGATTCCCACCACGTGGGGGGCGGAGCCGTACATGAATCAGGTCTTCGACTACGACGCCACGGTCGTCGAGCGGCTCCGTCAGGCCGGGGCTGTCCTCGTGGCGAAGCTGTCGATGGGCGCGCTCGCGCAGGGCGGGGTCTGGTTCAAGGGCTCGACGCGCAACCCGTGGAACCTCGAGCGCAGCTCGAGCGGCTCGTCGGCGGGCCCGGGCGCGGCCACGGCGGCGGGGCTGGTCGGCTTCTCGCTCGGCACCGAAACGCGCGGCTCGATCATCTCGCCCTCGGCCGCCTGCGGCGTCGTCGGCCTGCGGCCCACCTACGGGCGCGTGAGCCGCTTCGGGGCCATGGCCCTCTCGTGGACGATGGACAAGGTGGGGCCCATGTGCCGGACCGTCGAGGATTGCGCGGCGGTGTTCAACGCGATCTACGGGCCCGACGGGCGCGACGAGACGGTGGTGGACGCCCCGTTCCAGTGGAACCCGGACGCGCCGCTGGCGTCGCTCCGGATCGGGTACGTCCAGGCGGAGTTCGAGTCCGTTCCCGACAACCTGCCGGCCGAGCAGCGCAAGGGGCGCGAGGCGCGCAACCGCGTGCTCGGCGAGGCGCTCGACGCGCTGCGCGGGGCCGGGGCCAAGCTCGAGCCCATGGCGCTGCCCGAGTTCCCCGTCAACGCCCTCGGGTTCATCCTCAGCGCGGAGGCGGCGGCGGCCTTCGACGACCTGACGCGCTCGAAGGGGATCAACCTGCTCCGGTCGCAGGGGCCCGGCGACTGGCCCAACACGTTCCGGACCTCGCGCTTCATCCCCGCGGTCGAGTACATCCGCGCCCAGCGCGCCCGCACGCTGCTCATGCGCCTCTACGAGGAGCTCATGAGCCACTACGACGTCTTCCTCTCGCCGAGTCAGAGCGCCAGCCTGGCGGCCACCAACCTCACGGGCCACCCGGCGCTCGCGCTGAAGGCGGGGTTCATCGACGGCCTGCCGGTGGCGCTCATGATCACGGGCCGGCTCTGGGACGAGGCCACCGTGTTGCGCGTCGCGCTGGCCTACCAGCGCGCCACGAAGTGGCACGAGATGCACCCGGTGCTGTGAAGGGTGTCCGGCGCGCCGCGCCGGTGCGGACCTTACCGCACCGCGCGGCGCAGCACGTGCTTCAGCCGGTGGATCCGCCGGCGGATCTGCCGGAGCGCCTCGGCGTTACGGGCCGCCAGCGCTTCGGCGCGCCGCTGCTTCAGCTCGCGGATCCGGCGCTTGATCGCCGTCTTGTCGACCCCCACCGCGCCGTGTTGGGCGTGCATGGGGACCTTGAGCACCTTGACCAGCAACTCCAGCAGGTGCTCCTTGTTCAACTGCGTGTACCCCTTCACCGCTTCCTGGTCGAGTCCGGCGGCGATCTCGCGCAGCTCCGCGACCGTCTTGTGTTTCAGTTCATCGTACGTGTAGGCCATACGCTCCGGCGTGCCCGCCGTCTCCGGGCGCGGCACGCACCTCGGGCGGGATCATAGCGCGGAAGCCCGACGGCGGCTCCAGGCCTTTCGAGTACACTAGCCGCACGCAGGACCGCCGGCGAGCGAACGGCGCGGGAGGTGACGGTGGCGGAGAGGAAGGGCGGATCCCGGAGCGGCTTGACCCTGACGCAGAAGATCCTCATCGGGCTCGCTGTGGGGGTGATCCTCGGGGCCTGGGTGAGCTGGGCGTACCCGGCCGGTGCGGCCGAGACCCTCGGGGCGCGCGAGACCTGGCTGAAGGTGCTGGGCACCGGCGCCCAGATCTTTCTCCGGATGATCAAGATGATCATCGGCCCGCTGCTCTTCGCCACGCTCGTCGTGGGCGTGGCCGGGGGCGGGCACGCCCGGGCGGTGGGCCGCATGGGCCTGCGCGCGATCATCTACTTCGAGATCGTCACGACCATGGCCCTCTTCCTGGGCCTGGCCGCGGTCAACCTGGCCCGCCCGGGTGTCGGGATCAATTTGCCCGCGCCGACCGGCGAGCAGATCGCGGCCAAGCCGCAGACCTGGGACCAGATCCTCATCCACCTGGTGCCCGAATCCGCCGCGCGCGCCCTCGCGGAGAACGATGTCCTCCAGATCGTCGTCTTCAGCCTGGTGTTCGCCCTGGCCCTCGGCCAGCTCGGCGAGAAGGGCAAGACGTTCGTCCACTGGTGCGAGACGCTCGCCGAGATCATGTTCAAGTTCACGGGGATCGTGATGCGGTTCGCGCCCTGGGGGGTGGGCGCCGCCGTCGGGCTCACGATCGCGCGGAGCGGCACGGGCGTGCTGGTGAACCTCGCGTGGCTCATCGGCACGGTCTACGTCGCGACGGCCGTCTTCATCGTCTTCGTCCTCTTGCCGGTCGCCTGGGTGTTCCGCGTTCCCATCCGCAAGTTCTGGAAGGTGGTCAAGGAACCGGCCCTCATCGCCTTTTCGACGAGCTCGAGCGAGGCGGCGCTCCCGCGGGCGCTGGAGGCCATGGAGCGCCTGGGGTGCCCGCGGCACATCGTCTCCTTCGTGCTGCCGCTCGGGTACACCTTCAACCTGGACGGCACGACGCTCTTCTTGTCGCTCGCGTCCATCTTCGTCGCGCAGGCCGGCGGGCTCCACCTGACGCTGGGCCAGCAGCTCACCATGATGCTGACCCTGATGCTCACGAGCAAGGGCGTCGCCGGCGTGCCCCGCGCGGCCACGGTCATCCTCGCGGCCACCGCCGCGCAGTTCAACCTGCCCATGGAAGGCGTCATGCTGGTGTTCGGGGTCGACGCCCTCATGGACATGGTGCGGACCATGACCAACGTGATCGGCAACTGCCTGGCCACGGTCGTGATCGCCAAGTGGGAAGGCGATTTCACCGAGGCCAGCGACGAGGCGCTGGATCTCGCCATCGCGCGCGGGGAGCTCTGAGGTCACGACGGTCCCGGCGTCCAGCCACCGCGGAGGCTCTGGATGAGCGACTTCCATCAGTTCGGTCCCGTGACGGCGCTGCCCCGCCTGGTGGCGCGGCCGGTCGACGCCCTCGAAGCGGACATCGCGCGCTTCGTCCGGCGGTTCCCGGTGGCACTGGTGATCCCGATGGTCCCCGGCGAACTGGACCGGCCCGCCCTCGCCGGGATCGTCGCCGAGCTCGCGCGCGTCACGTACCTCGACACCCTCGTGGTCTCCCTCAACCAGGCCACGCGCGAGGACTACGCGCGCACCCAGGCGCTCTTTGCGGCGTATCCCGGCCGGCGCGTCGTGCTCTGGAACGAAGCGCCCGAAGTGGCCGGGTTCGTCGACGAGATGACCGCCGCCGGACTCAACCCGGGCGGACCGGGGAAGGGGCGGGCGTGCTGGCTGGCGCTCGGCTACGTGCTGGCGGAGCAGCGCACGGCGTATGTGGCGTTCCAGGACGCCGACGTCGTCAACTACAGCCGCGAGATGCTCGCCCGACTCGTGTTGCCGGCGGTGGACCCGACGGTCGACTTCGACTTCGTCAAGGGCTACTACGCGCGCGTCACCGACCGGCTGCATGGGCGCCTGACCCGGCTCCTGCTCGCACCGCTCCTCACCGCGTTCACGCGCCTGATCGGCGCCGACCCGTACATCCGCTACCTCTCGTCGTTCCGTTACGCGCTGTCCGGCGAGTTCGCGGTTCAGTGCGACCTGGCGCAGCGGATGCGCCTCGCCTCCGACTGGGGCCTCGAGATCGTGACGCTCTTCGAGGCGCTCCGGCATCGCGCGCCGGCGCGGATCTGCCAGGTGGAGCTCTGCGAGCGCTACGAGCACAAGCACCAGGACCTGTCGCCGGACGACGCGACGCGCGGCCTCCACCGCATGGCGAAAGACGTCGCCAAGCACCTGCTGCGCACCCTGGCGGCCAACGGCGTGACGCTCGACGGCGGCCTCCTCCGCAGCCTCCTCGCGGCCTACCAGCGCGAAGCCGAAGACGCCGTCGCCGACAGCTACGCCGTCTCCATGATCAACGGACTCGTGTACGACCGCCACGAAGAAGAACTGAACGTCGCCATTTTCCTCGCGGCGCTCCGCGCCTCGATCGACGAGTTCCTCGCGGACCCCCTCGGCGCCCCGCTGGTGCCCAACTGGGTCCGCGTCTGGGCGGGCGTCCCCGACGCGGGTCAGCGCCTGCTGGACGCGGTCGCGCGCACCGGCGGCATCGTCGAATCGGCCGGCCGATGACCCGATGACCCGGACCCTGCACGAGCTCATCGTCGTGACCGACCTCGACGGCACGCTCCTCGACGCGGCCACCTATGCGTACGACGCCGCGTGGGACGCCCTGGCGGCGCTCAAGGCCCGCCGGATCCCCCTCGTCCTCTGCACCAGCAAGACGCGGGCGGAGGTCGAGCGGCTCGCCCGGCACCTCGCGCCGCAGACCCCGTTCATCGTCGAGAACGGCGGTGCCGTCGTGTGGCCCGAGGGCGACACCTACCGCGAGGCCCCACGGGGCACGTCGCGCGCCGACCTGGTCGCCGCGCTCGCCGAGCTCGCCGCGGCCACCGGCGCCGGCGTCCGCGGCTTCG
>CAYZKQ010000108.1:0-11170 GCA_964478975.1 uncultured Vicinamibacterales bacterium | reverse complement strand
GGGCGGCCCTTTACGGGCCGCCGCAGAGGGCCCCGCGAGCGAGCGTGCAGTCCGTGGGGCGGGCCTTTCAGGCCCGCCGAAGCGAGCACGAGCGAGCGTGCGGCGCCCGCGGCCGGGCCGAGCGCGCATGTACGTAGGGCGGCCCTTTACGGGCCGCCGCAGAGGGCCCCGCGAGCGAGCGTGCAGTCCGTGGGGCGGGCCTTTCAGGCCCGCCGAAGCGAGCACGAGCGAGCGTGCGGCGCCCGCGGCCGGGCCGAGCGCGCATGTACGTAGGGCGGCCCTTTACGGGCCGCCGCAGAGGGCCCCGCGAGCGAGCGTGCAGTCCGTAGGGCGGCCCTTTACGGGCCGCCCGGGAAATCGCGCAGCGGCCATCGCGACGATGGCGATGCCCAAGAGCCCAGGGCTCCGCACCCGTGCGCCCCCGGGCCGACCGTCGCGAACCTGCGTGCTATCATCCGATTCGGTGCTCAACGAGACCGTCGTGATCATCCTGGCCGGCGGCATGGGCGAGCGCCTCTACCCGCTCACGCGCGAGCGGGCCAAGCCGGCCGTCTACTTCGGCGGGCCGTACCGCATCATCGACTTCACGCTGAGCAACTGCATCAACTCGGGGCTCCGGCGCATCTTCATCGCGACGCAGTACAAGTCGCTCTCGCTCAATCGGCACATCCGGATGGGCTGGCACATCGTGTCGGAGGAGCTCGGCGAGTTCGTCGAGATCCTCCCGCCGCAGATGCGGACGGGCCAGCACTGGTACCAGGGCACGGCGGACGCCGTGTACCAGAACCTCTACTCGATCCTGCGCGAGCGGCCGCGCTACGTCATCGTCCTCTCGGGCGACCACGTCTACAAGATGGACTACGGGAAGATGCTGCGCTTCCACGTGGACGCGGGCGCCGCCGTGACGCTCGCGGCGATCGAGGTGGCGCGGGAGGAAGCGGGGCGGTTCGGCATCGTGGAGGTGGACCGGCACGACCGGGTGACGGGTTTCCGCGAGAAGCCGGACCCGGCGGCGCTCGACCCCGCGGCGCCCCTCGTGCTGGCGTCGATGGGCATCTACGTCTTCAACGTGGACGTCCTCGTGAAGGCGCTCGAGGAAGACGCCGCCCGGCTGTCGACGCACGACTTCGGACGCGACATCATCCCGGCGCTCATTCCCGAGGTCCCCGTGTACGCCTACCAGTTCTACGACGAGAACAAGAAGGCGGCGAAGTACTGGCGGGACATCGGAACGCTGGACGCGTATTACGAAGCCAACATGGACCTCTGCCAGGTCAATCCGGAGTTCAACCTGTACGACCCGGAGTGGCCCATCCGCACGTACCAGCCCCAGGCGCCGCCGGCCAAGTTCGTCTTCGCGGACCCGGAGCGGCGAGGCGAGGCGCTGGATTCGACCATCTCGGCGGGCTGCATCATTTCGGGGAGCCGCGTGATGGGCAGCATCCTGTGCCCGAACGTGCGGGTGCACAGCTTCTGCGTCATCGAGCAGAGCATTCTGCTGCCCGGCGTGCGCGTCGGGCGGCACGCGCGCATCCGGCGGGCGATCGTCGAAGCCGGCGTGTTCGTCCCGCGCGGCGCGCGCATTGGGTACGACCCGGAGGAGGACCGGCGCCGGCATACCGTTACGGAGCGCGGCGTCGTGGTCGTGACCCGCGACGACACGCCGTTCATCGCCCCGATCGACGAGGCGGCGCTCCGGCTCGAGGCGGAGTACGACCGGCGGGCCGCACAGACCCCGGCGTGACCGCGGCCCCGCCGCCGAGCGGACCTGCGGGAGCCGCGGCCGCCGCCCGCCGAGGGGCGGACCTGCGAAAGGGGGCATCGTGAGAATCCAGCGCGTGCAGGCTCGGGAAATTCTCGACTCGCGGGGCAACCCGACCGTCGAGGTCGACCTCGTGCTGGCGAGCGGCGCCCGCGGCCGCGCGGCCGTGCCGTCGGGCGCTTCCACCGGCGAGCGCGAGGCCCTCGAACTGCGCGACGGCGACCCGCGCCGCTACGGGGGGAAGGGCGTGCGGACCGCCGTCCGGCACGTCAACGGCGAGATCGCCCGCGCGCTCGCGGGTCTCGAGCTCGACCAGGCGGCCCTCGACCGGCGCCTCGTCGAGCTCGACGGCACGCCGAACAAATCACGCCTCGGCGCCAACGCGCTGCTCGGCGTCTCGATGGCGTTCGCCCACGCCGCCGCCGCCGAGGCCGGCGTGCCGCTCTTCCACTATCTCGCCACGGCGCGGCCGGGGAGCCGCGCGCCGGAGACCTGGACGCTGCCGGTCCCCCTGATGAACATCCTCAACGGGGGCGCGCACGCGGACAACACGCTCGACGTGCAGGAATTCCTCGTCCTGCCCGTGGGCTTCGCGTCGTTCAGCGAGGCGCTGCGGGCCGGCGTCGAAATCTTCCACGCGCTCAAGGGACTCCTGAAGGCGCGCGGCCTGGCGACGGGCGTGGGCGACGAGGGCGGCTTCGCCCCGAACCTCGGGTCGGCGGAAGAGGCGCTCGAGCTGGTCATCCAGGCGGTCGAGCGCGCGGGATACCGGGCGGGCGCCGACGTCGCCCTGGCCCTCGACGTCGCCGCCAGCGAACTCTGGGACCCGGCGCGCGGCGCGTACGTGTTCCGAAAGTCCGGGGGCGCGTCCCGCTCGTCGGCCGAGCTGATCGAGCTGTACCGCGGCTGGCTGGCGCGCTATCCCCTCGTGTCGATCGAGGACGGCCTGGCCGAGGGCGACTGGGCGGGCTGGCGGGACCTGACCGCGGCGCTCGGCACGCGGGTGCAGCTCGTCGGCGACGACATCTTCGTCACCAACCCGGCCATCATCCGGCGGGGGATCGCCGAGGGCGTGGCCAACGCGGTGCTCGTCAAGCTGAACCAGATCGGCACCGTGAGCGAGACGCTCGAGGCGGTCGCTCTGGCGCAGGAGGCGGGCTACGCGTGCATCATCTCGCACCGCTCAGGGGAGACCGAAGACACGACGATCGCGGACCTCGCGGTCGCAACCGGGGCGGGCCAGATCAAGACGGGGTCGGTGAGCCGGACGGATCGGCTGGCCAAGTACAACCAGCTCTTGCGAATCGAAGAAGCGCTAGGGTCCGCCGGGCGGTTCGCCGGGCGCGGCGCGATCCGGCTGCGCGGGGCCTCGTCCCCGGGGGCCTAGTCGACCTGTTTCTGCGCCTGCTCGTCCACCGCGATCCGCAGCGAGCGCAGGAAGCGGCGGTCGTTCGCGTTGATCTCGAACTCGAAGGCCCGCGCCGGGCGGGTCCGCGACGGTCGGACGGGGCGGCCGTCGGGGGTGGCGGGCGCGCGGCCGGCGAAGCCGATGACCGCCTCGAGCGAAAGGCGCAGGTCGTAGCCGGCCGCCCGCGCTTTCTCGCGACACGCCTCGACGCGCGGGTCGGCCGCGAGGGCGGCCGCGATGGCATCGACGACTTCCCGGGCGAGGCGGTTCACGAGGTCATCCATGGAGCGTCCTCCCGCGTGCGGCCGGGGCGAGTTGCCGATGCGGCCGCGACCGCCGGCCGCCCCACCGGCCGTCGCAAAAAGGCCGTCAGGGGTCGGGGCATCGGGGCGGCATACGGTCCGAGGCAGGCCTGCACGCCATTCTAAACGCGCGATCCGAGAGTGTCAATCGAACTGGGGCGCGATCGACGCGAGCGTCACATCACCGGGGGACTGCGTCCCCCGGACCGCCGCGTCCGGGCGGCGCCCCTGAAAGGGGCGCCCGACGTACGCGCGGAAAATCGCAACGCGCGCTCGGCCGGCGGCCCATAAAGGGCCGCCCTACGTACCCTTCTACCCACGTCCGCCCGCCGGCGCCCTGGGCCCGCGCGGCCGACCGGCGGCGCAGGACGCGCCGCACGCCGCGTGGCTCGCGGGGGCCCGCTGCGGCGGCCCGTAAAGGGCCGCCCTACGTACCCAACAGCCGTCTCCGGGTAGACTGGGCGGCATGCTTTCGAATCGACGACTCTCCGCCCTCAGGCCCGCCGCCTGGACCGTGACCGCCGCCCTGTGCAGCGTTCCAACCCCAGCGACGGCCCAGCCGACACCCGCGGCGGCCACTCCCGCGCCCTGGTACGAGCGCCTCAGCTTCAGCGGGGACCTCCGGGCTCGCTCCGAGAGCTTCTTCCAGGCCGGCCGCCCGATGCGCCATCGTCCCCGCGTGCGCGTCCGGCTGGGCCTCCACGTGGACGTGCGACCGAACCTGGAGGTCGGCTTCCGCCTCGCCACCGGCGATCCTCGCGACCCCACCTCGACCAACCAGACGCTCGAGGACTTCTTCGGACGCAAGCCGTTCTATCTCGACCAGGCGTACCTGCTCTGGCGGCCCGCGTGGCCCAGGGGACTCACGGTCGGTGCCGGCAAGTTCCCTTTGCCGGTGCTCCGCACGCAGATGATCTGGGACGACGACCTGAACTGCGAGGGACTGTACGAACAACTGGCCATTCCCGGTCACGTCACCGTGCAGCTCACCGCCATCCAGGCTCCCCTCCACGAGGTCAGCACGGGACCCGATGCGGCAATGTTCGCCGCGCAGGGCTCCGTGGCGTTCCGGACCGGGCCGCACCGCGTTCAGGTCGGGACGTCCGTCTACGGTTTCCGCCGGGTCGACCAGATCGCCGTCGCGCTGGCGAGCGGCGACCTCCGATCCCAGAACTGGAACCTGCTGCGCGCGCAGGAGGGGCGGGTCGTCGGGTTCGCCTCGGGCTTCCGCCTGGTGGACCTCATCGGCCAGGTGACGCTCGCCACCAGGCGGCGGGACTACCCCCTGGCGCTCACCGGGCACTGGGTTCGCAACCTGCAGGCGATCGACCGGCAACGTACCGGCTTCTGGCTCGAAGCGCGCTACGGCCGCGCATCGTCACCCGGGACCGCCGCCGCGGGCTACACCTTCGCGCGGATCGCGCGCGACGCCGTCCTCTCGGCTTTCGCCTTCAGCGACATGCCCTCGGCGAACACCCGGGCGCACATCCTCGCGGGCTCGTTCGCCCCGGCGGCCCGGGTCAATCTGGACGCGACGGCCTACTTCACGAAGAAGATCCTCGTTGAACCCGGCGAGGCGAATCGCTTGCTGGTGCGGCTGCAGCTCGACGCCCGCGTGTCGTTCTGACCGCACGCGGGACTCGGCCCGAAATTTAACACGCCCGTTACCCGCCGGCAACGCGGGCGTAATCTCGGCGCGCTAGCGTGGAGACATGCACACGATTGACTCGATAGCTTCGGCACGCCGCCGCGTGAGGGTCGCCGCGAGGGTCTGGGTGATCCTCGCCGGGGTGCTGGTCGCGAGCGCCTGCGGCGAAGGCTCCGGCGGCGGCAGCGCCGCCGTCATCCGCGTGGACGGCTCCAGCACGGTGTTCCCCATCACCGAGGCCGTGGCCGAGGAGTTCCAGAAGCAGAACCCGGACGCGCGCGTCACGGTGGGGATCTCCGGGACGGGCGGCGGGTTCAAGAAATTCTGCCACGGCGAGATCGACATCGCCGACGCCTCGCGCCCGATCAAGCCGACCGAGGTTGACCTGTGCCGGCAACAGGGCGTCGACTACCTCGAGCTGCCCGTCGCGTACGACGGGTTGGCGGTGGTGGTTCACCCGGAGAACACCTGGGTCGACTTCCTCACCGTCGGCGAGCTCAGGCGCCTGTGGGAGCCGGCGGCTCAGGGCCGCGTCACCCGCTGGAACCAGATCCGGCCGGAGTGGCCCGACCGCGAAATCCATCTGTTCGGGCCGGGCGTCGACTCGGGCACGTTCGACTATTTCACCGAGGCCATCGTGGGCCGGGAAGACGCGAGCCGCGGCGACTACACGGCGAGCGAGGACGACAACGTGCTCGTTCAGGGGGTCGCGGGAGACCCGAACGCGCTGGGCTTTTTCGGCCTCGCGTACTACGAGGAAAACGCCAGCCGGCTCAAGCTCGTTCCGATCGACGACGAGGATCCCGGCAACGGACGCGGGCCGATTTCGCCATCGGCGGAGAGCGTTCGAAACGGCACCTACCGGCCCCTGTCGCGCCCGCTCTTCATCTACTCGAGTCGCGCCGCCCTCGACCGGCGCGAAGTGCGCGCCTTCGTGGAGTTCTACCTCGCGCACGTCGCCGCGCTCGCCCGCGAGGTGGGCTACGTCCCTCTCAGCGACCGCGAAGCCCGCCTGGTCCGCGAGCGGTTCGCCGCCGGGCGGGTCGGGACGATGTTCGGGCCCGGCGTGCCGGCGGGCTTGACGCTCGAGGCGCGCCTGGCGGCGGAGGCGGGCCCGCGGTGACGCGCCGCCTGCGCCGGGGGGTGGAACGGACCATCGAGGCGGGCCTCGCCGCCGCGGGCGGCGTTTCGGTCGTCGTGACCGCCGGGATCGTGGTGGTGCTGGTGGCCGAGACGGCGGCGTTCTTCCGGTCCGTGTCGGTCGCGGAGTTTCTCTTCGGCACCCAGTGGACGCCGCTGTTCTTCGACAAGCACTTCGGCGTGCTCCCGCTCGTGGCGGGCACGGTGCTGGTCTCGGCGATCGCCATGCTGGTGGCGCTCCCTGCGGGGCTCCTGAGTGCCGTCTATCTCAGCGAGTACGCGTCGCCGGCACTTCGGCGCGTCGTTAAGCCCGTGCTGGAAGTCCTCGCCGGCGTGCCGACGGTCGTGTACGGCTACTTCGCCCTGCTCGTCGTGACGCCGGCGCTCCAGCAGGTCATTCCCGACTTGGCGGGCTTCAACGCCCTCGCTCCGGGACTCGTGATGGGGCTCATGATCCTGCCCCTTGTCTCGTCACTCTCGGAGGACGCCCTGCGCGCCGTCCCCCACAGCCTGCGCGAGGCGGCCCTGGCGCTCGGGGCGACGCGCGTCCAGGCGACGCTCGGGGTCGTGGTGCCGGCGGCGTTCTCCGGGATTTCCGCTGCGGCGCTGCTGGCGCTCTCGCGCGCCGTCGGCGAGACCATGATCGTGGCCATCGCCGCGGGCCAACAGCCGCGCCTGACGTTGAACCCGCTGGTCCCCGTCGAAACCATGACGGCCTACATCGTCCAGGTCAGCCTCGGCGACACGCCGGCCGGCACCCTGGAGTACCGGACCATTTTCGCCGTCGGAACGCTGCTCTTTGCCGGCACCTACGGGCTCAACGTCGCGAGCGCGTGGGTTCGGGCGCGCGTCCGGGAGGGGCACGCATGAGTCCTGAAGTGGCCACCCTCGCCGCGGGCGCACACCGATGGTCGACGCGGCGGCGCCGCTGGCCCGACGCGTTGCTGCGCGCGAGCGGGCTGCTCGTGTTGCTCGTGGCCCTCGCCGCGCTCGGCGCGCTGCTGGTGGTGGTGGCGCGGGATGGACTGGGGCGGCTCTCGTGGAGCTTTCTGACGAGCTTTCCCTCGCGGCGTCCGGAACAGGCCGGCATCCTGCCGGCGCTCGTCGGGAGCTTTGTCGTCATGGGCCTGACCGCCGTCCTGGCGCTGCCGGTCGGCCTCGCGGCCGCGGTCTATCTAGAAGAGTATGGGCCACGGGGGCGCTGGGCGCGCCTGCTCGAGATCACGATCGCGAACCTGGCCGGCGTGCCGTCGATCATTTACGGCCTGCTGGGGCTCGGGCTGTTCGTCCGGGCCCTCGGCCTCGGACGCAGTGTGCTGGCGGGCGCTGGCACTCTGGCGCTGCTCGTCCTGCCCGTCGTGATCCTGTCGACGCGGGAAGCGCTCCGGGCCGTCCCGCCGTCGCTCCGCGAGGCGTCCTACGCCCTCGGGGCGACCCGGTGGCAGACCGTGTGGCACCAGGTGCTGCCTGCGGCGCTTCCCGGCATCCTCACGGGCGTCATCCTGGCGGTCTCCCGCGCGGTCGGTGAGACCGCGCCCCTCATCACGATCGGCGCCCTCACCTACGTGCCGTTTTTGCCAGACGGGTTGCGGTCGCCGTTCACGGTCCTGCCGATTCAGATCTTCAACTGGGTCTCGCGTCCGCAGGCCGAGTTCCTGGAGAACGCGGCGGCGGGCATACTCGTGCTGCTCGGCCTGATGCTCGTCATGAACGCCGCGGCCATCGTGGTGCGCGACCGGACGAGCCGCGCGGGGAGGGCCGACGCGTGAACCGGCGCCTCGGCCAGCCCGCCCTCGGGATCCGCGAGATGCGCGGCGAGCCGGAGGCCGACATAGCGGCGCCGACCCCGCCCATCGAGGTCGAGGCCCTGACGGTTTTCTACGGCGCGACCCGCGCCCTCGACGGCGTCACCCTCACAATCCCGGCCTGCCGGGTGACGGCGCTCATCGGCCCGTCGGGCTGCGGCAAGACGACGTTCTTGCGCACGCTGAACCGGATGACCGACCTCGTCCCGCACGTGCGCGTCGAGGGACGGGTGCGGATCGGCGGCCAGGACATCTATGCTCCGGGGACGGACGTGGTCGAGCTGCGGCGCCGGGTCGGGATGGTGTTCCAGAAATCGAATCCGTTCCCCACGTCGATCTTCGAGAATGTCGCGTACGGGCTGCGCGTCAATGGGCTGGTGCGCCATCGGCGCGAGCTGGCCGCGCGCGTCCAGGCGAGCCTGGAGGCGGCGGCGTTGTGGGACGAGGTCAAGGACCGGCTCCACGAGCCGGCGGCCGTACTCTCGGGCGGCCAGCAGCAGCGCCTCTGCATCGCCCGCGCCCTGGCGGTCGAGCCCGACATCCTCCTGATGGACGAGCCAGCCTCGGCGCTCGACCCCATCGCGACGCAGCGGATCGAGGAACTCCTCTACCGGCTCAAGCGGCGCTATACGATCGTGATCGTCACGCACAACCTGCAGCAGGCCGCGCGCGTATCGGATTACACGGCGTTCTTCTGGCTGGGGCGCCTCGTCGAGTTCGGCGCGACCGAGCAGCTCTTCACGGCGCCGCGGGAAGTGCTGACGGAAGACTACGTGACGGGCCGCTTCGGCTAGCCCGGCGCGGGAGGGGGCATGAGCGAACCACTGGTCCCGCACTTTCAGGAGGAACTCGCCGCCCTCCACGCGCGGCTGCTCGAGATGGGCGGCCTCGCCGAGGAGCGCGTCGCGCGCGCGGTGGGCGCCCTCGTCGACCGCCGGGTCGACCGGCTGGCGGAGGTCATGGCCGGCGACGGTCCGCTCAACGCGCTGCACATCGAGATCGACGGCCGGGCGTTCCGGCTGCTCGCCCTCCATCAGCCCATGGCGGTCGACCTGCGCGCCATCATGGCGGCGATCAAGATCAACAGCGACCTCGAGCGGGTCGGCGACCTCGCGGTGAACATCGCGGAGGCGGGCCGGCGCTATCTCGACCACCCGCCGGTCAAGCCCCTGATCGACATCCCGCGCATGGCCGAGATTGCCCAGGCGATGTTGCGGGACGCCCTGGACGCCTTCGTCCGCCGCGACACCGCCCTCGCCCAGCGGGTCCTGGACCGGGACGATGAACTGGACCGGTTGAAGACGCAGGTCTTTCGCGAGCTGTTGACCTACATGCTGCAGGACCCGCAGACGATCGCGCCCGCCCTCGACCTCGTCTTGATCTCGCGGCACCTGGAGCGGATCGGCGACCACGCGACCAACATCGCCGAAGACGTGATCTTCATGGTCTCGGCGCGGGACGTCCGGCACCAGCCCGCGGGGTGACCGCGGGGCGCGCGGCAGGCGGGCGCGGCCGGCCGGGTCTCATACTACAATGGCGCGGATGGCCCCCGAGGAGCGGTGCGTCTACTGCCGCGAGCGGCCGGTCGATCCGGCGTGGCGGCCCTTTTGCAGCGAGCGCTGCCGCCTGGCGGACCTCTGGAAGTGGCTGCACGGCGAGTACCGCATCCCCGGGGAGCCGGTCCCGGCCGGAGACGCCGACGTGCCGCCGCCGGGCGACGAGGACGCGAACTCCTGACGCATCGATCTCTCCATGCCGGACACCCTGACGATCACGGACAACCGCACGGGCCGACAGTACGAGATCCCCATCACCGACGGCGCGATCCGGGCGATGGATCTGCGCCAGATCAAGGCCGGGCCGGACGATTTCGGCCTGCTGTCCTACGACCCCGCGTTCCTGAACACGGCGGCGTGCCGGAGCCGCATCACGTTCATCGACGGCGATCGAGGCGTGCTGCTCTATCGGGGCTACCCCATCGAGCAACTCGCCGAGCAGAGCACGTTCCTGGAAACCGCGTACCTCATTCTCTTCGGGGAGCTGCCCACGCTCGAGGAGCTCCAGCAGTGGACGCGGCAGATCACCCTCCACACGATGCTCCACGAGAACATCAAGAAGTTCATGGAGGGGTTCCAGTACGACGCCCACCCGATGGGCATCTTCCTGAGCACGGTCGGGGCGCTGTCGACCTTCTACCCGGACGCCAAGCAGATCTTCGACGCCGAGAAGCGGCGCCTCCAGACGCTGCGGCTGATCGCCAAAGTGCCGAGCATCGCCGCCTACGCCTACCGGCACAGCATGGGGCTGCCCTACGTCTACCCGGACAACGACCTGAGCTACACGGGCAACTTCCTGAACATGCTGTTTAAGATGACGGAGCTGAAGTACCAGCCCCACCCGGTGCTCGAGCGCGCCCTGGATGTGCTGTTCATCCTCCACGCGGACCATGAGCAGAATTGCAGCACGCACGCGATGCGGGGCATCGGCAGCTCGCACGTCGACCCCTACTCGGCGCTCGCCGGGGCGGCCGCCGCGCTCTACGGCCCGCTGCACGGCGGGGCCAACGAAGCGGTCCTGCGCATGCTGCAGGAGATCGGGTCGGTCCGGCAGGTGCCGGCCTTCATCCGCAAGGTCAAGGGCGGCGAGGGCCGCCTGATGGGCTTCGGCCACCGGGTCTACAAGGCCTACGACCCGCGCGCCAAGATCATCAAGCGCATCGCCGACCTGGTGTTCGACGTCACGGGCCGGAACCCGTTGCTCGACATCGCCCTCGAGCTCGAGCGGATCGCCCTCGAGGACGACTACTTCGTCTCGCGGCGCCTCTATCCGAACGTCGACTTCTACTCCGGGCTCATCTACCAGGCGATGGGCTTTTCGCCCGACATGTTCCCCGTGCTCTTCGCCATTCCGCGCACGGCCGGCTGGATCGCGCAGTGGGAGGAGATGCTGCTCGACCCCGAGCAGAAGATCGCCCGCCCGCGGCAGATCTACGTGGGCCCCGGGCGGCGCGACTACGTGCCGGCCGCCCGGCGCGTGCTCGCCGCCACCCCATGACCCGGGCCGGGGGCGCGGCGGCGCGACGGGCGGCGGTGGGGCTGGCGGCCG
>CAYZKQ010000107.1:0-11308 GCA_964478975.1 uncultured Vicinamibacterales bacterium | reverse complement strand
CGCTCGAGCGCCAGGAGGAGCCGGCCGAGCTCGGTGTGGTTCCGCGCGCTGTCGGGGAACGCCCGGAGCATCGCGGCGTAGTCGTCCTGCGCGCGGGCGAGGGCCGCGCCGGCGGCGCCCTCGAGGGTGGTCACCCCCAGCCGCAACAACGCCGCCGCCGCGCTCGCCCTGACCCTCCGAATCGGGTCGGCGAGCCGCGCCGCCAGCGCGCTCGCCCGGGGGCGATCGCCGGTACGCTCGAGGACGGCGCCGAGCGCCCGCGTCGCGGCGAGGCGGACGAGCGGCTCGGGGTCCGCCGCCGCGGCCATGAGGGCGTTGGTCACCGGCGCGAGCACCGCCGGGTCATCGCCCGCGCGCCGCGCCTGGCCGAGCCGTCCGACGAATTCGGCGGCGCTCGCCCGGATGGGCGGCGGCTCTTGCCGGTCCACCAGGATCCGCGCGAGCGCCGGGAGCGCCCCCGGGTCGCCGCGACCGGCCGCGTAGAAGGTGTCAGCCCGCCGGACGACCTGCGCGCGGCGCGTCCGATCGCGCTCGCCGTACCAGGTATCCATGACCCGGACCGCCCACTCGGGCGGCCGGTCGTCGTGGCACGTCGTACAGGCGTTCGGGATTCCATAGCGCGCCGTCAGCTCGGGCACCGGCGGCTGGAAGGTGTGGTCGCGGCGCCGCATGAACAGGCGCCAGTTGACCTCGCTCATGTGGCACGCGACACAGCCGCCGCCCGGCGAGCCGGCCGGATGATGGCTGTGCGCGACCTGCGCGGCTCCCTGGAGGTCGTCGTGACACTGCGTGCACAGGCGGTCGCTCTCGGCCGGCGGCACGCGAAGCGAATGAGGGTGCCGCGACCCGTGGGCGGCGTGACACGACGTGCAGGTCGCCCCGCCGCGCAGGAAGCAGCCCGACTGCATGAGGGCCTGGGGTCGGTTGAACCGCGTCGGCCGCCCGTCGGGCCAGTAGTCGCCCTGCGGATCCTCGGGCGGAATGGGCTGGCTCACGAGGAACGGCACGGCGAAGTCCTCGTAGTGGTCGCCCGGCCGAAAGCCGACGTAGAGGTTGGTCTTGTTGCCGTGGCAGTACGCGCAGGTGTCGAAGACCTGGCGCCGGCTCGCACTCCGCGGGGAAAAGATCCGGAGCAATCGGCTCAGGTCGCGGTTGTGCTTCCCGGGGTCGTAGGCGGGTTTCGCCGCGGGGCGCTCCGCCCACTCCCGCATCAGGGCGACGTGCGCCGCTCCCGGACCGTGACACGCCTCGCACCCGATCCCCAGCTCGGTCCACGTCGTCCGGTACGTCCGGGTGCGGGGGTCGAACCCCTGCTGGAGGTTGGTCGCGTGGCAGTTGAAGCAGTTGACGTTCCAGATCTGCCGGAACTCGCGGTTGGAGTCGCGGGGGATCGGGGTGATCTCCTGGAAATCGATCCACTGAGCCGTGTCGCGGTGCCAGAACACGGGCAGGACGTAGATCCGCCCGTCCGGGAGCGTCGACAGATACCCCTGAAAGCGATTGAGGCCGAGCGTGTAGTGCACCTCAAAGTCTTCGCCCCCAGCAGCTGGCGGCGCCGGCGCCCGGTTCGGTTCCGGTGCGGTCCCGGCCGGCGGCACGCCGGACCGGCCGGCGGCCGTGCCGTAAGAGACCCAGATGACGTAGCGGTCGCCGCGGCGGCGCATGCGGTAGGCGCGGCCGTAGCGCTCGAGGTGCGCGCCGGGCGAGAAGTCGCCGATGACCTGGGCCTCGCCGATGGGCCGCGTCATCTGCACGTGGAGCGAGGCGCGCCAGGTGTCGTAGACAGCGTCGTGACAGGACGCGCAGACTGTCGAGCCGACGTACTCGCCGGCGCCGTAATCGGTCGGGGCCGGAGCCTCCTGGCCGGCAGGCACGGCGTCCGGCGGAGATCCGCGGCTGGCGACCGCGATCGTGGCGGCCAGCGCGAGCGTACCCGTCGCGACGAGGCGGGGGCCGGACTGACGCATAGCGGGATGGGCGGCATTATACCCGGCTCTTCCCGCTCGCGTGCCGCCGGCTGGACATTGCGAGCGCCTGCGGGAGAGGCGCCGCGGCAGGCGGCGGCCGCGCCCCTTCCCGGAGGGGGCGCCGCCGGGCTATGGTGGAGCGGCCGAGCGGCTCTGCGAAAAGCGGCTTCGGCCGGTTGGCGCGCTGATTTCGGTCACGAGCGCTGGAGGGCGGTGACCGCGCGTCGCGTGAACGCGGTGGCCTCCGGGGTGCGGCGCGCGGCGGCATTCGCCCGCGTCCCGCTCCGGCTGGGGCTCGCCGGCGCCGGTGTGTGGATCCTGGCGGTAGCGCTGATGATCGCGCTCGAATCGTCGTTTCTCTACTTCCCCTCGCGGGTGCTCGAGGCCGAGCCGGACGCCTACGGCCTGGCGGCGGAGGAGGTTCGGCTGCGCGCGCCGGACGGCGTGAGGCTGCACGGCTGGTGGCTGCGGGGGCGTGGCGAGCGCGCGCTCGTGTGGTTCCACGGCAATGCGGGGAACATCAGCCACCGCCTCGACAACGCGAAGCGACTGGTCGACCGCCTCGGCCTCGACATTCTCCTGGTGGACTACCGGGGCTACGGCCTGAGCGAGGGCCGGCCGAGCGAGGCGGGGCTCTACCGCGACGGGCTGGCGATGTACGACGAGGCGGCGCGCCGAGGCTTTCCGCCGGCGTGCATCGTGCTGTTCGGCCGATCGCTGGGGGCGGCGGTCGCCGTCGAGGTCGCGCTGGCCCGCCGGGCGGGCGCCGTCATTCTGGAGACGCCGTTCCGCTCGGTCCCGGCGCTGGCCCGCGAGCTGTATCCGTTCGTGCCGAGTGTCCTCATCCGCTCGCGCTTCGACGTGGAGGGGAAAGTCGCCCGCGTCGACGCGCCCGTGCTCGTCGTGCACGGCGACCGCGACGAGATCGTCCCGCTCGCGCACGCCGAGCGCATCTACGCGCTGGTGCGCGCCCCGAAGCGCCTTTACGTCATTCCCGGGGCCGGGCACAACGACACGTATGTCGTGGGGGGCGAGGCGTACTTCCGGGTGTGGGCGGAGTTCCTCGAGGCCGCCGCGCGCGCCGGTGCCGGGACGAGCGCCGGCCGGATCACTGGCGGCTTCTCAGGATCGGATAGTACTTCGCGTCCTTGATCGCCTCGTCCAGCACGTTCCAGTCGAGCAGCCCGTCGTCCGAACGCGGTTCCAGAAGGAGGAACGCCAGGCGCGCGAGCGGCTGATCCATCGGGACCACGACCGTCCCCGCCGGCAGCTCGACGTCGGCCGGTTCCCAGGCGCCTTCGAGGGTCCGCTCCTGGTGGCCCTGGAACGGCTGCGGCGCGACCGTGCTTTTGTCGATCCGAAAGCGCTCGACGGCGAGCGTGCCGGCGGCATCGAGCCGCGAGAACCGGATGCCGTGCGCTTCGAGCCGCTCGATCGCCGCCTCGAGGGTGGCCGGCAGGTAGTAGGCCGGCGGGACGCGTTCGGTCTCGGCCGGCTCGAAGGCGCCGTACTCGAACAGGCGCTCCGGCTTGCGGACGTCGAGGCGGCGGAACATCGGCCGGCCGGTGTACGGGTGGCGCTCGGTGGCGGTCTCGCCGAGCAGGATCTCGACCATCTCGGCCGACCGCTTGGGGCGCGCGCGCACCGCGAGGCGCTCGCCCACGAGCGACCGCGCGTCGGCCGACTCGGTGGCGCGCCGGATGTCGGCGGCGTGCGCGGCCGCGTAATTCAACAGTTCCTCGACGAAGACCCGGCTGGCCGCGATGCGATCGTCGAAGGTCAGGTAGGCGTAGGTCTCTCCGAGAATCCCGACGCGGTTGCGGAGCCCGATGTAGGTGCTGTTGAAACGCGGGCGGTGGTCGTAGGTGTACCAGCCGCGCTCCGCGCCGCGCCCGCTGAGGTTGCCGTAGTAGTAAAAGTCCCACCCGTGCTTCTCCTTGACGGCGCGGGTCATGGCGGGGAACCACTGGCGGCGCAGAAGGTCGTCGATCGCGGCATCCGTGTTGGGGTGGAGCGGCGGGGCGTAGGTCAGGTGATAGGCGTGCCGCGTTCCGTCGGTCGTGTGGAGGTCGATGACGACGTGGGGGTCGTACTCGCGGAGCAGGCGGACGAGGGAGCGGGCCTCGGGCGACTCGAGCTTCATGTGGTCGCGGTTGAGGTCGAGGCCCAGCGCATTCGGCCGCTGGCCCATGCCCCCGATCGGCCCGTGCTGGGGACCGCGGTTGGTCAGGTTCACGCGCTCGTTGCCGTCGGCGTTGTAGATGGGGGCGACGAGCAGGACCAGCGCGTCGAGCCACCCCGCGTGGCGCCCCTGGGCGATCTCGCGCAGGAGGATCTGAACCGCTTCCTTGCCCTCGACCTCGCCGCCGTGGATGTTGCCCTGGATGTACACGCGCAGGCGGCCCGACGCCCGCACGGCTTCGGGCGAGGTGTCCTTCAGGCGCCCCACGACGGCGAGCGGGAGCGCCCGCCCCTCGAACGTGTACCCGAAGGTCGTGAGGTGCACGAGCGGGGAGGCGCGGTCGACCGCCTCGAGAAACGCCACCACATCGTCGTAGCGGCTGGTTTCGCGGTAGGCCGTGCGCTCGGGCCGTGTCGTGAGGGCCGCCAGGTCGGCGCGGGGTTGCGCCGAGAGCACGGCTCCGGGCCGCGCCAGCACCAGGCAGGCCAGCGAGACCGCGGCGATCGAGAGGGTGGCGATGGTGGATTTGAGCGTCGGGCGAGTCATGTGGGTCCTCGGGCGAGTCGGGTCCAAGCTGAAAGCCGCATTATATGATGCTGGCTGCGGTGTCGCCTGGCCGCCGGTTTCGCCGGCGGCGGAGCGCGGGCGGGTTCGGAAGGAGGCGGCGATGCGGACGGGGCGCGCGGCGGTCGTGGCGTTGTTTGTGGGCGTGGCGGCGGTGCTCGGACGGGCTCAGCCGCCCCTGTTCACTGACGCGTTTCCCCCGGAGGAGTTCGCGGCGCGGCGGGCGCGTGTGATGGCGGCCATCGGGGACGGCGCGGCCATCCTCCAGGGCGCGGCGGAGCTGCCGTCGTATCACAAGTTCCGGCAGAACAACCAGTTCTTCTATCTCACCGGAGTCGAGGTGCCGCGGGCGCTGCTCGTCATCGACGGCCAGGCGAAGCGGTCGGTGCTGTTCCTGCCGCCCCGCGACGAGCGGCTGGAGCGGTCGGAGGGACCGCGGCTGGTGCCGGGGCCGGAGGCCGCGCGCCTGACCGGGATCGAGGCGGTGGAGCCGCGCGAGGCGTTCGGGGCGGTGCTGGACGAGCTGGCGCGCGAGGGACGGACGTTGTATCTGCCGCACCGGCCGGAGGCGCTCGGGGCGGCCACGCCGGCCTACGTCACGGCCCACGAGCAGGCGTCGCTGGCGGATCCGTGGGACGGCCGGCCGTCACGCGCGCGCGCGTTCATCGACAAGGTGAAGGCGCGGGCGCCGTCGTCCGCCATCCGGGACCTCGATCCGATCCTCGACGCCATGCGCTTGCGGAAGAGTCCGCGGGAGATCGCCCTCGTCCGGGAAGCGACGCGCATCGCGGGGCTCGCGATCATGGACGCGATGCGGGCGGTGCGGCCGGGGATGTACGAGTACGAGCTCGAAGCGGTGGCCGACTACGTGTTCAAGCGCCACAACGCGCAAGGCATCGGCTACTTCGCGCTGGTCGCGTCGGGACCGAACGCGTTCTATCCGCACTACCACGCGGCGCAGCGGCGGATGCAGGACGGCGAGCTGGTGCTCTTCGACTACGCGCCCGACTACAAGTACTACACCTCGGATGTGACGCGCATGTTCCCGGTGAGCGGTCGGTTCACGGCCGCGCAGCGCGAGGTGTACGGCGTCTACCTGGAGTTGTACCGGGCGCTCATGACCTCGATCCGGCCCCACGAGACGCCGCGCGCCGTGATCCAGGAGGCCGCGGCCAAGATGGCGCGGGTGCTGGCGTCGTTCCCGTTCACGAGCGAGAAGGTCCGGGCGGCGGCCGAGCGCTTCGTCCGCGGCTACCAGAATCCGACCCGCGCCAGCCTGGGCCACTGGGTCGGGATGGAGGTCCACGATGTCACAGCGCCCTACGAGCGGCTCGAGCCGGGCATGATCTTCACGATCGAGCCGGCCCTGACGATCCCCGAGGATCGCGTGTACATCCGCATCGAGGATGCGATCCTGATCACCGAGCGCGGCTACGAGAACCTGTCGGGCTTCGTCCCCGTGGAGATCGCGGAGATCGAGAAGTTGATGGCCGGCCGGTCCGCCCCCTCGCGGGGATCGGGGGATCGGACCGGCGAGCGCTCGAGCCCGCGCGGGCGGGCTCAGAAGTAGTACTTGACGCCGATCATGACCTGTCGGGCCGTGCTCGCGATGCTGTCGCGGATGCGGCCGAAGATCGTGCTCGTGATGGTCGCGGTCGGCAGGCCGAAGGTCGGCGTGTTGGTCACGTTCGTGCCGTCGGCGCGGATCTCGAGCGACTGGCCGCGCCCGGTCTCGATGCGCTTGGCGATCGACAGGTTCAGGTTGAAGGAACCCGGCCCGCGGAAGGCGTTGCGTCCGACGTTGCTGAACTCGCCCGGGCTGGGGATGCTGAACTTGGCGCGCTCGTCGGCGTTCAGATACCACACGATGCCGTCGGGCTCGCGGTAGACCTGCCCTTCCGTCCCGCTGCAACCGTTGCAGTTGGCCGGCGTCTGGACGACGTTGCTGAGCGTGCTCGCGCCGGCGTAAATCGTAAACGGCCGGCCGCTCTGCGCGACGAGCTGCCCCGACAGCACCCACCCGTCGACGAGGCCGTTCACCAGACCGCCCGCGTCCCGACCCCACCGCTTGCCGCGCCCGAAGGGCAGCTCCCACACCCACTGCGCCTGGAACACGTGCGTGCGGTCGAAATCCGACAGCGCGTAGTTGAGCGCGCGGTTGAAGATGTCGAACGGCGTGCTGCTCGCCGACTGCGCGTTGCCCGTGCTCACCACCGTGAAGGCCGGGTCGAACGACCGCGTGTCTTTCGACCGCGACAGCGTGTAGGCGAGGAGGTACGAGTAGCCGTCAGCGAGACGCCGGCTCAGCTTCACCTCCAGGGCGTGGTAGCGGGACCAGTCGTTCGAGTCGATCACCACCACGCCGCCGAGGAACTGCGGATAGGGGAAGAAGAAGTACGGCCCGAGGCCCGCCAGATCCGGCAGGGTCCGGCCGCCCTGGATGCGCGTCCCGAGGGCCGCGGCCACGGCCGCCACCGAGTTCAGGCTCAACTCCGTCGCGTAGACGCGCCGCATCATCTGCGAGCCCGTTTCGTCCGCCCGCCGCCGCGTGTCGGGAGCGAGCAGCTGGTTGATGAGCGGGCTCTCGCCCCCCGCCTTCACGGTGTTGAACGCTTCGAGGAAGCCGTTCTTGCGGATCTCCGCCTGGTTGACGTTGTAGGCGCCGAAGAGGTGCTCGCCGCGCCGGCCGACGTAGGCGACCTCGAGGGTGCCGCGGCTCCACAGCTCCCGCTGGTAGCTGACCGACCAGCCGTGCGTGTACGGGGACTGGAACTCCGGGTCCACCACCCGGATGCTCGCCGACGAGACCGGGGGCGGCTGCAGGAAACTCTCCGGCGTGACGGTAGGCTGCAGGGCGGGCAGGCCGTCCCGCAGGCGCCCGCCGGCGGTCCCGAACGCCGTGTTCGCGACGCCCGTCGTGATGCCCGGGATGCTCTGGAAAATGGACGAGGACAGCACGAACGTGTTGATGCGGTCGTACGCCAGCCGGTAGTTCCCGCGGATCACGCTCTTCCCGTCGCTCTTCGGGTCCCACGCGATGCCCACCGACGGCCCGATGTTGTCCACGTCGCTCGAGTACAGGTCGCCCTGTTCCCATCGCAGCGTGCTCGATGGCGCCTCCCCGACCGCCACGCGCTGGTTCGGCCGCCGGATGAGGTCGTCGGGGTTCGACGGGGTCATCTTCAACTCCCATCGGACGCCGAGGTCGACCGTCACGTTGGGCTTCCACTTCCAGTTGTCCTGAGCGTAAAAGTCCAGCTCGGGGTACCACGCGGCGAAATTGAAGAGCGTTCCACCCGGCGCGTAGGTGTTGCCCTTCTGCACGAACCCCTGGCTGATCTGCCCGATGCGTCCGAGCATCAGGTTGATGGCCGCCTGGAGGTTCGGCCGGTCCACCGAGGTGTTGATGCCGGCGGGCAGATTGAAGACCGCGGGGTCGACCGTGTTGATGGTCGTCGAGAAGTTCGCCACCGGGGACACGTTGTAGCCGGCGACCGACCCGCGGATGTCGGTGTGGCGCTGCAGCCGGAGGTTGACCCCGAACTTCAGGTTGTGCCCGCCCGTCACCAGGCTGAGGTTGTCGACGAGCTGGAAGGTGTCGATCGTCCGCAGGTTGCCGAACTCGTATTCCTCGGGATTCGCCAGGCCGAGGGGCAGGGCGAAGGTCACCTTCGACGCGTCGGCCGTCGGGATGCGGAAGTTGAAGGTGAAGTGGTTCTGGCCGGCGACCAGCTCGTTCACCAAGTTCGACCGCGGATTCCAGCGCCAGTTCGCCGCCCAGTTGTAGGGCGAGCGCTCCGTGTTCACGATGCACCCGCCGCCCGGGAACCTCGGCAGCCCGCCGTTGACCGAGTCGCAGTTGGTGTTCTGCTGCCCCTTGGCGATGCGGACGAACGCCGTGTTCCGCGCGTTGAAGACGTAGTCGATCTTCGTCACGAAGTCGTACTGGCGTTCTTCCTCCGGGGCCGCCCACGTGTAGCCGGCGGTGTTCAACCCGTCGCCCACGGCGAAGGTGTTCGGGAGCGGCGCCGAGCGGAGCAGCGCCATGATCGTCGGGTCGAGACCGCGCCGCTGGGGGTCCATCGCGCCGATGTCGTAGGTGCCGATCGGCACGCCGGGCAGGACGTTGCCGTTCGCGTCGACCGACGCGCCCGCGGTTCCCGCCGGTGTGTTCCGGCCGCCGATGACATACCGCCAGAGGCCCTGACGGGCCGTCTCCGTCAGGACCGTGCGGGTCACCTGCTGCGTCTGCTTCGCTCGCAGCCACTGGGTGTTGGCGAAAAAGAACATGCGGTTACGCTGGATGGGGCCGCCGAGACTGAAGCCCGGCACCGACTGGGTGAACCGCCGCTTCGGCAGCCGGTTGAAGTTGTTCTCCCACTCGTTGGCGTTGTACTCGGGCCGGCGGTCGAAATAGAAGAGCGTCCCGTCGACGTTGTTCGTGCCCGAGCGCGTCACCATGGCGACCTGGCCGCCGCTGTTCCGCCCGTACTCGGCCGTCGCGTTCCCGGTGAGCACCTGGAACTCCGCGAGCGAGTCCGGGTTGGTCCGCAGCGGCGAAAAGTTCGACCCGCCCGCGCTCGACTCGTTGATGTCGATGCCGTCGAGCGTGTAGTTCCACGCCCGGTCGCGCGCCCCGTGGACGTGCACGCCGCCCCCCGTGTTCGCCCCGGCCACCACGCCCGGCTGCGTGAGCACCAGGCTGAGCGGGTTGCGGCCGCGCGCCCCGACGATCGGCAGGCTCTCGATGACCTTCTGCTCGAAGTTCGTCCCGAGGTTGCCCGACGTGCTCACCTGCACCACCTCGCTCGCCGCCCGGACCTCGATCGTTTCCGCGAGCCCGCCAGGTTCGAGCGTGACGTTGACCGTCGTGGGCTCCCCGATGACCACCCGGTTGCCCGAGGAGACGAACTTCTTGAACCCTTGCAGCTCCACCGTCACGGTGTACACCCCGACCTGGACAGCCTCGAACACGTACGTGCCGGCGGCCGTCGTGACGGTAAAGAACGACGCGCCCGTCGCCTCGTTCGTCAGGGTGACGGTGGCGCCGGGGATGACACCGCCCGAGGTGTCCTTCACCACGCCCACGAGCCGCGAGGTGGTGCCCTGCGCCGCGACCGACGCGGCGCCTGCCAGGACGAAGACGATGAACCAGACCGCAATGAGCGAACGACCCCTCTGCATGAAACCCTCCGCCGATGTGCAAGGCCCCGGCACGTGGATGGAAAACACCAGATTGTGAGCCAGCGTACGTCCAGTTCCGGACGGCGTCAAGCTGGACCGCTGGCCCGCGCGCGGACCTGATCGGCGTACACGGCCGCCCCGAGCAGGCCGGCTCGCCGATTCAAAATCACCAGGACCGGGATCGTGGCCAGCAGGTCGCCGAGCGGGGCCTTCGCGCGGAAGGCGTCGAGGAACGGTCCTTCCTTGAGGGCCCGCACGATCTTCGGCGCGATGCCTCCGCCCAGGTACACCCCCGCCGTCGCCACGGTGCGGAGCGCGAGGTTGCCGGCTTCCGCCCCGTACGCCTCGAGGAAGAGATCGAACGCCTCCACGCACCGCGGGCACCGGCGCGCCTGCGCGCTCGCCGTCACGAGGGCGGGCAGGTCCGACTCGCGGGCCGGCCGTCCCACGCTCTCGCACGGCGCGGGATGCGTGAACCGATAGAGGTTCGCCAGCCCCGGTCCCGAGACGACGTGTTCCACCTGGGCGCGGCCGTACTGTTGCACGAGCCAGTCGACCAGCTCGAGCTCCCGGCGCGTGCGGGCGGCGAAGTCGGCGTGGCCGCCCTCGCTGGGCGCGGGAATGAATCGGCCCTCGACGTTGTGCAGGAGCGCCTCGCCGAGGCCGGTGCCGGCGGCGATGACCGCAGCGTTGCCCGCGGGCTGGGCCACGCCTTCCTGGAGCACGTCGAGCTCGCCCGGCTCGAGCACCGGCACCGCATAGGCCATGGCCTCCAGGTCGTTGATCAGGTGGACGCGCGCGAAGCCGAACCGCTCGGCGAGCTCGTCGGCGTCGGCCGCCCACGGGACGTTGGTCATGCGCGCCACGGCGCCCGTCACCGGACCGGCGACCCCGAAGGCAGCCACCTCGACGTCGGCCGCCGCGGTCCCGGCGCCGCGCAGAAACGTCTCGACCATCGCGCCGAGCCCGGGGAACGCCAGGGTGGCGAACTCGCGCACGTGCAGCGGCCGCGGCCGGTCGGGCGCAGGCGCGAAGAGGCCCAGGTCGGTCTTGGTCGCCCCGACGTCGCCGGCGAGCAGCATCGCCTAGTAGCCTACTTGACTTTGCCGCGCGGCTTCCGCATCTTTCTCGTGAACGTGGCGAACCCGAACGGCCCGCCCACCGGACGCTTCGCGTGGCGGGAGATCCGCGGCCGCTACCCCGCCATCCGGGACGACCACCTCCGCTACCTGGAGAAGCTCGGCCTCGTCCGCTCGGCCGGCGGCCCCCGCGGCGACCGCCACTACGGCTTCGCGGACCTGGTGGTCATCAAACAGGTGGCGGCCGAGCTGGAGCAAGGCGTACCGTTCCGGCAGGCGGCGCGGGCGCTGGCCGCCGCGCGGGCGGGCCAGCTCGCCTTCGACTTCGAGTT
>CAYZKQ010000106.1:0-11439 GCA_964478975.1 uncultured Vicinamibacterales bacterium | reverse complement strand
GCCACCGGCTCGAGCTGCACGACCACCTCCCGCGAGGGCACCTCCGGGGTCAGGACGATCTCACGAGCGACCGGCGCATAACCTTCGCGGCGCACCTCGACCCGGTGGGAACCCAGCGCGAGATCCCCCACGGTCAGGGGCGTCGTCCCCCGCACCACGCCGTCGAGCCTTACGGCGGCCCCCGTGGGCGTCGACCGGATGGCGAGCCGACCGCCTGCCGCGGGCGGGGCCGGCGCCGGGGTCGCCCGCTCGACCGGAGTCTCGGTGAACGCCCGCGGCCCTCCGGCGGCTGTCGCGGCCGGGGTTGCCGCTGCGGGCGCAGTGCTTCCACCCGGGCCGCCCACATCGGCCGCCGGCCTGCGCGACCCGAGACCGTAGCCGGCGAGGAATCCGGCGAGCAAGCCCACCGTCAGGACGACCGCATACGGCCACATCGCCGCGCGAGGCCGGTCGAAACTCGCGGTGTCGTGGGTCCGCCGTACGCCGGGCGCTTCAGTTACCCTGTCGAGCCACGGCGCTTCGCCCCGCTGGTCGGCCCCGACCGGCTCGGGCTGCGGCTCCGGGAGATGTTCCCGAGGTTCCTCCAGCGGCGCTTCGCCGGCAGGCTCCGCTTCGACCAGGTCGAGGAGCGTCGGCCCCGGGGCTTCGGTCAACCCGCCGGGAGCGGCCGGCGAACCCTCGAGCACGTCCACCACGTCATCGAACCTCGAGGGCTCGGCCTCGGCCTCTTGCGACGCCCGGGCGCGGTCCAGCTCGATGGCCATCGCCTCGGCCGGCATCCCAGGCCGGTCGCCTGTCGACTCGGGCCGCAACTCGTCCACTCGTTCCTCTTGCTCTGCCCCCTCCTGTTCCTCGTCCTCTTCTCCGCGCCGCCCCCGGTGCTCGTGCGTCGCGACGGCCATCTCGAGGTCGCGGGCGAACGCCGCGGCCGTGCGGTAGCGGTCGTCCGGCGTCTCGGCGAGGGCGCGGGCGAAGACCTCCTGCAGGGCGCCGGCCTGGGCCGAGTCCGGCCAGGACTCGAACCCGAGGACCCGTGAGGTCCCGGCCGGCCGCCGGCCGGTCAGCCATTCGTGGGCCATCACGGCCAGCGAATACACATCCGCGGGTGTGCTCCAGCTCTCCCCAGCCAGCCGCTCCGGGGCGGCGTACGGACGCCTGGCCGGCGCCTGTGCGCCGACCCGCTCGAGCGCTTGCACCACGCCGAAGCCCGTGGCGGCGGCGCGATCCTCGCCGACGAAGACGTCGCGCGGGTGCAGGGCGCCATGGCCGACACCGCGCGCCCGGGCGTAGTCCAGCGCCTCGGCGAGCTGGGCCACGGCCGCGGCCACCCGCTCGGGCGCTCTCGCGGCGCGGAGGCGGAAGACGCCGTCGAGCGAGTCGCCCGGCACGTACTGACAGGCCAGGTAGGCGACGGCGCTGTCCAGTCCCGCCGCGAGCGGTGTCGCGATGCTCGGATGATCGATCCCGATCTCGCAGAGCCCTTGCAACTCGGTCACGAAGGCTCGGACCTGCTCGGGGGGCAGGTCGAGACGGAAGACCTTGACGGCGGCCAGCCGGTCGCGCGCCGAGTCGTACGCGCGGAACACAGGACCGAGAAGACCGACGCCCACCTGATGCAAGACCCGAAACGGCCCGAACGCGGCCGGCGGCGTGTACGAGGTCGGCTCGTCGTGCGTCAGCGCCCAGCTCCTCAGGCGTTCCTCGGCATGCTAACACGGAAGCCCGGCGGGGACAACGAGCCTTGACAGCTCCGCCCGGGGTGAGGAACAGTACGGCCGACGTGTCCTCCCGAGGCAGCCAGACCGCGACGGCTTACCAGGCCGTAGACATCCGGAGCCTGCCGTGGGTCCGCCCGCTGCTCGGCGCCTACGCGTACGACTTCGCCAGCCTCAGCGGGTTCTTCGCGGGCGACCCGGCCGACCCGCAAGCCTGGCGCAACGCCATCGCGCGCGCGGCGGCGCGGCCTCGGCCGAACCGGGCCGTCGCCGGGTTAGTCGAGGCGCAGCAACTTCGCCGCGAGGCGCCAGTCCAGGCGCTGGCGGCCTCGGAACGCCTTCGCGATCCCCGGACCATCGCCGTCGTGACGGGCCAGCAGGCGGGTCTGTTCGGCGGTCCGCTGTTCACGCTGCTGAAGAGTCTGACGGCGCTCCGGCTGGCCGACCTCGTCTCGCGGGAGCACGGCGTGCCGGCGGTCGCCGTCTTCTGGGTCGACGCCGAAGACCACGACTGGGACGAGGTGCGCGACTGCTGGGTCCTCGACGGCGACCTGTCGCGGCGCCTCGTCCGCCTGCCGCCGCTCGACGGCGCCGGCGAGCGACCGGTCGGCACGCTGCACCTGACGCCGGAGGCGGCGGCCGAGGTGTTCCAGGCGCTCGAAGCGGCCCTGGCGCGCACCGAGTTCACCGGCGAGCTGATGGAACGGCTCCGGCGGGCCTACGCGCCGGGCACGACGCTCGCCGACGCCTTCGCGCGCTGGCTCGAGAGCCTCCTCGGCCCGCAGGGACTCATCGTTTTCGACGCCTGCGACCCGGCCGCCAAGCCGCTGGCGCGGCCGGTCTTTCTCCGCGAGCTCGACGCGCCGGGCCAGAGCGTGGCGCTCGCGGCGGCGGCGGGAGCGGAGCTGTCGCGCCGGGGCCACGCGCCGCAGGTCGAGCCGGCGCCGGAGGCCACGGGCCTGTTCTATCTCGACGGCGGCCGGGTGCCGATCCGCCGCCGGGGCGACCGCCTCGCGGTCGGCGAGCGCGTGTGTCGCCGCGAAGATCTGCTCGCGGAGGCGCAGGACCACCCCGAGCGCTTCAGCCCGAACGTCCTGCTGCGCCCCGTCGTGCAGGACACGCTCTTCCCCACGGTCTGCTACGTGGCCGGCCCGGCCGAGCTCGCCTATCTCGCGCAGCTTCAAGGCGTCTACGAGCACTTCGGCCTGCCCATGCCCCTGGTCCACCCGCGGCTGTCGGCCACCATCCTCGACGCGGCGGCGGCGCGCTTTCTGGCCCGGTACCAGCTCCCCCTGGACGCGCTCCACGCCCAGGACGAGTCAGCGCTCAACCGCCTGCTCGAAGCCCAGCTCCCGCCGTCGGTCGAGGCCACCCTCGAGGCGGCGCGCCAGGCGATCGCGGACCGGATGGCAGCGGTCATCGACGCCGTGCCCGCCATCGACCCGACGCTGGCGGGCGCCGCCCGGACGACGCTCAGCCGGATGGAGCACGACCTCCGGACGCTCCACGGGAAGATCATCCAGGCGGTGAAGCGGCGGGACGAGACGCTGCGGCGGCAGTTCATCCGCGCGCAGGCGCAAGCGTTCCCGGACGGCGAACAGCAGGAACGCGCGCTGGCAGGGATCTTTTTCCTGAACCGCTACGGGCCCGCGCTCGTCGAGCGCGTGCTCCCCGAGCTGCCCCTCGACCCGGGCTGCCACTGGATCGTCACGGCCTGACGCACTGGGGGCCCTACAACGCGTCTGCGGCGGCGCGCAACCGGGCCTCGGCCGCCCTGAGCGCGTCGACCTCGCTCGTGCGCCACTCTTCGTCCTGCACCAGCGCGGCGCGCGCGGCGTTGAGGGCCTGCCCGATGGGCGCCGGCGCCGGCCCCCCCGGGGTCGTCCGGACCTCGACGAAGTGGCGGGGGCTCAGCAGGCGGTCGAGCGCCACCTCGTCGTACGGCAGCGGCCGGCCCAGGACCGCCCGAGCAGCCTCGGCGAGGGCGTCGGCCCGGGCGCGCGCCGGCTCCGCTTCGAGCAACCGGACGAATCGCGCCGTCACGGCGTGGCTGGTCTTGAAGGGCAGGCCGTGCTCCCGCGTCAGGGTGTCGGCCAGTTCCGTCACCGTGATCCAGCCCTCCGCGGCGCGGCGCGCCAGGCGGTCCGCGTCGAACGTGGCGCTCGCCAGCGCGCTCGCCACGAGGCTGACCGCCCGGCCGGCGTCGCGGAACAGCTCGTAGACGAGAGGCTGCAGGTCGTCCTCGGTGTCCACGATGTCGCCGAACGGCGTGTTGTGGACGGTCGTGAACACCGCGATCGCCTCGCCGAGCGCCTTGCTGCCGATCGCCCGGGCGTGCTCGAGGGCCACGGGGTTCCGCTTCTGGGGCATGATGCTGCTCGGCTGCACGTAGCCCTCGGCCAGCCGCAGGTAGCCGAACTCGGGCGTGCACCACTGCAGCAGGTCCTGCACGAAGCGGCCGAGCCCCACAAGGGTCACGGCGGCGGCCGCCGCGGCCTCGAGCAGATAGTCGGCGGTGGCGATGCTCCCGTAGGTGTTGCCTGTCGGTGCGGCGAAACCGAGCAGCTCGCTCGTGAGCTGGCGGTCGATGGGGAACCCGGTCCCCGTGATGGCGCACGCCCCGAGGGGGCACCGGTTGGTGGTCCGATACGCCGCGCGCAGGCGCGCCGCGTCGCGTTCGAGCGCCTCCACGACGGCCAGCAGGTAGTGCGCCACGGTGGTGGGCTGGGCCGGCTGGGTGTGGGTGTGCGCCGCCAGAATCGTCGCCCGGTGCTCGGCGGCGAGCCCGATGAGCACGCGGCGCAGGTCGGAGACGGCCCGCGACAGCTCGAGCAGATACTCGCGCAGCCGCATCCGGTACATCGTCATGTCCACATCGTTGCGGCTGCGCGCGGTGTGCAAGCGGCCGGCGCGCTCCTCGCCACACCGCTGCTCGACGAGGCGCTCGACGTAGCAGAACAGGTCCTCGACGCTCCCGTCGAACACCGCCGCCCGTACCGCGTCGGGCGAGATCTCATCCAGCGCGTCCCGCACCGCGCGCGCGTCTTCCGGCGGGACGATGCCCTGCCGCGCCAGCATCACGAGGTGAGCGTAGTGAATCGACATGAGGGGCGAGAAGAAGAGGACCTTCGCGTCCTCGAAGTTCTCGCTCAGGACGTGCGAGATGTAGGCCGGCGCGAACGCCACGACTGCCCCCTCACCGCGGCCGCGCCGCGCGGGCGACTTCTCGGGACGCGCCGCCCGTCTCCGCAGCGGACTTCAGGCTGATCAGATTCGCCAGCAGGCGATACGCCCCGTCGACCTGCGCGGGCAGTTGGCGCCACAACGCCAACCCCACGTACAGCCATCGCCCCCGGCCCACGCGGGCTTCGACGAAGGCGCCGGTCTTGACGCCGGGGTTGTCGGGAAACGGGTCCTCGAGCGAGACCAGGTCGACGTAGCGCGGGTCCTTCTCCCCGAGGAAGTAGAGCCCCCGTTCCTGCACCCAGCCCCGCCAGGCGGCGTCGTCGATCCGATTCGGCACGTGGAAGGCCGGGTGGTCCGGCACCAGCATCGTGACCGGCGCGGCCTCGTCCGTGACCCGGTTCGTGCTGACCTTCGCGGGATACGGCCCGTATTGCGCCGCGTTGAACTCGAGTTTGTTGTACTGCACGATGACCGTGCCCCCGCGGCCGGCGAAGTCCAGCAGCCGGCGGTTGTAGGCCCGCAAGTCAGCCCGCCGCTCGTAGGCCCGCACGCCCGTCATGATGACGTCGTAGGCCGAGAGGTCGCCCCAGGCCAGGTCGTCCGGCCCGAGGAAGGTCACCCGGGCGCCAAGTTGCTCGAGCGCCGCCGGCACCTGGTCGCCCGCGCCGACCACATAGCCGACCCGCACACCCGGCGTCGTGTCGACAGCGATCACGGCGAGGGTCGTCTCGGCCGGTTTGATCACCTGGCGCCGCTCGATGTGCGGGTACTCGATCTCCTGGTAGCCGCTGGTGAACACCGCGCCCGGCCGCGGCGGCGAGGTGACGCGGGCCCGCAGGCGGTAACGGCCCGGCGCCGTGCCCCTCGGGACCCGCACCACGAACCGGGCGCTGAGAGTTTCGTCCTCGTAGTCGAACGCGAGGGGGACGCTCGCGGGCTCCACTTCCCACCCCGGCGGCGCCTCGAGCGAGACCGTTGCCTGCGCCGGTCCCCGCACGCCGTTCGTGACCGTCACGTGCAGCACGCGGTCGGCGGCCCCCGAGGCGACGGCCGCCTGTGAAACGACCGCAGCCGGCGGACTCAGCCGCACCGAGAAGGCGGGCACCACGTTCAGCTCCATCCGCTTCTCGCCCACCAGGGGGTCTCGCTCGTAGCGGTAGCGGATCGGCACCGTCCGGGCGACCCGCACGCCGCCGAGTCCGAAATGGGTGGTGGCGACGAACGGCGTCGGGCGGAACGGCGCCCCGAAGGGCGCGTCCGCCTCGTAGACGTTGCGCGCCGCCGACGCGGGTCGCTGCCAGTACTCGTCGCGCCAGTAGGGCGTCGTCTCGCGGGCGTCCGCCGGGACCCGCGCCGCCAGGGTGCACGTGTAGACGGCACCCGGCGCGACGGAGCCGGCCGCGCACGCACCCGCCCCCTCGAGGCCTGCGACCTCGACCGCGTCCACCGCGACGGCCCGACTCCCCCGGTTGGCCGCCACGATGGAGACCTGCACCGGTTGCCCCGCGACGACCAGGCCGTCGTCGGCGAAGGCGTCGACCGCCAGGCCGTGCGCCGCGAGCGCGGCCTCCACGAAATCGACCTCCTTGAGCGCCAGGCGGAAGTCGACCTCTGCGCGCGCAGGCTCACCCAGGTTCAGGGCCGCCAGCTTGCCGCGCAGCGTGCGAAGCGCCGTCAGGCCCGCGAGGATCGGGGCGGCGGTGCCCGCGTCGTCGCCGGCGGCGAACGCGGCCAGGGCGCGCTGCGCCTGATCGGCGATCGCCTGGAGCGCCTCGCGGAGCGCGGCGGGGGCGGAATCCCCCACGAACCGGGCCAGGCCGGGCCAGCTCGTGTCAATGCCATCGAAGAGCGATGTCTCGGCTCGCCCCATCTGGCTCGGGATCGTTGAGTCGACGAGCACGTAGCGCCCGCCGAAGCCGCCGCCCCGACCCCTTCCCAGGCCCGGCACCGGCACGAGCTGCGGCATCCCCTGGCACTTGTGGAAGCTGCGGGCGTCGGCCCCGATCTCCTCGTAGGTGCGCCCGAGCAGCGGGTCGAACGCGCCGGTGTCGACCGTCGTGTTCGGCCCGCCGCCAGTGGTCCCGCCGGCCGTGAAGTACAGCTTGGCCGCCTGCCACGGGCGCAGCCCCTCGCGGAGCTGCTCGGGGAACCGCGCAGGGTCCGCGGCGGCGCGGAAGGCGTCGCGGGTCAGGACGGCGGTCGCCTCGTGGGCCCGGTCGCCGCCCCGCCCCTGGATGTTCATCGTGAGGACGACGTCGGGACGGAGCGCCCGCAGGAAACGCACGAAGTCGCCGACGACCTCGTCGCGACCCCACTTCTCGTAGATCTCGGGCGGACTGAAGGAGTAGCCGTAGTCGATCGCCCGGGTGAACCACTGCTCGGCTCCGTCGAGCCGGTGGGCGGCGAGCAGCTCGGTCGTGCGCAGCACGCCGAGGTCCTGGAAGAGCTCGGGACCGATCTCGTTCTGGCCCCCTTCGCCGCGGGTGGTCTGGACCAAAACCGTGCGGAGCCCTTCGCCCAGCCCGAGGCGCGCGAGCAGCGCGTTGTGCTCGTCGTCCGGGTGCGCCGCGGTCTGGAGGAAGATCCCGACGCGCTGGAGCCGGCGGACCGCGAGGCCGAGGGCGACGTGTCCGCGGTCCGGGGCGACCAGCGCCGGCAGGCGCGGCTGCGCGCCGAGCGTGGCGCCCCGGCCCGCGACGACCCCGACGGCGGCGGCCACGGCCAGCAGGGCGAACGACGAGAAGCGGCCCATCGGCGATTCCCCCGCGATCAGAAGTGGACCTTGACGCCGAGCTGGAACTGCCGCTGTTCGTAGCCGCCCGTCGGCGGGAAGCCCGTCGCGACCGTCGGGATGCGCGTCGTGGGGTTACCCGCCGCGTCGGTGGTGACGACGCGGTTGACCGAGGACCACTGGACCGTGTTGAGCAGGTTCTTGAACTCGCCCATCACCTCGAGCCGCACGTTCCCGCGCACCGGCACGAACCGGGAGTAGCGCAGGTCGACGTTCCAGCGCGCCGGCAGATACATCGAGTTGCGGCCGACGAAAAGCGGCCGGTCGCTGAGCAGCCCGTCCTGGTTGAGGTCGCGGTTGCTGCGGATGTTGAAGGGCAGGCCGCTGTTGAACTGCAGCATCAGGCCGACCTGGTTGTGGTTGACGAGCGCCCGCAGCGCGGCCGGTCCCCGGGCCAGTTCGGGCGACGCCACGACGCTCCCCGCGAAGTTGTGGCGGGTGTCCATGATGTTCGGCCCCTTGTCCCGGTCCAGGTTCGTCGGGTCCGAACGCCCATCGTCACCCTGCACCGAGAGCGTGCTGGTGAGGGGGGCGTTGTCCACGCCCTTGCCCAGGGTGTAGGCGAGGTCGAACTGGATGCCGTGGGAGAACCGCTTCGTGAGCTGCAGCGTCAGGCCGTGGTAGGTCGAGGTCCCGATCGACTGCACCGTGTTGATCTGGTTGAACCGCGGGTCCCGGCGCGTGGCGGCGTTGACGGCGGTGCTGAAGATCGGCCGGCCGTCGGCGAGCTGGCCGATGGGGTTGATGAGGTTCGTGTTCGTGATGACCGGCAGGTCGTAGCCCTTGACGAACACGTAGCCGACCGAGACGGCGTAGTCCTGCCCGACGCCCCGTTCCACCTGCACGTTGTTCTGCACGGTCCAGGCGGTCGTGAACGCCGGGTCGACGACGAAGAGGCTCTGCGTGGGCAGCGCGAACCCCGGGGGCAGGTCGTTGAGCGTCGACGGGAAGGCCGGCGCCCCCGCGCTGGTCGGGCTGAGCGTGACGGTCACCCGGGAGGGCAGTCCGTTCTGCTGAATGGCGTTCTCGAACGCCGCGAGCAGCGGCTGGTCGTACATGATGCCCGTGCTCGCCCGGACGACGGTCCGGCGGTCGGCGCCCAGCGCCCACGACACGCCGAGGCGCGGGCCAAGGTTGTTTTTGTCGATCGGGAAGTCGCGCGACGCCTCGTAGGGCGCCTCCGGCGTGCCCTCGGGATAGTCGTAGAGGTCGTAGCGGACGCCGTAGAGCACTTTGACCGCGGGGGTCACCTGCCAGTCGTCCTGCACGAAGAGGCTGTAGAGCCGCGACTCCATCGCGAAGCTGGGGTCGCCGATGAGCTGGCTGAAGGTCGAATAGCTGCGTGGGTTGGCCCCGCTCTTCGCGGCGAGATAGGCGTCGATCGTCGGGAACACGTAGCGCTGGAACAGCGCCGCCGTGCGCTCGTCCCGCACGAACTGCGCGTCGAAGCCGGCTTTGTAGCTGTGGTTGCCCCGCAGCCAGGTGAAGTTGTCGATCAGTTGCCAGATGTTCTGCTTGAAGTCGAAGCCTGCATCGGAAGCCGACGCGATCGGCCCGCCGAAGTTGGCCACCCCGCTGATCGTGATGGCGGGCCCGGTGCCCGACAATTCGTTGCGGGAGCGGCTCTGGTGCCGGTTGGCGAACTGGATGCGCAGCTCGTTCAGGCGGCTGGCCCCGATGGTCGTGACGAGCTGGATCGCCGCCGAATTCATCGCGTCGAGGAAGTCCGTGGACACCTGCGTGGAATTCAAGCCCCCGCCCACGTTGTTCGGCGAGTCGTTCCGAAACAGAATGTAGCGCGCCGTCAGGCGGTTCGACGGCGTCACCTGGTAGTCGGTCTTGCCGATGAAGAACCGCGCGGTCTGTTCGGCCGGCATCACCCCCGGCTGCGCCGGCAACCCGATGCGCGCCGCATCCTCGGGCCGGATCGTGATCACGCGCTGCGCCGACAGGTCGCGGTACGTGTTCTCGAACCCGAAGAAGTAGTGCAGCCGATCCTTGACGAACGGCCCCCCGAGCTCCGCCGTCCACGTGTCGATCTTGGTGTCCGGCTTGGTCGCGTCGGTCCGCGGCCCCTGGAAGAAGAACGGGAAGGCGCTGAAGTTCTTCCGCCGGAACCGATAGCTGGCGGCGCCCCGCACGACGTTGGTGCCCGACGGCGTGATGGCGTTGTAGACGAGCCCGGTGGTCTGGCCGAACTCCGGCGCGTACCCGCTCGTCACGACCTTGACCTCGCGGATCATGACCTCGGACATCGGCAGCAGGCGCAAGCCCGCCCGGTCCTTCTGCGTGTTCGTGTTGCCGTCGATCTGGTAGTTGATCCGCAACAGCGTCCCGTTGGCGCTGAAACGCGGGACGCCGAACTCGGGGTTCTCGAACCCGGTCACGCCCGGTTGCAGCAGGGCGAAGTTGTACGGGTTGCGGGAGACGAGCGGCAGGTTCTTGATCTCGCGTTCGTTGAGGTTGCGGCCCAGGTCGATCTTGCCGACCTGGACGACCGGCGTGTCGGCCGTCACCGCCACGACCTCCGCCACGTCGCCCACCTCGAGCGTCACGTCCACGACCGCCGTCTGGCCCGCGGCGAGCGTCACGCCCGCCTGTTCGAAGCGCTTGAACCCCTGGAGCTCCGCCGTTACCCGGTAGGCGCCCAGCGGCAACAGCGGGGCGCGGTAGAACCCGCGCTCGTTGGTCACGACCACGCGGGCCGCTCCGCTGTCCAGATTCGTCACCGTCACGGTCACGCCCGGTAAGACGGCCCCGGTCGCGTCGCGCACCGTCCCCTCGATGTTGCCGTTGGTCGCCTGCGCCTGCGCCCCGGCGGCCGCCGCCCGGCCGAGCACCAGGCCCGCCAGCATCCCAGTCACCACCCATTTCCGGATCACCATGACCTTGCACCTCCGCGGCTGTGGTCTTATTCTCTCACGGGCGCGCGGCCGATCGGCCCGCCTCGAGCCGAGGGTATAATCGGAGGGACCGCCGACAGCCGTCAGCGATGAACGAGTCGATTTTCGCGGCGGCCCGCGCGGCGCTCGAGCGCGGCGAGCCGGTCGCCCTCGTGACGATCGTCCGGACCCAGGGGTCGACGCCGCAGCGGGTCGGCGCCAAGATGCTCGTCTACGCCGACGGCCGGACGGTGGGGACCATCGGGGGCGGCTGCTACGAGGCCGACGCCCTCGGCAAGGCGCGCCAGGCCCTCCTCGCCGGCGCCGCGCCGCAGCTCGTGCACTACGAGCTGACCGACGATGTGGCGGCGGAGACCGGCCTCATCTGCGGGGGGCGCATGGACGTGTTCATCGAGCCGCTCGAACCGACGCCCCACCTCTACATCATCGGGGCCGGCCACGTCGCCTATCACCTGGCCCGCGTCGCGCGGGACGCGGGCTTCCGCCTGACGGTCGCCGATGACCGGGAGAAGTTCGCCAACCGCGAGCGGTTCCCCGACGCCGACCTCGTGGTCGAACCCCTCCCCGACTGGCTGCACCGGGTCGAGCTGCCCTCGTCGGCCTACGTGGTGATCGCGACGCGCGGGCACCGCCACGACCTCGAGGCGCTGCGCGCGCTGGCGGCGCGGGACCTCAAGTATCTCGGCCTCATCGGCAGTCGGGCCAAGGTCGCGCGGCTGTGCGAGGTCCTGCTCGCCGAGGGCCTGCCGCCCGAGTGCCTCCGCCGCGTGCACGCCCCGGTCGGCTTCGACATCGGCGCCGTGACGCCGGCCGAGATCGCCGTCAGCATCGCGGCCGAGCTCAT
>CAYZKQ010000105.1:0-11486 GCA_964478975.1 uncultured Vicinamibacterales bacterium | reverse complement strand
CGACGAAGCGCAGCCGGTCGAAGCCGTAATTGACCGAGCGCGCCGTGCCGGCGAGCGGAGCCGCGACGGCGCCCCGCTTTTCGGCTGTCCCGGGGTCCACTACCGGACCGCGGCCCGCGGGGCAGCCAGCCGCAGAACCAGAGGCGGCTGAGGTCGAGCCGCCGTTCCTCGACCCCAACGGAGCTGGCGCGCTCGCTCACCGCCGCGGGGACTACGCAACCGCGCTCGTGGAGTTCCAGAAGGCCGTCGAGGCGAATCCGGACGACGCCGAGGCGCTCAGCAACCTCGGGCAGGTGCTGGTGCGGCTCGGTCGCGCCGCGGAGGCCGTCCCCTTGTTCCAGCGGGCCATCGAGCGACTGCCGCGCCGCTGGGCGTACCACTTCAACCTCGCCCGGGCCTTCGGCGAGCTGGGGCAGTGGGAGCAGGCCGTCGCGGAATACCGCGCGGCGCGGGACCTGTTCCCGAACGACTACGTGACCGAATACAACCTCGGGCGGGCCCTGCACAAGCTGGGCGACGAGGAGGGGGCGGTCGAAGCCTACCGGCGCGCCATCGAGCTGGCGCCTCAAGACGCGTCGTTCCGGTTGTCGCTCGCCCTCAGCTACGAACGGTTGGGCCGCAAGGAGCAGGCCATAGACGCGTATCAGGGGTACCTCGCGCTCGAGCCCGAGGGGCCGGAGGCCGAGCGGGTCCGGGCGCGGATCCGCGCGCTCGCGCAGCCGAGTGCTGCGCAGGCCGAAACGGAACTGCCCGCCGCCCCGCCGGTGCGGAGTCCCGGGGCCTGACCCAGGTCGTGGAGGCGTCCTCCGGCGTCTGGTAGACTGGCGTCGGGCGCTGCGGCGGACCCAGGGGGAGGCGAGGTCGCGGGAGGGGAGGCGAACGAACATGGCTGCCCAGGCGTCACGGGTCGCGTGGGTCGTCGTGGTGCTCGGGGTCGGGCTGCTCGCCCAAGGGCCAGCGGCCGGCCAGTCCCTGGGGGAGCTCGCCAAGAAGGAAGAGGCTCGCCGCAAGGCGCTGCCCGGGTCGAGTAAAGTTCTGACCAACAAGGATCTCCCGCCGGTTCCGGCGAAGCCTCCAGGGGCGGGGGGCGCGACCGAGGGTCAGGGGATGGCGGTGGGAGTGGGTGCAGCGGCGCCGGGGGTTGCGGCGGCGGGCGCGGCGCCTGCAGGGCGCGGTTCGGCCGCCGCGGCGGCCGGGGTGCCTGCGGCCGGCCAAGCGGGAGCTTCGGAAGAACCGGCCGATCCGAAGAAGGACGAACAGTACTGGCGGCAGCGGATCACGGAGGCCCGCCAGAAGGTGGCCCGGAACGAGATCTTGATCGCGGCGCTCGAGAGCCGGATCAACGCGCTGATGACCGAGTTCGTCAGCCGCGACGACCCGGCGCAGAAAGCGGTGATCGCCCAGAATCGCCAGAAGGCGCTCGACGAACTCAACCGCACCCGCGCGGAAACCGAGCGCTTGAAGCGGGAGATCGCGGACATCGAGGAGGAGGCCCGCAAGGCCGGCGTACCGCCCGGGTGGCTCAGATAACTCCGACGGCATCCATCCTCATCGTCGAGGACAAAGCGTCGTTGCGGGCGATGCTCCGCCACGCGCTCGAGCGCGACGGGCACCGGGTCGTCGAGGCGTGCGACGAGCCCGGTGCGGTCGAGGCGCTCCGGGCGGACGAGCCCGGCCTGGTCCTCACGGATCTCCGGCTGCCCCGCGGCGACGGTTTCGGCGTGTTGCGCGCCACCAAGGCGCTCGACGCGGGGATTCCCGTGATCGTCATGACGGCTTACGGCGGCATCGAGGAGGCCGTGGCCGCCATGAAAGAGGGGGCGCTCGACTTCCTGGCCAAACCGGTCGACCCCGATCATCTGCTCTTGCTCGTTCGGCGGGCGCTCGAGGCCCGGCGGCTCGCGGTCGAGAACCTGCTCCTCAAGATGGAGCTGGCCGAGCGCCGCGGCGCGCCGCAGATCGTGGGCGGCAGCCCGGCCTGGCGCCGCGTGCTGGCGGCGGTGGAGCGGGCGGCGGCCACCGACGCGACCGTCCTGATCGAAGGGGAGACGGGGACGGGGAAAGAACTGGTCGCCCGCGCTGTGCACGCCATGAGCGCGCGGGCGGGCGGCCCGTTCGTGGCGGTCAATTGCGCGGCGATCCCCGACACGCTGCTCGAGTCCGAGCTGTTCGGCTACGAGAAGGGCGCGTTTACGGGGGCGGTCGCCCGAAAACCCGGCAAGTTCGAGCTGGCGCACCGCGGCACCCTGTTCCTCGACGAGATCGGGGAGCTGTCGCCGGGGCTGCAGGGGAAGATACTGCGGGCGATCGAAGAGAAGCGGTTCGAGCGGCTCGGCGGCACCGCGTCGCTCCAGGTCGACGTCCGGATCGTGGCGGCGACCAACCGGAACCTGAAGGCGGCGGTGGCGTCGCGGACGTTCCGCGAGGACCTCTACTTCCGCCTCTCGGTCTTTCCCATCGCGGTCCCGCCGCTGCGGGAGCGGCGCGAGGACATCCCGGTGCTCGCGCGGTACTTCGTCGACCGATCCTGCCGCGACCTCAAGCGGGCGCCCCTGACGATCGCCCCGGCGGCGCTCGAGGCGCTCGCGCGCTACGACTGGCCGGGCAACGTCCGCGAGCTGCAGAACTGCCTCGAGCGCGCGGTCATTCTGGCCGAGGACGAGGTGATTTACCCCCGGCACTTGCGCTTGTCGTTCGAGGGCGGCGTCGCGGCCGCCGCCCCGGCGGCCGACCCGTGGGCGGCGCTCGACTTGTCGGGTTCGCTCGCCGAGGTCACGCGGCGCGCCGTCGCCGAAGTGGAGCGGCGGAAGATCGCGCAGGCGCTCCGCGACTGCGGCGGCGATGCGGCCCGCGCCGCGGACCTCCTGCAGGTCGGCTACAAGGCGCTGCGGGACAAGATGAAGGCCTACGGGCTGGACTAGCCGGGGGCGTCACCGCCGCAAGCCGACCGCGCGCAACGCCCCCTCGAGTTCTTTCTCCTGGACATCGTCGACCGTCGTGACGCGGCCGATCCCGAGCGGCAGGACGAAATGAAGGCGTCCGCCGATCACCTTCTTGTCGTGGTGCATGACGTCGAGGACCTGGGCCGCCGACAGGTCGCCGACGGGCGGGAGCGGCCCCATCTGGACGATGAGGTCCGCCACGCGGCGGCGCTCGGCCTCAGGCATCGCCCCGCGGGCGACGGCGATCTCGCAGGCCACCAGCATGCCGACGGCGACCGCCTCGCCGTGCAGAAAGCGCCGGTACCGGGTGAGGGTTTCGAGGGCGTGTCCCGCCGTGTGGCCGAGGTTCAAGACCCGGCGCAGCCCCGCCTCGTGTTCATCGGCCTCCACGATGCGCGCCTTGATGCGGCACGACTCGGTGACGATCGGGTGGAGGACCGCCGGTTCGCGGGCGAAGATCGCGGGCAGCCCGCCCGCGACGCGGTCGAAGAGGTCGCGGCTCTCGATGACGCCGTACTTGACGACTTCGTAGAGGCCGGCGCGGAATTCCCGGCGGGGCAGCGTCGCGAGCGTCAGGAGGTCGGCGACCACCAGCGCCGGCGGGTAGAAGGCGCCGACCAGGTTCTTGCCGAGCGGGTGGTTCACCCCGACTTTCCCCCCGATGGCGGCGTCGACCTGGGCCGCCAGCGTCGTGGGGACCTGCACGAGGCCGACGCCGCGGAGATACGTGGCCGCGACGAACCCGGTCAGGTCCCCGATCACGCCGCCGCCGACCGCCACCAGCGTGGTCGCCCGGTCGGCCGCCGCGCGGATCAAAGTGTCGTAGACGCGCGCGACCGTGTGCAGCGTCTTGAAGCGCTCGCCGTCGGGCAGCAGGATGAGGTCGGCCGGCCGGCACACGCCGGCGAACTGGCGGCCGTGCAGCCGCCACACGCGGGCCGTGGAGACCACGAAGCGGCGCGTCGGCAGGCGCGCCTCGTCCAGGAGGCGGGGCAGGTGGCCGGCGAGTCCGGTGCCGATGTGCACGATGTACGAGCCGTGCCGGCTCGCCACCGGAATCTGCACGTTCATAAGATCACCCCGAGTCCCCCCGGTCCGCGACGCGCGGCGCTCAGCGGGCGGCGCCGCGCGGACCTGCCGGCAAGCCGGTTCGTCGACGTCCACAGCCGACCGAGCGCGGGCCTGCGCGGGCCGCACAGGCGCGCCCGGCGGCTCGTTCGACGCCGGCGCGATCAAGGCGCAGGCCTGGCGGCCGAGAAGCCGATGGTAGGATAACAGACAGGACCCCCGCAGCGTGGCGCTCGCGGCCGATTTTCTCATCGTGGGCAGCGGCATCGCGGCCCTTCGCGCCGCCGCCGGCCTGCTGGAGGTGGGCTCGGTGATCGTGCTCACGAAGGCCGCCCCGGACGCCGGGAGTACCGGCTACGCCCAGGGCGGCATCGCGGCGGCGGTCGGGCCGGACGACTCGCCAGCGCTGCACGCCGCGGACACCCTCGCCGCCGGCGACGGGTTGTGCGACGAAGCGGCCGTCCGCGTCCTCGTCGAGGAGGGACCCCGGTACGTACACGAGCTGATCACGTGGGGCGCCCGGTTCGACCGCGAGGCGGACGGGCGGCTCGCTCTGGCGCGGGAGGGGGCGCACAGTGTGCGGCGCGTGCTCCACGCCCGCGACGCCACCGGGCGCGAGATCGCGCGGACGCTCTGGGCCCGCGTGGCCGGACACCCGCGGCTCCAGGTCGTGCCGCACGCGCCGGTGGTCGAGGTGATCGTGGACGACGGGCGGTGCGTCGGGGTGCGCTATCTGGATGCCACGGGACGACTCGTTCCCGCGTTCGCTCGGGCCACGCTGCTGGCGACCGGCGGGGCGGCGTGCATTTATCGGGAGAGCACGAATCCCGAGGTCGCGACCGGCGACGGCATCGCCATGGCGTACCGCGCCGGGGCCCGGGTGGTCGACCTCGAGTTCGTCCAGTTCCACCCCACGGTGCTGCAGAGACCGGGCGCGCCGCGCTTGCTGCTGTCGGAAGCGTTGCGCGGCGAAGGCGCCAGGCTCGTCAACGCCGCCGGGGAGGCGTTCATGACGCGGTACGAGCCGGCCGGCGAGCTGGCGCCCCGCGACCGGGTGGCGCGCGCGATCGCGCGCGAGCGGGAGCGGACGGGGGGCGACGTCTACCTCTCGCTCCGGCATTTGCCAGTGGCGTTCGTGCACGAGCGGTTCCCCGGCCTCTCGGCGGCGTGCTGCGCGGTGGGTCTGGACCTCGCGACCGACCTGATTCCCGTCGGGCCTGCGGCGCACTACTTCATGGGAGGCGTCGAGACCGACCTCGAGGGGCGGACCTCGGTGCCGGGGTTGTTCGCCGCCGGCGAGGTCGCCTGTACGGGCGTGCACGGCGCGAACCGCCTGGCGAGCAATTCGTTGCTCGAAGGCCTGGTGTTCGGCGCGCGGGCCGCGTCGGCGATGGCGGCGGCGGTGGGGGAGGCGGCCTCATCCCGAGGGGCGCGCTCCGCCCTGGCCGGTGATCTCCCCGCGGCCGGGGCGGCCGCCCCGCCCATCACGGCCGAGGACGTTCGGGACATCATGTGGCGGCACGTGGGCCTGTTCCGCGATCGGGTGGGGCTCGAGGCGGCGCTCTCGGTGCTGGAGCCCGCCGCAGCCGTGCTCGACGCCGCGCTCGATCGGGGGCAGCCGGTCGACGCGGGCGGCTGGCGGCTCTGGAGTGTCACGACGGTCGCGCGCCTCGTCGCGCGCGCGGCGCTCGACCGCGAGGAGAGCCGCGGGGCGCATTACCGATCGGATTTTCCGGCGCGCGACGATCTACACTGGAAGCGCCGCGTGCGGCAATCGCGGCACGGAGGTTCGACCGGGGCCGAACCACCCGGCCGGCCTGAATGAGGGTGGGCGGCCCAGCCGCCGCGACCGCGGCGCGGCCGGCGAGCGGGCTGGGCGTGGCCGGTGGCGCGGCGCGCGACACGAGGACGGATCGATGGGAGAGCGACACGAGGCGTTCGTCACCGAGATCACCCCGCAATCGGAAGATTTCTCCCGCTGGTACACGGACGTCGTGCGGCGGGCCGAGCTGGCCGACTATGCGCCGGTCAAGGGCTGCATGGTCATCCGGCCGTATGCCTACGCGATGTGGGAGCTGATGCAGCAGGCGCTCGACCGGCGGTTGAAGGCGACCGGCCACGTCAACGCGTATTTCCCCCTGTTCATTCCCGAGAGCCTGCTCCGCCGCGAAGCCGAGCACGTCGAGGGCTTCGCGCCGCAGGTGGCCTGGGTCACGCGCGGGGGCGACGAGGACCTGGAGGAACCGCTCGTCATCCGCCCGACCTCCGAAGCCATCATCGGGACCATGTACGCGAAGTGGATCCAGTCGTGGCGCGACCTGCCGGTCCTCATCAACCAGTGGGCGAACGTCGTCCGGTGGGAAAAGGTGACGCGGCCGTTCTTGCGCACGACGGAGTTTCTCTGGCAGGAGGGCCACACGGCGCACGAGACGGCCGAGGAAGCGCAGGCGGAAACGCTCCGGATCCTCGGCATCTACAAGGAATTCTGCGAGACCGAGCTCGCCATGCCGGTCGTCGACGGCCAGAAGAGCGAGAGCGAGAAGTTCGCCGGGGCCGCGCGCACCTACTCGATCGAAGCGCTCATGGCCGACGGGCGCGCGCTGCAAGCCGGGACGTCGCACTTCCTCGGACAGAATTTCGCCCGGGCGTTCGAGATCCGCTTCCAGGGTCGGGACAAGTCGCTCCAGTATGTCTGGACGACCTCGTGGGGGGTGTCGACGCGGCTCATCGGGGGCCTCATCATGACCCACGGGGACGACAGTGGCCTCATGGTGCCGCCCCGCGTCGCGCCGTACCAGGTCGTGATCATCCCCATCCAGCGCGGCCAGTGGCGGGAGACCGTCTTGCCGGTGGCGGTGCGCGTGCGCGACGCGCTGGCGGCGGCCGGCCTCCGCGTCGTCCTGGACGACCGCGACGCGTACACCTCCGGGTGGAAGTTCGCCGAGTGGGAGCTGAGGGGCGTGCCGCTGCGGCTGGAGGTCGGACCGCGGGACATCCAGCGGTCGGAGGTGGTCCTCGTCCGGCGGGACACCCGGGAGCGGATGACGGTGTCGATGGACGGGGCGGCGGACCACGTGCGGAGCCTGCTCGATCGGGTGCAGCAGGCGCTCTTCGAACGCGCCCGCCGCTTCCGGGACGAGCACACGACGCGCGTGGCGACCTACGAGGAGTTCAAGCGCGTCATGGACGGGCGTCCCGGGTTCGTCATCGCAGGCTGGTGCGGGTCGGCGGCGTGCGAGGCGCAGATCAAGGCTGAGACGCAGGCGACGCTGCGCAACATTCCCTTCGAGGGCCAGCACCGGGGCGCAGCCTGCATCGTCTGCGGCGGGGCGTCGGCGGCCGAGGCGTATTTCGCCAAGGCATACTGAAGGCTTGCGATGCCGCCGCGCCTGCGGCCGCCCGCCCTGGTCGCCGGTCTCGCGGCGCTCGTGTACCTGAACGCCCTCGACAACCCGTTCGTCTACGACGACCGCGCCACCGTCCTCGACAACCCGTCGCTCGCCGACCTGCGCAACTGGCGGTTCGTGCTGGTCTACAGCCTGTTCCGCCCGCTCGTGAACGTGTCGTACGCCCTCGACGCCGCCGTCTGGGGCCTCCGCCCGTTCGGGTTCCACCTGACCAATGTCGTGCTGCACGCCCTGAACGGGTGGCTGTTCTTCCACGTCGCCCGGCACGCCTACGAGGACAGCCGGCGCCGCCAGGGGCAACCGGTCGACGCGCCCCGCGCGGCGCTCGCGGCGTTCGCTGGCGCGGCGCTGTGGGCGGTGCACCCGGTCATGACCGAAGCCGTCGGGTACGTCTCCGGCCGGTCGGAGGTGCTGTGCGCGACGTTTTTCCTGAGCGCCTGGCTGCTGGTCCGGCGCGGGCTCGTCGATCGTCGCCCCGTCCGGCTGGTCGCGGGGGGCGTCGCGCTGCTCGCGGCCCTCGCGTCGCGAGAGGTCGCTGTCGCGTTTCCCTTTGTGTTCTTCCTGTACGACTGGTTGTGTCTGGGTAGGACGGCGGAGGAGCGACGGCGCCGGGTGTGGCGCTGGCATCTCCCCGCCATGAGCTTCGTCGTGCTGGCGGCGATCGCGCGCCTCCTGACGCTCGTGTTCGCCGAGCGCCCCTTGGGGGACTCTCCCTGGCACACGCTCCTGACGCAGACCACGGTGGTGGTGCGCTACCTGTGGCTGCTCGTGCTGCCGGTGGGCCAGTCGATCGTACACCCCGTCCGCCAGGTGACGCAGGTGGGCGACCCGGCGTTTCTGGCGGCCGCGACAGTCGTGGCGGGGGCGGTGGGGTGGGCGTGGCGGACCCGCCGGCGCGCGCCGCTCGCCGCGCTCGGGATGGGCTGGTTCTTGTTCGTCCTGTTACCTTCGTCCAGTGCGGTGGCCTTGCGGGAAAGCATGGCCGAGCACCGGGTGTACCTGGCCAGTGCGGGCGTGTTCCTGGTGGCAGGGGCGGTGTTCGCGAGTGGGGCGGGCGACGGAGGCGGACAACGACGGCCGCCGCGCCGGCGCGACCGCGGCTTGCGCCTGGGGCTGGCCGCGCTCCTGGCCGTCCTGGCGCTCTTGACGGTCGAGCGCAACCGCGTGTGGAGCGACCCTGTCCGGCTCTGGGCGGAAGCGGCGGCGCGCGCGCCCGCCTACTGGGAGGCCCATTACGCGCTCGGCGACGCGCTGCGGGACGCCGGTCGCTGCGCGGAGGCTGTCGACGCGTACCGCGCCGTGCTGGCGCTCCGGCCCGGCCACCGCGACGCGTGGAACAACCTCGGGATTTGCCTGGCCGAGAGCGGGAACCCCGCCGGCGCGCGCCAGGCGTTCGAGCGGGCGCTGGCGATCGACCCCGGGTTCGCGCGGGCGGAGACGAACCTGGGGAACCTGGCCCTGATGGAGCGGGATCCGGTGCGGGCGCGGGCGCACTTCGAGCGGGCGCTCGCGCTCGACCCGCGCAACATCACGGCCAGGCGCCAGCTCGCGGCGCTCTTCGAGACGGCCTTCGGCGACCCCGCCGCGGCGGCGCGCCTGTGCCGCGAGATTCTCGCGCTCGCGCCGGGGACTCCGGGTGCCGCGGACTGCGTCGCGCGGAACGACGCGCGGCGGTCGAGCCCGGGCGGCCGGTAGGGCGGGGCCGCGGCCCACGATGCGACGGATTCTGCACGCGGTTCACGATTTCCTGCCCCGGCATCGGGCGGGCTCCGAGCTGTACGTGTTCGAACTGGCGGCGGCCCTCGCCAGGCGCTACGACGTCTGGGTGCTGTGTGCGGAGTACGACCCGGCGCGGCCCCACCTCAGCCTGACCTGGCGCGAGCACGAGGGCGTGCCGGTCGTGGAACTGGTCAATCACTGGGCGTTCCGCGCCTTCGAGGAGACGTACGCGTCGCCGGCCGTGAACGAGCGCCTGCGCCACGTCCTGCACGCGTTGCAGCCGGACGTGCTCCACGTGCACAACCTCCTCAACCTGTCCTTCGACCTGCCGGCCCTGGCGCAGGCCCGGGGCATTCCCGTCGTCGCGACGCTGCACGATTACACGTGGCTCTGTGCGTCGGGCGGCCAGCGCGTGCACGTGTCGGCGTCGCACGTCTGCTGGACGATCGACCCGGGCCGGTGCAGCCGGTGTTTCCGGGAGTCGCCGTTTTACGCCCAGATGCGGGTGTCGCGCCTGCGCCCGCGCGGCATGGGGCGCGGGGTCGCCGTGCTCGCCCGCGTGCTGGCCCGCCGGGCTCCGTGGCTCGTCGGTCCGCTCACCCGAGCGGCCCGCCACGCGCCGGGCGGAGCGCCTGACCCCGCCGACATCGAGCGGCGCCTCGCGCGCGCCCGCGACGTGTTCGCAGCCATCGACCGCTTCGTGGCCCCGTCGGCGGCGATCGCGCGGGCTTTCCAGGAGGCGGGCGTGCCGGCGGAGAAGCTCGACGTGTCGGATTACGGCCTGCGCGGCTTCGACCCGGCGCCGCGCCAGGTCCGCCGCGAGCGCCTGCGGGTGGGCTTCGTCGGGACACTCGTCTGGCACAAAGGCGTGCACGTCCTGGTCGAAGCCGCGAGGCTGCTACCGCGCGACCGGGTCGAGGTCCTGATCTACGGCGACCCGGCGGTCTTCCCGTCCTATACGGCGTCGCTCCGCGCCCGCGCCGCCGGGTGGCCGGTGCGCTTCATGGGACCCTTCGGACCCGAGGCCCGTCCGGGGGTTTACGGCAGCATCGACGTGCTGGTGGTGCCCTCCCTCTGGCCGGAGAACTCGCCCTTCGTCATCCACGAAGCGTTTCTGGCCGGCGTGCCCGTGGTGGCGTCGCGCACGGGCGGGATTCCCGAGCTCGTGACCGACGGGGTTAACGGCGTGCTGGTCGAGCCGTTTTCGCCTGCGGCGCTGGCGGCGGCGCTCGAGGGGTTCCTCGAAGACCCCGCCCGCCTCGACCACTTCCGGCGCGCGATCCCCGCCGTCAAGCGCATCCAGGACGAGGCGCGCGAGTGGGAGGAACGCTACCGCGAGGTGGTGGAGCGGGCGCGCCGCCGGGCCGGGGTGGGAGCGGCGTCCTCGTGAGTACGCCGCGCGTCTCGATCGTGATCGTGACGCGCAACGGGCACGACACGCTGCCCCGCGTCCTCGATGCGCTTGCGGCGCAGCGCGGCGCGCCGCCGTTCGAGGTCGTGGCGGTCGACTCGGGCTCGGACGACGGGACCGTAGAGCTGCTCCGGGGTCGAGTCGACCGGCTCGTGCAGATCGCGCCCGAAGAGTTCAACCACGGGACGACGCGCAACCTGGGCATCGAGCGGGCGCGGGGCGAGCTCGTGGTGTTGCTCGTCCAGGACGCCGTGCCGGTGACGGAGCACTGGCTGGCGGCGCTCACGCGGCCGCTGGCCGCCGACCCGACGCTCGCCGGCAGCTACGCGCGGCAGGTGCCGCGCCCCGACGCGTCCGGGGTCACGCGCTATTACCACGCCCGGTGGGCGGGTGCGAGCCTCGAGCCGCGCGTCAGTCGGGTCGAGAGCGCGGCGGCGTTCGCCGCGCTCCCGCCGATCGAACGGTATCGGCTGGCCGTGTTCGACAACGTCTGCTCGTGCATCCGGCGATCGGTGTGGCAACAGGTGCCGTTTCGCGCGGTGCCCATCGCGGAGGATCTCGAGTGGGCCCGGGAGGTCTTGCTGGCCGGCTACGGTCTCGCCTACGTCCCCGACGCCGTGGTCGAGCATTCGCATGACCGGTCCGTGGCTTACGAGTTCCGGCGGACGTGTCTCGTGCACCAGCGCCTCCACGAGTTGTTCGCCCTCGCCCTCGTGCCGGATGTGTTCAGGCTGAGCCGCGCCGTGGCGGTCTCGGCCGCGACCCACCTGCGCGTGGTGGAATCGTGGCGGCCGCGGGCGGTCGGGCGCGCGCTGGGGCTGGCCCTCGCGTTCCCGTTGGGCCAGTACCTCGGCGCGCGGCGCGGGCGCCGGGAACGGCGCGGGGCGAGGACCTGATGCGCATCTGGCTGGTGGTCCACGGGTTTCCGCCGCAGAGTCT
>CAYZKQ010000104.1:0-11522 GCA_964478975.1 uncultured Vicinamibacterales bacterium | reverse complement strand
GCCGACTGGCAGGCCGAGATCGGCGCGCCGGGCGACGCCAGGACCGCGCGGGCGCCCGACGGCCGCTGCCGCGCGGCGGCGAACACGCCGTGGTTCGCCAGGTCGAGCCGCGTGACCACGCGGCGCGCCAGATCCCGTCCCCGCAGGATGGCGTACTGCGTGTTCTTGTAGACCTCGGGGTCCTGATACAGGCTGACCGACGCGTCCTGGAAGCCCGCGATCGGCGGCCGCTCCTCTTCGATCTGCACCCGCGCCGTCGCCCGGTACAGCGGGACCGTCGTGAACGTCTGGACGAGCGCGCCGATCATCACGAGCCCGAAAACGGTGAGGACAATGCGCCGGTACCGGTACACGACGCCCAGGCGGTCGAGCAGGTGGACTTCCGGCTCGGCCTGGAATCCGGCAAAGCCGGGCGGCAGTCCGTACGGGACCGCGCCTTTCGCGGGACGCTCCGGCGGTCTCGTGTCTCCCATGGGCGTCGCCGCGCCCTACCGGCGCGCACTGGCGGGTTGTTCGGGGGGCGCCACCGCGGCGATGCCCAGCGACGAAGCGGACGCCACCACAGCCGCCGCGGTATCCCGCCACCAGCCCGCGAACCACGGCCTGCGTGCGACCAGGCGCACGAAGGTCGCCACCGTCTCGCCGGGCGCCAGCGCGAACGGCTGCCCGACGGCCACGACGCGGCCGCGCTCGTCGAGCAGCTCGACGACGTAGGTTGCGTTCCCCTCCACGTTCTCGAACACGAACTCGCCCGAGCTGTCCGTGACCGCGCGCGCTTCCACGCGGCCGCTCGTCACGTTGCGGAGCTGCACCGCGGCGTTCGGGAGTGGAGCGTTCGTCGCGGTCCACGCGAACCCCATGACCCGCGTGCCCGCGGCCACGGGGGCACCGCGCACCGGCGCCGGGCCCACCCGGGGCGTCACGGACGCGACGCGTCCCTGCGGCGGCTGCGCGGCGGCGGAGGAGGCCCAGCAGGGCCACAAGACCCAGACCGCCAGCACACCCGCCGCGAGGCCGACGCAACGCCGACAAGTAGCCGCACGCGGCGCCATACGGACCCTCATAGAATCTCGGCTGAACGCCCTGCCTTCTTGAGTAACTCTAACGAACATTAAAGCACTCTATGGTATGTTCTTGCAAGCGCACTATCGAGGCGGGTGTATGGTAGCGCGGGAGGGGTTCCAGAACAAGGGTGCGCGCGGGCACGGGCGCCCTGAGGGCCGGCCATGACTGTTTCACTCGACAGCCGCGTCGCCATCGACCCTGATGTGGTCTTTCGGGAGCTGGACGGCGAGGCGGTCATCCTGCACCTGGGCACCGGGCTGTACTACGGGCTCGACGCCGTCGGGACGCGCATGTGGCAAGTGCTCGCCGCCGAAGGCGATGTGCGCCGCACGTTCGAGCGGCTTCGCGAGGAATTCGACGTGGCGGCCGACACCTTGCAGAACGACCTGCTGCGGCTGGTCGGCGAGCTTCAGGACAAGGGCCTGGTTCGGGTCACGCCAGGCGGCTCGTGACGACGTGGGCTGGACGGCGCGCGTCGGCACGTTTGTCTCACTGGTCGTTCTCGGCCTCGCTGTGCGAGTCGTGCCGTTTCGGCTGATCGCGCGCTGGCTCGTGCGCGGAAGCGGGACGGTGCGCGCGGCAGCGCCCGGCGAGGTCGACGCCCTTGCCTCGACGGTGGCGCGCGCGGCCGCCTGGTGCCGGCCCTACCCGGGGTGCCTGCTCCGGTCGCTCGTGCTCGCCCGACTGCTCATCCGCCGGGGCCTGGACGCGGACCTGGTGGTGGGGATCCGGACACAGGACGGTCGCCTGGCCGCGCACGCGTGGGTGGAGTGCGAGGGACGGCAGATCGATCTCGCGAGTGGCTCCGGCCAGCCCAGTAGCGACTTTTCCGTACTGTGCCGCCTCGGTCCGTCCGTGGCTCCCGCGGGGACGACCGCGGACCTCCTCACGCTCTGACCATGGGCGGACTCGCGGGGATTCTGCGTCTGGACGGGGCTGAGGCCGACCGGGACCTTGTCGCGCGCATGCTCGAGACGATGCGGCACCGGGGTCCGGACGGCTCCCCCATCGTGGCGCGCGGTCCGGTGGCGCTCGCCCATCTGGCGCTCGAGACGACGGCGGACGCGCGGAGCGCGGTGGCGGCGGATGCGGAGCGGCGGGTGTGGGTCGTGTTCGACGGCCGCCTGGACAACCGCGACGAGCTGGCTGCGGGACTCGGCGACCAAGCGCCTGGCCGGCGCCGTGCGGATGCGGCGCTCGTGCTCGACGCGTACGCCCGATGGGGCGGCGGGATGTTCGAACGCCTCGTCGGCGACTTCGCCCTGGCGCTGTGGGACGAGGCCGGCCGGCAGTTGTGGTGCGCCCGCGACGCGCTGGGGATCCGGCCTTTCTATTATCACGCGGACGCGCGGGCGTTCCGCTGGGCGTCGGAACCGCAGGCGTTGTTCGCGGATCCGTCGGTGGGACGCCGGCCGAACGAAGGGTTTCTCGCGGAGTGTTTGGCGGCCCAGCCGACGAGCCTCGACGAGACGGTCTACGCGGATATCCACCGCCTGCCCGCCGCTCACGTCCTCGTCGTCTCGCCGCAGGGGCTGCGGCGCTGGCGCTACTGGGATCCCCACCCGCCCGAGCTGCGGGGGTTGTCGGACGACGAGTCGGCCGAGCGCGTCGGCGAGGCGCTGAGGCGCGCCGTTGCGGCCAGGCTGCGCGAGACGCCTTCCGTGGGTGCGCACCTGAGCGGCGGCCTCGACTCGTCGGCCGTCGTGGCGACCGCGCTGGAGGTCATGCGCGAGGGGCGCGTCGAGGCGCGGCGGCTCGACCCGGTCTCGCTCGTGTTTCCGCGCTGCTCGTTCGACGAGCGCCGGGAGATTCTTGCGGTCGCGTCCCATCTCGGGGTCGGCGCGGATCTGGTCGACCCGACGCCGATCCAGCTCGACGCGGTACTCGAGCCGATCGCGCGATATGGCGAGCTGCCCGACCTGCCGACCGGCGAGCCGCTCGCTCGGCCGCTCCTGGCGCGCGTCCGCGAGAAAGGGCTGCGGGTCGTCCTCACGGGCTTCGGCGGCGACCAGTGGTTCGAGGGCAGCACGTTCTGGTACGCGGATCTCCTGCGGTCGGGTCGCCTGCGGGTGTTGTGGGGGCGACTGCGCATCGACGGCGAGGGGACGGTGGGGCAGTCGGCGTCGCTGTTCGCACAGGCCGGGCTGCTGCCCCTCGTGCCGGTCGGGTTCCGCCGGCGCCTGCGGAGGTGGCTCGGCGTGCGGCGCAGTCCCGCGTGGATTCGACCGGAGTTCGCCCGGCGCACGAGTCTCGAGGATCGCCTGACACCGGCGCCGCTCGAGCCCCTCGAGGGGAGCTTCGCTCGCGCCGATCTGAAGCGGCTGCTCAGTTCCGGCTGGGAAGCCCTCTTCAAAGAGCAGGTCGAGCGGACGGCAGCCTGGCACGGGGTCGAATACCGGCATCCGTTCTTCGATCGCCGTCTCGTCGAGCTCGCCCTCGCGCTGCCCGAGACCCAGCGCCAGCAAGACGGGCGGTCGAAGGTGGTGGTGCGGGCGGCCATGCGCGGGCGGCTGCCCGATGCGCTGCTGGCCCGCGAGGCGAAGGTGGACTTCACCGAGCTGTACCTCGACGCGATCGATCGGCTCGGCGGTCCAGGCCTCGTCGAGCGCCTGGCGATCGCCGAGGCCGGCTGGGTCGACGCGGACCGTGTGCGCGAGCTATTCCGGCGGATTCGTCTGGGTGGCGCGGCGGGCCGATCGGCGGACCTGGTCCTTCCCGTGTGGGCGATCCTGAGCGTCGAACACTGGTTCCGCGCGATAATGCTGGGCGCGCGCCGGTGCGGGACCGGACCGGTCGGGCGGGTCGTGCCTGCGGTCGCGCCGGCCCGCGCGGGAGGAGGAAGTTCATGACGAAGCGACCCGAGACGCGCCGGACGCCGGGCGCGGGTCCTGACACGCGGCCGGAAACGGCGGGAGCGAAACGTCCGTACCGTCCGCCGGTCCTGACGGAATACGGCCACATCGGCAAGCTGACCCGCGGGGGGTCGGGCCCGCGCGCCGAGTTCCAGGGCCACCGCCGGCACTGGCACTGTCTCTAGGGCGGGCGGCTGGGCTGGCGCGCCACCACCGTGTCCCTGATCCTCGACGAGCACCGCCAGTACCTGGCCGATCGCGCGCGGCTGGACGCCTATGCGCGCGCGATCGCCGGCGTCGTGCGCCCCGGTGACGTCGTACTGGACCTGGGCGCCGGCACCGGGATCCTCGGGTTGCTCGCCTGTCGCGCCGGCGCGTCGCGGGTCTACGCGGTCGAAGAAACGGACCTCGTCGATCTCGCGCGCCGGATCGCCGGCGCCACCGGATGCGCCGACCGCATCGTCCATCTGAAGGCACACTCGTCGCACGTGACGTTGCCCGAGCCGGTGGACGTCGTCGTCTGCGACCAGAGCGGCCGGTTCGGCGTCGACGGGACGGTGCTCGAAGACCTGGAGGATGCCCGCCGGCGCCTGTTGAAGCCAGGGGGGCGGGTCGTCCCCGCGTCGCTCCAGGTCGTGATGGCGCCGGTGGAGTCGCCCGAGGCGTTCGCTGCAGTCGACTTCTGGAGCACCCGGCCGGCTGGGTTCGACGTCTCGGCGGCGCGCGAGACGGCGGCCAACACGGGGTATCCCCGGAGGATTCGCGCGGACGAGCTGCTGGGACCGCCCGCCGCGGGGAGCCCGGTGAGCTTGCTCGAGCCCTCGCCGCCGATGGTCCGGCTCGACGGGCACTGGACGATCGCCCGGGCCGCCACGCTGCACGGGCTGGCGGCATGGTTCGCGGCGCACCTCGCCCCGGAGGTGACCCTGACGAATTCGCCGCTCGCGGCGGATCGCATCGACCGGCGCCAGGTGTTTTTCCCGGTCGGCACGCCCGTGCCCGTGGCGCCGGGGGACAGCGTCCGGGCGTCGCTCCGGGTGCTCACGGGTGAGGTGGTGGTGGGCTGGGAGGTGGCTGTTTGCTCGCCGGGCGAGGCGGCGCCTCGGGCCGCGTTCTCACATTCGACGCTGAAGGGGATGCTGCTCGACCGGCAGCTCCTCGCGCGGACGGAGCCGGCGTATGCGCCGCGCCTCACGGCGCGGGGGCGGGCCCGCCGCCTGGTGCTCGAACTCATCGACGGCCGGCGGTCGCTCGCCGAGATCGAGCGGGCGGTCTACGAGACGCATCGCGACCTGTTCGCGACCGCGCGGGACGCGTCCGTCTTCGTGGCGGAGGTCGTGGGCCGCGACGCCGAGTAACGGCGCGGCGGGCGAGGGCGGTTTCCCGGACGGCGACTGAAGGTCGGAGCGCGCATGGACGTTCCGCGGCTTGAGTGGCACGCCCACCTGGTAGCGGATCGCGCGGCGCAGGAAGCCTTCCGGCGGGCGATCCAGCGGGTGGTTTTCCCCGGCGCGGTCGTGCTCGATCTGGGCACGGGGACCGGCATCCATGCGGTGTTTGCCTGCACGGCCGGCGCGCGCCGCGTGTACGCGGTCGACGCCGACGCGATCGTAGACCTCGCCCGGGCCATCGCGCGTGCCAACGGGGTGGCCGACCGGATCGTGTTCATCCAGGCGCCCGCGGACGAGGCCGAGCTACCTGAGCCGGTCGACGTGATCGTGGCGCACCACGGACTCGAGACGCTCCTCGCCCTCGTGCCCGCGGCCGCGCGGCGGTTCCTCAAACCGGGCGGACGGGTCATCCCGGCGCGCGCCGGGCTGTTCGCCGTTCCGGTCGAAGCGCCGGACGTGTACGAGCAGCTGGTCGGCGGCTGGGGGACGCGCTACGGCATCGACTTCGGGCCCGCGCGGGAGCTGGCCCTCAACACCGTGTGCGATTGGCTCGCCCGGCCGGAGAATCTGCTCGGCCGAGGCGTGTCGCTCGGCACGGTGCGGTTCGACGACCCGGCACCGGTGTTGAATGCTGAGGTGGTCCTGCCCATCGCCCGGTCGGGGGAGCTGCACGGCGTCGGGACGTGGCTGGTCGAGGAGCTCGCCGAGGGCGAGACGATCTCGACCGCTCCGCCGAGTCCGGTGTCGCGCGAGGTCTGGCGGGACTACTTTTTTCCGGTGGCCGCCCCCGTCACGGTCCGGGCGGGCGACAGCGTGGCGTTCGCCGCCGCCACAGGCGCCGGGGGGTGGGGCCGGCTCTGGCGATGGCGGATCGCGGTTCGCACGCGCGAGGGCGACACCGTATCATCGTCGTCCCACTCCTCGCTCGCCGGCCTCCCGCTTTCCGTCGCGCAGGTCCGGTCTCTCGCGCCCGACCGACGCGCACGGCTCACGCCCCGGGGCCAGGCCGCTCGCTTCGTGCTGGATCGCCTGAACGGCCAGACGACGCTGCGGGAGATCGAAGCGGCGGTCGTCCAGAAGTTCGGTGACCAGTTCGAGTCGCCGGAGGACGCCGCGGCGTTCGTCGCGCGGCTCGTCGCGCGATACGGCCGCTGACGATGCCCGTCTATCGCGTCTCCGGCTTTGCGTTCCAGTCGGAGGTGGTCTTCCCGGAGCTGACACCCGTGGGGCGCGCGGCGGCGCGGGTGCGGTTTGGGCTGGCGCGCGACGCTCGAGGCGACCAGCGCCCCCGGTGGTATCACCGGTGGCGGGGTCCGGACGGCCGCGACTGGGCGACGTTCGGGCGCGTCGCCCGCGGCTATCTCGTTCGATTCCCGCGACTGGCGGAGTTTTTCGTTTCCGCGGACGCCACCGAGGTGCGCTGCGCGCCGGAACGAGGCGTCGCGGCGCCCGAGTGGCGGCACCTGTTTCTCCATCAGGTGCTCCCGCTCGTCATCGGCGAACACGGGCACCTGGTGCTGCATGCGAGCGCCGTGGTCACGCCCGCGGGCGCGGTGGCCTTTCTGGGCGGCGCCGGGCAGGGGAAGTCTACGCTCGCGGCGAGCTTCTGGGCCGCCGGCCATCGCCTGATCGCGGACGATTGTCTCCGGATCGACGAGCGGGGCGGACGCCTGGTGGCCGTGCCCAGTTATCCGGGCGTGAGGCTGTGGCCGGCGGCGCTCCGCCGGCTGCGCCTCGGGTGGGATGGGGCTCGAGCGTCCGCGCCAGCTTCCGGCAAGGTCCTCGTTTCCGCCCCGCCGGGTCGGGGTGCGCTCGCGCGCGCGCCGGTACCGCTCGCGCGCGTGTATGTCCTCGGCCGCCCGCTGCCGGCGGGGGCCAGGCCCGTCGCGCGCATCGACCCCTTGACGCCGCGGGAGACGATGGCTGCGCTCGTGGCGCACCTCTACCGGCTGGACCTGGGAACGGAGCGGCGGGAGGCGCTGGCGCGCGACTTCGACCGGCTGGCGTCGGTCGCGGCGCGGCTTTCGGCGAGGCGGCTGAGGCTGCGGCGGGGCCTCGGCGCTTTGCCGGCGGTGCACGAGGCCATCGACAACGATGCGCGCGGTCGTCCGTAGCGTGGGTCTCTTCGGACCCGCCGCGCGGGGCCGCCGGCGCCAGGTCGCGTAATAACGTTACAGTTCCGTAGCGTCCCACCCGGACGGTGGCCGGTGCCGTGCAGGCTAAGTTCCCCGGGCGTCGTGGGTTGGCACCGGACGCTCCGGCGGCCCAACCCTTGCTCCACCCGGCGGACGTCCGATGGAGGTGTGCCGTGCAGATTCGCTCAGGGTTCGTGCTTCTCGTCGTGGCGACAGTGGGCTTGTGGTCCGCGCCGCTGCACGCGCAAGAGCGCGCCGGCGCGCGGGCGGGGGTGAGCGCCGACCCGGAGCAGTTCTACTTCGGCGGCCACATCGAGTCCGCCGCGCTCGTCGACCGACTCTCGTTCCGGCCCAACATCGAGATCGGTCTGGGCGACGGCCTGACGCTCGTGGCCCTGAACGTCGAGTTCGTCTATGACGTGCCCATTCAGGGCCGGCCCGTCCGCGTGTACCTCGGCGGGGGGCCGGCCGCGAACATCTTCACGTTCCGGGATGGCCGTCCGCGGCCGGGCGGCACCGATGTGGGCGGGGGGTTCACCCTGCTGGTCGGTGTCGAGCACCGGGACGGATTGTTCGCGGAGCTGAAGGTGGGCGCGATCGACAGTCCCAATCTGAAGTTCGGCGTCGGCTACAATTTCCGGCGTTGAACGCGGAGGTTTGGATGGAGACGAGCCGCAGGGCGTTCATCCGTGTGGCGGCGGCGGCGGGCGGGGTGCTGGGTCTCGGCCTGGCGCCGGAACGGCTCGGCGCGGTGACCGAACGGTCGGCGGCCGACAGAGCGGTGGAGGGCCGGCAGCCGGGGTCGGCGGGGCCTGCGCGCCCGATCCGGTTGCTCATTCTCGGCGGGACGGGATTCATCGGGCCGCACCAGGTGCGGTACGCGCTGGCGCGGGGACATGCGGTCACGATCTTCAACCGGGGCCGCACGGCGCCGGGTCTGTTTCGCGGGGTCGAGGAGCTGCTCGGCGATCGCGCCGCCAACAACTACGAGGCGTTGAAGGGCCGGACCTGGGACGCGGTCATCGACAATTCCGCCTCCGCGGGCGCCACGGCGCCCCAGTGGGTGCGGGAAGCGGCCGCGGTCCTGAAGGACGCGGTGGGCCAGTACCTGTTCATCTCGACGCGGTCGGTCTACCGCGACCTGAGCCGCGTGCCGGCCACGGTAGACGCGCCGGTCCTGACGCCCGAGACGACGCCGAACTGGCGTCCGGGACAACCGTACCCGTACGGGCTCGGGAAAGCGCTGGCGGAAGGGGAGGCCCGCCGCGCGTTCGGCGACCGCACCACGATCGTCCGGCCCGGTCTCATCGTCGGGCCGGGTGACGACACGGATCGCTTCACCTACTGGCCCGTGCGCATCGATCGGGGCGGGGAGATCCTCGCGCCTGGCGACGGCGAAGCGGACCGCGTGCAGATCATCGACGTGCGGGATCTGGCCGAGTGGGTTGTCCGCCTGTGCGAGCAGCGGACCTTCGGCACGTTCATGGCGGTGGGGCCACAGAACGGCCGGTCGATGGCGGAGTTGCTCTACGGGATCGCGGCCGTCACGAAGGCGCCCTTGTCGTGGACGTGGGTGCCGCTGGACTTCCTGGCGCGGCACCGGGTCCGCCCGTATATCGAGATGCCGGTCTGGCGGCCGCCCACGCCCGGCTACGAGGGGTTCGCGCGCTTCGATCTGACGCGCGAGGTCGCGGGGGGCCTGACCTTCCGGACGCTCGCCGACACGGCGCAGGCGACGCTGGAGTTCCACTACGCGCGGCCCGCCGAGCGCCAGCGGCAACTCCGGGCCGGCCTGACGGCGGAGCGGGAGGCCGAGGTCTTGCGCGCGTGGCACGCCGAACGGGGGTGACGGAGGCCGTTCGGGAAGGCTGGCAGGGCTGGGACGAGTACGCGCCGTTCTACGATTGGGAGAACGCCCGCACGCTCGGGCGCCGCGACCTCCCTTTCTGGCGGCGCCTCGCGACGGCGCGCGGCGGGCGCGTGCTCGAGCTGGGGTGCGGCACCGGTCGGGTCCTGGTTCCGCTCGCGCGGGCCGGCGTTCGGATCGTCGGCGTCGACCGGTCGGCGGCTATGCTCGCCCGGGCGCGCCGCCGGCTGCGCCGGCTCTCGCGTCCGGCGCGCGCGGCGCTCGTGCGGGGCGACGTGCGCGCACTCCCGCTCCTTCCCGGCAGCGTCGAGACGGTCCTGGCCCCGTACGGACTGCTGCAGTCGCTCGTGTCGGATGCCGACCTGGCAGCTGCGCTGGCGTCGGTCGCCGCGGTGCTGCGGCCCGGGGGGACCTTCGCGCTCGATCTCGTGCCGGACGTTCCGAAGTGGCGGGAGTACGAGCGGCGCATCAGCTTGCGGGGCACGGGGCTCCGGCGCGGCACCCACCTCACGCTGGTCGAGACGGTGCGCCAGGATCGCGGCCGCGGCCTGACGATCTTCGAGCAGGAGTACGTCGAGCGCCGGGGCCGGCGGCGGCGGACGGCGACGTTTTCGCTCGTGTTCCGAACCCTGCCGATGCCCGAGCTGTGCGCCCGCCTCGAAGGCGCCGGATTCCGCCTCGAGGCGCTCTACGGGGACTATGCGGGCGGGCCGTGGCGGGAGGAGGCCGAGGTCTGGCTGGCGGTCGCGACGCGTGCGTGAGTCGTGCTAGAATTTCTCGTCCTCCCGCCCGGCGGTTCGAGGAGTACGCGAAGTCATGTCCGGCCATTCCAAGTGGCACTCGATCAAGCACAAGAAGGCGGCGGCCGACGCCAAGCGCGGGCGGATCTTCACCCGCATCATCAAGGAGATCACCGTCGCGGCGCGGCTGGGCGGCGGCGATCCCGACGCGAATCCGCGCCTCCGCACCGTCCTCGAGCAGGCGAAGGCGGTCAACATGCCGGCCGAGAACATCCGGCGTGCCATCCGCCGGGGCACGGGGGAGGAGCCCGGCGTGGCCTACGAGGAAGTCACCTACGAGGGCTACGGGCCGGGCGGTGTCGCCCTGCTCATCGAGGTCCTCACCGACAACAAGAACCGCACGGTCGGCGAGCTGCGCCACCTGCTGTCGAAGCACGGCGGGAGCCTGGGCGAGGTCAACAGCGTGGCCTGGATGTTCGAGAAGAAGGGCTACATCGTGGTGGACAAGGCCCAGGCCAACGAAGAGCAGCTCATGACGGCGGTGCTCGAGGCGGGGGCCGACGATATGCGGGACGACGGGTCGAACTGGGAGATCATCAGCACGCCGGAGGCCTTTCCGAAGGTGCACGAGGCGGTGAAGGCGCTGGGCATCGAGCCGTTGTCGGCGGAGGTCTCGATGCTGCCGCAGAGCTATGTGAAGCTGGAAGGCCGGGAAGCCCAGCAGATGCTCAAGCTGATGGAGGCGCTGGAGGAGTACGAAGACACCCGGCACGTGTGGTCGAATTTCGACATCGAGGAACAGGAGATCGAGGCCTCGCTGGCGTGACGGTCTTCGGGATCGACCCCGGTTCCCACCGCACCGGGTACGGCTGTGTCGCGAGCGACGGCCACCGGCACCGGCTCGTCGCGTGCGGCACGCTGGCGGCGCCGGGGCACGCTTCGTTTCCCGACAAGCTGCGGGCGATTCACAGCGGGCTGCGCGCCTTGCTGGCGGAGCATCGGCCCGACTGTGTCGCGGTCGAAGATGTGTTCCACGCGCGGAATGTGCGGTCGGCCCTGCGCCTGGGCCACGCGCGCGGCGTCGCGTTGCTTGCGGCGTGCGAAGCGGGCGTGCCGGTGGTGACCTATACGCCGGCCGAGGTCAAGCACGCGGTGGTCGGCTACGGGCGCGCTGAAAAGCGGCAGGTGCAGCACATGGTGCGGTTGCTGCTCGGGTTGGCGGTGGCGCCGTCGCCGCACGATGTGGCGGACGCGCTGGCGGTGGCCATCTGTCATTTGCATCACCGCGTGCCGGAGGGGGCGGCCGGGGCGCCGCGCCAGGGGCGGAGCGGTCCGCGGAGCTGGCGGCAGTATCGACCGCGGACGCGCGGGCGTCCGTAGGGCGGGTCTTTTCCGGGGCGCCACGGCGGCATGTACGTATGGTGCCCCTTTTCAGGGGCGCCGTCGTGGGCGAACGGAGGGCGGCCCTTGAT
>CAYZKQ010000103.1:0-11523 GCA_964478975.1 uncultured Vicinamibacterales bacterium | reverse complement strand
GGAGCGCGGCGGCGCGGAGTCGGCTCGGCGGCGCGCTCCGCCCGAGCGGCGTCGAGCTGCTCGCGCCCGAAGGCAGTCCCGTGCGCGCCGTGCACGCCGGCACGGTCGCCTATGCCGCCCCCTTCACCGGCTACGGCGACCTCGTCATCCTGGACCACGGCGACCGCACCTACACGCTCTACGGCTATCTGGCCTCGCTCGCCGTCGCGCAGGGGGCCCGCATCGAGCGCGGCGACCCGATCGGCACGGTCGGGCGGCCGCCGACGGGCGAGGCGCCCCGCCTCTATTTCGAGATTCGCATCGACGGACGCCCGGTCGATCCCCTAGAATGGTTGCGAAAGAGGTAGGCGACGCGCCTATGAGCCGACGCGGCAAGCTCGCCGTGGTTCTCGTGTCGACGCCCCTGCTGGCGTTCGTTCTCGTGGGAGCCCTGCTCGGCAGGGTCGCCGCCGGGCAGAACGCCTACCAACCCCTGCGCGTGTTCGAGGACGTCGTGCAGCTCGTCTTGAGCGCCTACGTCGAGGAGGTCGATGTCCCGAAGTTGATGGACGGCGCCCTCCGGGGACTCGCCGACGGCCTCGACCCCGACAGCGCGTATTTGCCGGCGGTGCTGGCCCGGCAGGTCGACGCGAAGACCCCGTTGCCCGAGGGCTCGGTCGGCCTCGAGCTGACGCGCCAGTACTCCTACATCCGCATTCTGGCCGTCCGGGACGGCAGCCCGGCGGCGAAGGCGGGCTTGCGTACCAACGATTACATCCGGGCCATCGACGGCCGCTCGACGCGCGACCTGTCGGTCGTCGAGGCCACGCGGCTGCTCCGGGGGGCCCCGGGGTCGACCGTCACGCTCACGATCCTGCGCGAGAGCGCGGCAGACCCGCACCTGGTCAAGCTGGTGCGCGAGACCCCGTCGGGTCCGGACGTGACCGGGCGCGTCGTGGCGCCCGGCGTCGGTTACGTGCGGATCGCCGCGTTCGGCCCGCGCGTGCGCGGCGACCTGGCGCGCCAGGTGAACGAGCTGGCGAAGGCGGGCGCGCGGCAGTTGGTGGTCGACCTGCGGGGAACGGCGGAGGGGCGGCTGGAAGCGGGGCTCGACGCGGCAAGGCTGTTCGTCGCCTCCGGCACGCTGGCGATCCTGGCGGGGCGCGAAGGGCGCCAGCAACCCGTCGCCGCAGCGGCCGGTGATGGGAGCGTGACGTGGCCCCTCGTCCTGCTCACGACCAACGGCACGGCGGGACCCGCGGAGCTGTTCGCCGCGGCCCTCGCCGGCAACGGGCGGGCCGAGATCGTCGGGGAGCGGACGGCCGGCCGGGTCGGCCTCCAGCGGGTGGTCTGGTTGCCGGACGAGCGGGCGTTGTGGTTGACGGTGTCGCGGTACCTGGGGCCGAAAGGAGAGGCCATCCACCTGCGCGGCGTGGCGCCGACGGTCGAAGTCGAGGAGCCGGAGGTGGAGTTCGGCGCGCCGCCGCCGGCGGGCGACCCGATTCTCGAGCGGGCGTTGGCGCGACTGGGCGTCAAGCGCGCGGCCTGACGGGCGGCCTGGCGGCGCCGCCGGGACGCGTTCGAAGGCGCGATTGACGCGCTGGAAACAGGGTTGTTATACTGGCGCTCCGGGTAAGGCCAAGTGTTTTCAGAAGATAGGCGCGTAGCTCAGTGGTCAGAGCGCCTGCTTGACACGCAGGAGGTCAGTGGTTCGAGTCCACCCGCGCCTACCACGCTTGTGAGCCGCTGAGCGTTCGGCGGCCGCCGCCCCTCTCGCAGGGAATTACCCGCGTTCAATCGAGCGATGGCCGAGATCACCGTCACGTGGCCCGACGGCTCCCGTCGTCGCGTGCCTGCCGGCACGCCGGTGGCCGAAGCCGCCCGGGCCGTCCAGCCGGAGGCGGCGCGCGCGGCGCTCGCGGCCGAGGTGGACGGCCGCCTCGTCGACCTCTCGTTTCGGCTCGAGCGCGACGCGCGGGTGCGCCTGATCACGCCCGAGAGTCCGGAGGCGCTGGCGGTCTACCGGCACTCGGCGGCGCACCTGATGGCGGCCGCCGTGACCGCGCTCTTCCCGGGCGCGCAGTGCGGCATCGGACCCGCGACCGACGACGGGTTCTTCTATGACTTCGTCGTCGAACGCCCGTTCGTGCCCGAGGATCTGGAGGCGATCGAGCGCAAGATGCGGGAGCTGGTGGCCCAGGATCTGCCCTACGAGCGCCAGTTGTGGCCTCGCGAGGAGGCGATCCGGTTTTTCGCGGCGCGCCGCGAACCGCTGAAGGTGCAGCTCATCGAGGAGAAGACGGCCGGTCAAGCCTACGTCTCGTGCTACACGATCAAGGACACGGACACGTTCGTGGATTTTTGCACGGGCCCGCACGTCCCGTCCACCGGGCGGATCGCGGCGTTCAAGCTGCTGTCGGCGTCGAACGCGTACTGGAAGGGCGACGCGCGGAATCAGCCGATGCAGCGCATCTACGGCACCGCGTTCTTCACCCAGGCTGAGCTGGACGCGTTTCTCGCGCGGTTGGAAGAAGCCAAGCGGCGGGACCACCGGAAGCTCGGGCGCGAGCTGGAACTGTTCTGGTTCCATCCGTGGGCCCCCGGGGAACCCTTCTGGCTCCCCAAGGGGACGACGCTCGTGCACCTGCTCGGCAACTACATGCGGGAGGTGCTCTACCCGGCCGGGTACGTCGAGGTGCGGGCGCCGCTGGTGTTCCACAAGGCGCTCTGGGAGACCTCGGGCCACTGGGCGCATTACCGCGACAACATGTTCGTGATCGAGTCGCCGAGCGGGGAGGAGGTGTCGGCGCTCAAGCCGATGAACTGTCCGGGGCACATGCTGCTCTTCGCGAGCCAGGTGCGCAGCTATCGGGACCTGCCGCTGCGCATCCACGAGCAGAGCGTGTTGCACCGGCTGGAGGCGTCGGGTGTGTTGAGTGGGCTCACCCGGGTGCGCGAGTTCATCATGGACGATGCGCACATTTTCCTCCGGGAGGATCAGATCGGCGAGGAGGTCGAGCGGTTGTTGCGGCTCGTCCAGCGCGTGTACGACGATTTCGCGCTGGTGCCGGAGATGACCCTGTCAACGCGGCCCGCCGAGTATCTCGGGGAAGCCGCGACGTGGGACCACGCGGAAGCCGAGCTCAAGCGCGCGCTGGAGGCGGCGGGGCAAGCCTACCGCATCGCCGAGGGCGAAGGCGCGTTCTACGGGCCGAAGATCGACTTTTCGGTCACCGACGCCCTCGGGCGGAAGTGGCAGTGCGCGACCATCCAGCTCGACTATCAGCTGCCGCAGCAGTTCCGGCTCAAGTACATCGGGGCGGACAACGCCGAGCACACGCCGGTCGTCATCCACCGGGCGATCTTCGGCAGCTTCGAGCGGTTCATCGCCATGTTGATCGAGCACTACGCCGGCGCGTTTCCGCTCTGGTTGGCGCCGGTGCAGGCGGTCATTCTGCCCATCGCCGACCGGCACCTCGACTACGCCGAAGCGGTCCGGCGCCGGCTGGCCGAGGCCGGTCTCCGGGTCGAGGTGGATGCCCGGCAGGAGAAGATCGGGTATAAGATCCGCGAGGCGCAGGTGCAGAAGGTCCCCTACATGCTGGTCATCGGGGACCGCGAGGTGCAGGACGGCACCGTGGCGGTGAGGAGCCGGTCGGCCGGCGACCTCGGGGTGCGCCCGGTGGACGCGTTCCTCGACGCGGCGCGCGAGGAGGTGCGCCGCAAGAGTCGTACTCCGCTCGTGACCGCGTGAACCATTGACGGCACGGCAAGCGGCCGGCCCGGCCGGCCATCGTGGAGAGGAGGAGCGTATCGCCTTCGAACGTCACCGCGGCCGCCGCGACGAACGCGTCCGGACCAACGAGCGGATCCGGGCGCGGGAGGTGCGGGTCATCGACGAGAACGGGCAGCAGCTCGGCATCATGCCGCCGGCGCAGGCGCTGGCCGTCGCCCGCGAGAGGGGGTTGGACCTCGTGGAGATCTCCCCGACCGCGGTGCCGCCCGTCTGTCGGATCATGGACTACGGGCGGTACCAGTATCTCGAGCAGAAGCGCGCGCGGCAGGCGCGCAAGCACCAGAAGATGATCGAGATCAAGGAGATCAAGTTCCGCCCGAAGGTCGACGAGCACGACTACCAGTTCAAGAAGAAGCACATCGAACGCTTCTTGAGCGACGGTGACAAGGTCAAGGCGACCGTCTTCTTCCGGGGGCGCGAGATGGCCCACCCGGAAATCGGGCGACGCATCCTCGACCGGCTCATCGAAGAGCTGGCGGACGTCGCGGTCGCCGAGACTCCGCCGCGGATGGAAGGCAATCAGTTGCACACCATCCTGGCGCAGAAACGGAAGTGAACGTGGAGCACGGGGCGGGCCCCGTGGCGAGGAACGAACGATGCCGAAACTCAAGACCCACCGCGGCGCCGCCAAGCGGTTCACGCGCACGGCGACGGGGAAGTTCATGCGCCGCCAGGCGTTCAAGCAGCACCTGTTGACCTCGAAGTCGCGCCGCCGCAAGCGGAAGCTCCGGCACACGACGGTGGTGACCGGCGTCGAGGTGCGGAAGCTGAAGCGCATGCTGCCGTACCGGTGAGCGCCTCGAGGCGAGAAGGAGTCAGGGCATGGCGAGAGTCAAACGCGGGAGCGTCCGGCGGGCCAAGCGCAAGAAGGTCCTGGCGCGGGCGAAGGGCTACTATCAGACCAAGAGCAAGCTGTACCGCGCGGCGAAGGAAGCGGTCGACACCGCCCTCAAGTACGCCTACGTCGGGCGGCGGCGCAAGAAGCGTGACTTCCGCCGGTTGTGGGTGCTCCGCATCAACGCGGCCGCGCGGGAGCACGGCCTGACCTACGGGCAGTTCATCAGCGGGCTCAAGGCGGCCGGGGTCGCCCTCGACCGCAAGCAGCTCGCCGACCTGGCGCTCACCCAGCCGGCGGCCTTCGCCCACCTCGCGGCTCAGGCGAAAGCCGCGCGCGCCTGAGGCGGGGCGCGGCGACGGCCCGGCGCGTCCCGCCCCGCTCGACCCCCATGACGGTGGTTCCGGACATCGACCGCGTGCGCGCCGCGTTCACCGAGGAGCTCGGCCGGGCCGCCACCGACGCCGAGCTGCGCGCCCTCCGCGACCGCTACCTGGGGCGGAAGGCCGGGGTGGTGCCCGCGTTGCTCCGCGCCGTCGCGGCGGCGCCGCCCGCCGAGCGGCCGCGCCTGGGACAGCTCGCCAACGCGCTCAAGCGCGACATCGAAGCGGCCCTCGCCGAGCGCCGCGCGGCCCTCGAGGCGGCGCGCCCGGCGGTCGAGGCGCTCGACGTCACCCTGCCCGGGCGGGAGCCCCTCGTCGGGCATCGCCACCCGCTCACCCTCATGCGCGAGCGCATCGAGAACGTGTTTCTCCGCATGGGCTACGAGGTGGTCGAAGGGCCCGAGCTCGAGGACGACTACCACAATTTCGAGGCGCTCAACATGCCGCCCGACCACCCCGCCCGGGACATGCAGGACACGCTCTACCTGGCCGCGCCGGTCCCATCCGCCGGCCACACCGCGACCCTGCTGCGCACCCACACCTCCGGCATGCAGATCCGCTACATGGAAACCCACCGGCCGCCCGTGCGGATCATCGCGCCCGGACGGGTCTACCGCCGCGACAACCTCGACCTCACCCACACGCCGATGTTCACCCAGGTCGAAGGGCTCGTCGTCGGCGAGGGCGTGACGCTGGCGGACCTGAAGGGCACCCTCGCGGCCTTCGCGCGCGAGGTGTTCGGACCGTCGACCGCGGTGCGGTTCCGGCCCAGTTTCTTCCCCTACACCGAACCCAGCGCGGAGCTGGACATCACGTGCACGGCGTGCGCCGGCGCCGGCTGCGCCGTGTGCAAGCGCACCGGGTGGCTCGAAGTCTGCGGGGCCGGGATGGTCCACCCGGCGGTGTTCGAGGCGGTCGGCTACGACCCCGAGCGCTACACGGGCTTCGCCTTCGGCATGGGCGTCGAGCGCGTCGCCATGCTTAAGTACGGCGTCGACGACATCCGCCTCTTCTACGAAGGCGACCTGCGGTTCCTGGAGCAGTTCCCGTCGTGAAGGTCGAGCTCTCGTGGCTGCGCGAGCTGGTCGAGGTGCCAGCCGGGCTCGACGCGCTGGCCGAGACGCTCGGGCTCCGCGGGCTCGAGGTCGCCGAGGTCGACCGGGAGCGCGGCGTCCTCGACCTGGAGGTCACGGCGAACCGGCCGGATTGTCTCGGGCTGCTCGGGGTCGCCCGCGAGGTCGCGGCAGCCTTCGATGTCGAGCTGCGCCCGCTCGAGCTCTGGCCGGTCACACCTGCCGCGGCCCAGCCGTCCCTGGCCGGGGAGGTGGCGGCGCGCGTCACCGGCGCCGGGCCCAACGGGAGGGCCTTCGAGTGGGCGGGCACCGCGCGGGTGACGGTCGAGGATCCGGACGGCTGCCCGCGCTACGCGGGACAGCTCGCCCAGGTCCGCGTCGGGCCCTCGCCGGGGTGGCTCGCCGAACGCTTGACGGCCGCCGGGGTGCGTCCCATTAACAACGTGGTGGACATCACCAACTACGTCATGCTCGAGCTCGGCCAGCCGATGCACGCCTTCGACTTCGAGCGGCTGGCCGGGGGCGAGGTGCGGGTCCGCCGGGCCCAGCCGGGCGAGGGGCTGCGCACCCTCGACGGCGTGCAGCGCACCCTCGCCCAGGACATGCTCGTCATCGCCGACCGCGACCGGCCCCAGGCGATCGCCGGCGTCATGGGGGGCGCCGACTCGGAAGTCGGCGACCACACGCGGCGCGTGCTTTTCGAGAGCGCGTATTTCGACCCCCGCTCGGTCCGGCGGACCAGCCGGCGCCTCGGCTTGAAAACCGAAGCGTCCGCGCGCTTCGAGCGCGGCGCCGACCCTGAAGCGCAGGTGACGGCCATCGCGCGGGCCCTTGCGCTCCTCATCCGAACGGGCGCGGGCCAACCGGTCGGCGCCCTGATCGACTGCCGCACGGCGCCGCCGCCCGCGCGGGTCCTGACGCTTCGCCGGCACCGCCTCGCGGCCATCCTCGGCTTCGCCGTCGACGACGGCCAGGTCGAGCGGATCCTGCGGCGGCTCGGCTTCGGCGTCTCGGGGGCGCCGGAGGGCTGGACGGTCCGCGTCCCGACGTTCCGCGTAGACGTCGCGCGGGAGATCGACCTGATCGAGGAGGTCGGCCGGCACGTCGGCTATGACCGCGTGCCGGAGACCTTTCCAGCCCTCGGCCGCCTCGAGGCCGGTCTCGACCCCCGCATCCTCCGCGACCGCCGGGCGGGGCGGATCCTGACGGCCGCGGGCTTCAGCGAGGCCATGACCTTCGCGTTCCTCGAGCGCGCGGCCGCCGAGCCGTTCGCGCCCGACGGTCAGCCGCTCGTCGAGATCGCCAACCCCCTGTCGGAAAAGTTCGCCGTGCTGCGTCCCTCGCTGTTGCCGGGGCTCCTCGACGCCGCCGTGTACAACCGCCGCCGCGAGCGGCGCGACGTGCGCCTGTTCGAGACAGGCGTCTGCTTCTCGCCGGCCGACGGCGAATCGCGCCGCGTCGCCTTCATCTGGACGGGGGCGGCCGAACCCGAGCACTGGAGCCGGCGCGCGCGCCCCGCTGATTTCTTCGACGCCAAGGGCGTGGTCGAGCTGCTCGGCCGCAGCTTCGGGGCGTCCATCGCCCTCCAGCCCGCCGCGGTGCGGTTTCTCGTGACCGGGCGCGCCGCGCAGGTGCAGGCCGCCCCGCTCCGCACGCCGGGGCAGCCCCCGGTCCTGGTCGGGGTCGTCGGGCAGCTCGAGCCGCGGGTGGCGGCGGCCCGCGGCTTCGCCGGGGCCGACGCGATCCTCGTGGGCGAGCTCGACCTGGACCGCCTCGCCCGCGTCGGCGCGTCCCCCGACGAGGTCCGGATGCAGCCGCTGCCGCGCTACCCGTCGGTCGTCCGCGACCTGTCGGTCGAGATCGACGACCGGCTGCCGGCCGCGGCCGTGCGCGACACGGTGTGGGGCGCCGCCCCTTCGACGCTCGTCGACCTCCGGGAGTTCGACCGGTACCGCGGCGAGGGGATCGCGCCCGGGCGCGTCAGCCTCTCGCTGCGCCTGACGTTCCGCGCCCCCGACCGCACCCTGACGGACGCCGAAGTGGACGAGGCGATGGCCCGCATCGTGGCCGCGCTCGCCGAGGCGCACGGCGCGGTCCGGCGCTGAGAATCTCTGGTATGATGCCGTCACCCGAGCGGGACTCGACGATGGCCAAGACGACTTCGCGAACGATCGACCTCGAGCCGATCGACCGGCTCGAGGAAAAGGTGAAGCTGCTGGTGGGCGCGGTCGACCGGTTGCGCGCGGAGCGGGCGCGCCTCGCCGAGGACAACGCGCGGCTGGCGCGCGACCTCGACGCCCTCAAGGCGCGGCTCGCCGAGGCCGAGGGCGCGGCGGCGGAGATCGCGGCGCTCCGCGCCGAGCGCGACCAGGTGCGGGCGCGCGTGGCGGACCTGCTCGAGCAGATCGAGAGTCTGAATCTGTGAGTCGACCGGCCCGGGCGGACCCGGACGGTCGCGAGCTCGCGATGGACCGCACGCGGTCGCGGGTGGTGTCGGTGGAAATCGGCGGGCAGCGGTACGCGATTCGGAGCGAGCTGGAGCCCGACTACGTGGCCCGGCTCGCCGCCTACGTCGACGAGCGGGTGCGGGCCGCCGCCGCGCAAGCCCCCGCCTCCGACTGGGTCCGCATCGTCGTGCTCGCCGCCCTCAACATCGCCGACGAGTATTTCCAGTGCCGCGAGGCCACCACCGTCGAGCGCGACCGCGTCCGGGCGCGCGCGGAGGCGATCGAGCGGCTGCTCGACGGTGTGCTCGCCGGCGCCTCCCCGGCGCCGGGCGCGTCGGATCCCTCGTCCTGAGCGGGCCGCCCGCCACGGAAGTCGGGGGCGCAGGCGACCCCGCCGGCGGCTTCACCGGCGGCGAGCGGTCGGCACGCGCCCCGCCCGTGCTTGCCGGGCTCCGGAGGATCGGTCTAAGATGAAGCGGGCGCCTGCGGTGTGCGTGCGGCGCACGGAGGCTCGTTTGAGCCAACGCTACACCGAAGTGAATTGCGAGCCCGCGCGGTGAGCATGCCTCGGCGCGAGGAAGCCTGAAGCGCGGGGACCCAGCGATTCCACCTGCTGAGTGCAGGTTCATCCGACCTCCCCCCACGGCACCGGCGGACGCCCCCTAACCCCCTCCCCTCGATGGCCGGCGAACCCCGCGCGACCGCCGGGGGCCGCCCGGTCCAGGGGCCGCCGGGCTGCCCCGGAGCGTCGGGAGTGTCCAGTGACCGCGGGGTCTGTCGTGCCGCCGGAGGCGCATCATGAAGCTGCTCGGGCTGCTCGTGACGTTCCTGGTCTCGGCCGCCGCCGCGTTGGCTGTCTACGCCTACTGGCTGGCGACGCGCCGGCGGGTGGCCGCCGAGACGGTGGGGCGCGCCGAGGAGCAGGCCCGGCGGCTCGTGCACGAAGCCGAGCGGGACGCCGAGACGCGCCGCAAAGAGGCGCTGGTCGACGCGCGGGAAAAGGCGCACGAGATTCTGGCCCGCGCCGAGCGGGAGGCCCGGGAGCGGCTGCAGGCGGCTGAGGCGCGCGAACGCGAAGTGGCCGAGCGCGCTCGGGCCGCCGCCGAACGTCAGGCCGCGATCGAGCGCCGCGAGCAGGATCTCGCGCGCCGCGAGCGCGCCCTGACCGAGCGCGAGCGCGCCGTGGCCGCCCGCGAGCGCGCCGCCGAGGAGGCGCACGCCCGGGCGGAGGCCCTGCTCGCCGAACGCCAGCGCGAGCTCCAGCGCGTCGCCGGGTTGACCGCCGACGAAGCCAAGGACCTGCTGCTCCGGCAGATCGAGACCGACGCGCGGCGCGAGGCGGCGACGCTCGTCAAGCGCCTCGAGGCCGAGGCCCGCGAGATCGCGGCGGCGCGCGCCCGCGAGATCATCACGGACGCCATCCAGCGCAGCGCCGCCGAGCACGCGATCGAGACGACGGTGTCGGTCATCGACCTGCCGAACGACGAGATGAAGGGGCGGATCATCGGCCGCGAGGGCCGCAACATCCGCGCCCTCGAACTCGCCACCGGCGTCGAGCTCATCGTCGACGACACGCCGGGCGCGATCATCCTCTCGAGTTTCGACCCCTACCGGCGCGAGATCGCCCGCCAGGCCATCGAGCGCCTGGTCGCCGACGGCCGCATCCACCCGGCCCGCATCGAGGAAGTCGTCGAGAAGGTGAAAGCGGAGATGGACGACACGGTGCGCCGCGAGGGCGAGGCCGCCGCCTTCGAGCTGGGGCTCTACGACCTCCACCCCGAGATCTACCGGATGATGGGCAAGCTCAAGTTCCGGACGAGCTACGGCCAGAACGTCCTCGCCCACTCCAAGGAAGTCGCCTATCTGGCCGGCATCATGGCCCGCGAGGTCGGACTCGACGCGCACGTGGCGGTGCGGGCCGCGTTCCTCCACGACATCGGCAAGGCGATCGACCGCGACGTCGGCGGCAGCCACCTCGAACTCGGCATCGAGTTCTTGCGGAAGCACGGCGAGAGCGAAGCGGTCGTCAACGCCATGGCGGCCCACCACATGGACATCGACTGGCCCTCGCTCGAAGCCATGATCGTCCAGGCGGCCGACGCGATCTCCGCCGCCCGCCCGGGCGCGCGACGGGATCTGCTCGAGTCGTACGTCAAGCGCCTCGAAAAGCTCGAAGGCATCGCCGACTCGTTCAAGGGCGTCGCCAAGTCGTTCGCCCTGCAGGCCGGACGCGAGATCCGGATCCTCGTCGAGAGCGACAAGGTGAGCGACGAAGAGGCCGTCTGGCTGTCGAAAGACATCGCGCGCCGCATCGAGCACGAGCTCGAATACCCCGGGCAGATCAAGGTCACCGTCATCCGCGAGACCCGGGCCGTCGACTATGCCCGCTAGCGCCGGGCCGGGCCCCGGCCCCGCGACCGCCGCCAGCCTGGGCGAGCGCGCGCTGCTCGACCGCCTCCGGGCGCGGGTCCCGCCAGCCCCCGCCTGGGCGCCGGTCGCGATCGGCGACGATGCCGCCGTCCTCGAACCCGACCGGAACACCCTCACGGTCCTGACCGTCGACGCTCTGGTCGAGGGCGTCCACGTCGACCCGACCGTCGCGTCCCCGGCCGATATCGGGTATCGCGCCCTCGCCGTCAACCTCAGCGACCTCGCCGCCATGGGCGCCGCCCCGCGCGCCGCCCTGCTGTCGCTGGCCCTGCCCGACGAGTTCCCCGTGGAGGCGTTCGACGCCCTCGTCGACGGGGTGCTCGCCGCCGCGGCCCCCCACCACGTGGCGCTCGTCGGCGGCAACCTCACCCGCACCGCGGGACCGCTCGTCGTCGACGTGACCGCCGTCGGGAGCGTCAAGCGCCGCCGGATCCTCACCCGCGCCGGCGGGCGGCCGGGCGACGAGCTCTTCGTCAGCGGGACCCTCGGGGCGGCGGCCGCCGGACTGGCCTGGCTCCGGGCGTGTCGCGGCGCGCCGCCCGGCGAGCCGGACCCCGACCTGGAGCGGTGCGCCCAGCGG
>CAYZKQ010000102.1:0-11715 GCA_964478975.1 uncultured Vicinamibacterales bacterium | reverse complement strand
GACGCCCGGAGTTCGTCGCGCGGGAGCGCCGGCGTCTCGACGGCCACCAGGGGCACCACCTCGGGCGGGCCGCCGGGGACCGGGCGAATCTGGTAGACCTCGACCAGGCCGAGCCGCTCGGCGGCCACTTCCGAGGCGATCGCGTCCCGCACCGCCGTCACCTCGCCCGCCGCGACCAGCGCGGGGGAGAGCCCCCGGGCGATGCGCGCCGCGTGGTCCCGCACGGTGCGGCTGCGCTCCCGGTAGTAGTCCGCGGCGATGCGTGTGGCCGAGTCCAGCACCTCCTCGATGGGCGGGCTGAACCACCGGTTCGCGCTGGTGCGGATGATCTCGCTCCCGACCACCAGCACGAGCACGGCGGGAACGATCGTCAGGCCCAGAAGCGCCGCCACGAGCTTGGACCGGAAGCGCGCGAAGGGCAGGCCCCGCCGCCGCTCGACCACGAGTTTCACGATGTTGCGCGCCAGCACGAACCCCAGCGCCACCAGCATCGTGAGGTCGGCGACCGTCAGGGCGTAGAGCACGACCTCGCTCAGGAAATCGGCCCGCAGCTCGGTCGCGCGGTCGGCCACGAGCAGCGCCACGAAGGCCGCCGCGAGCAGCAGGATGACGACCAGGAGACGCCGCGGATTGTCCCGGAGGGGCGGCCGCGTCATGGTTCGGTCCGAGGCGCCCGCCGTCACGACTCCTTCGCGTCGAGCAGGTCGCGCAACTCCGTCATGAACTCGCTGACGTCGCGGAAGTGGCGGTAGACCGAAGCAAAGCGGACGTAGGCGACCTTGTCGAGCCGCCGCAGCTCCTGCATCACGAACTCGCCGATCTCCCGCGTCGCGATTTCCTTTTCGGGGCGGTCTTGCAGCATCATCTCGACGCGGTCGGCCAGCCGCTCGAGGGCCGCCACGCTGACCGGCCGCTTCTCGCAAGCCTTCAGGAGCCCGGCGATGAGCTTCTGGCGCTCGAACCGCTCGCGCCGGCCGTCTTTCTTCACGACCATGTACGGGATCTCGTCGATCCGCTCGTAACTGGTGAACCGGCGCCCGCACGCCAGACACTCGCGGCGCCGCCGGATGGCGCCGCCTTCCTTGGTCTCCCGCGAGTCGACCACCTTGTCACCCAGATGGCCGCAGTACGGACACTTCACCGTGCGCCTCCGCCTCCCCCGCCCCTGGCGCCCCCACCAGCGCGCGCACGCGCGCCGGCGTCAGGCCTTCCCGCAGCATGAAAACCGCCCCGAGCACCGCCACCGGGACGAACGAAATCGCGTGCAGCACGATCGCGGCCCCGACCGCGCGGTCGTTCGCCACCCCGTAGAACCGCGTGACCGCGAGCTGGAACGCCGCGTGAAACCCGCCGACCGCCCCCGGCGTCGGCACCGACACGCCCACGACCAGCACCGCGATGATGAGGAACGCGGCCGTGTACGGCAGCGCCATGTGGAAGGCCTGCGCCGTCGACCAGATGCTCGCCGCAATCACCAGCCACACCGGCACGGACCACGCCGCCACCAGGAGCAGGCGCCGGGGCTGCCGCACCGCCGCCAGCCCGTCGCTGAAGCGGCGCACCCCCTGTTCCACCCGTCCCGCCACCCCCGCCGGGAGCCAGCCCTCGACCCACGCCGCCCAGCGGCCCACCCACTCGGGGTGGCCCGCCAGGACCGCGAGCGTGGCCAGCACGCCCAACGCCGCCAGCGCCGCCGCCAGCCCGCCCGCGCGCAGGGCCGCGAAGCTCGCGGGATCGCGCGACGCCAGCCCCGGGTCGAACCACAGCAGCACCACCCCCAGAAAAAACAACACCGTCGCCAGATCGAGGACCCGCTCGATCACGATGGTCGCGAACACCGCCGCCGCGCTGAGCCGCTCCCGCCGTGCCAGCAGGTACGGGCGCAGCACTTCCCCCGCGCGCGCCGGCAGCACGGCGCTCGCGCCGAAGCCGATCACCGTCGCCCGCACCGCCAGGCCGAACGGCACCCGACCGAGGGGCCCGAGCAGCACGACCCATCGGATGCCCCGCAAGGGATACGCCGCCAGCGTCGCCGCCGTGGCCAGCAGCAGCAGCCGTCCCTCCGCCCCCCGCATCTCCGCCCACACGGTCCCGAGGTCGGCGTTCCGGAGAAAAAACGCCACCAACCCGAGCGTCAAGACGACAACGCCGGCCGCGCGCAGACGGGAGGCCACAGCCCGCAGTGTACAATCCCGAGGGCGACCCCGCGCAGCCCTCGGGACTTGCCAGGCGGCGCGCGGCGCGACCCGGTCCTTGCGCACTCTACTATAAGGACACCCCCAAGTCTATGGGAAAGCGAGAGTTACTGCTCATCCTCGCGTTCGCCGCTGCGGGGGTGATCGTCTACCACGTCAGCGCGCCGCCTCGCACGACCCCCCGCCGCACGCTCGGCGAACTGGCCCGCCGCCTCGTCCGCGAACTGCGTCCCGAGTCGGCGCGCGCCGAGTATAGGCAGGCGCAGTCGACTCCGGTGCCCGCGTCGGTGCAGGCGCTCCGCGTCCAGAACGCCACCCGCGTGACGGTGCAGGGAGAACCTCGGGCCGACGTCGCGGTCGACCTGACCGTTACGTCGACCGGCACGGACGAGGCGGAAGCCCGGCGCCTCGCGGCGGCCACCACGCTGCGGCTCGACACCGCGACGGACGCGCTCCTGCTCGCGGTCGACTATCCGGCGGAAGGCCGGCAGCAGGCCGACCTGACGGTTCGGGTCCCCAGCCGCTTGCGGGTCCGCCTGGAGGACGTGCGGACCGCTCTTGTCGTGAGTGACGTGGCCGGCGTCGCGCTGGGGTCGACACGAGGCACGGCGCGCCTGACGAAGATCGCCGGCCCGGTCGAAGGCGACCACCGGGGCGGAACGCTCGAGCTCGCCGACGTCGGGACGGTCCGGCTCCGGACGCGCGGAAGCGCCGTCCGCCTCGATCGTGTCCGGGGAACCGTCGGGCTGGACGTGACTGCGGGATCGCTCCGGGCGAACGCCTTGAAGGGGCCGGTCCAGCTCGAGACCCGCGGGGCAGACGCGGAGCTCGATGGCGTGGCGGGGCCGGTCGAGGCCACCATCGCCGCCGGGCGCCTGACGCTGAAGGGGGTCGTCGACAGCGTCCGGTGCGACGCGCAGGGCGCGACGGTCCGGTTGCACCTGGCGCGCCCGGTCGAGGTGGCGGTGTTCTCGACGGGCGGGACGCTCGAGGTCGCGCTGCCGCCCTCGGCCGCCGTCGATCTCGACGCCGTGGCGACCGACGGTGCCATCCGCCTCGAAGGGATCGACTTGCCTGTCGCGGTCGACGGGCGGCGGCAGCGCGTCGCGGGTCCCCTGGGACGCGGCGGCCCCCGCATATCGCTGCGGGCGACGGGGGGCGGCATCACGGTGCGCCGGGTGGAGGGTTGACTCGGCGCGTGGGGCTGGGTAAGCTGACGGCTCCTGGTCGAGGCTCCGCCGTGCCCGCTGCCGCGCCGCTCGTCGAAACCCATTTGGACGGTCTGCCGCTTGTCAAGCGGGGCAAGGTCCGCAACATCTACGCCGTCGGGGACGCCCTGCTCATCGTCGCCACCGACCGCATCTCGGCGTTCGATTACGTGTTGCCGACCGGCATTCCCGACAAGGGCCGGGTCTTGACGCAACTTTCGGCGTTCTGGTTCCGGACGCTCGGCGAGGTCGTCCCGAACCACCTGATCACGGTCGACGTCGACCAGTACCCCGACGCGGCGCGGCGCCACGCCGACCTGCTGCGCGGGCGTTCGATGCTCGTCCGGCGGACGACGCCGCTGCCTGTCGAGTGCGTGGCGCGCGGCTACCTGGCGGGCTCCGGCTGGAAGGAGTATCAGCGGACGGGAGCCGTGTGCGGCGTGCCGCTGCCCGCGGGGTTGTCCGAGTCGGACCGGCTGCCGGCGCCGATCTTCACCCCGGCGACCAAAGCGGAGAGCGGCCACGACGAGAACATCTCCGAAGCGGAGGTCGCCCGCCTGCTTGGCGCCGAACGCACCGCGCAGCTCCGCGACCTCACGCTGGCGCTCTACGCCCGCGGCGCCGCGCACGCCGAGGCGCGGGGCATCATCGTGGCCGACACCAAGTTCGAGTTCGGGGTCGCGGACGACGGCACCCTGATCCTGATCGACGAGGTCCTGACGCCCGACTCGTCGCGCTTCTGGCCGAAGGACGCCTACGTGCCGGGCCGGGCGCAGCCCAGCTTCGACAAGCAGTACGTGCGCGACTATCTCGACGCCATCGGGTGGAACCGCCAGCCCCCGGTCCCGCCCCTCCCCGACGACGTCGTGGCGCGCACGCGCGAGAAGTACCTGGAAGCGTACCGCCGGCTCACGGGCGAGGCGCTGGGCTAGGCGCGGAGGCGGACCCGGTGCGCGAGCGGCTCGAACAGCTCGTTCAGGAGATGCTCGACCGGGGGATCCGGTACGACGAGGCCCGGCGCGAGTTCGAGCGCTGCTTCATCCAGCGCGCCCTGGCGCGCTCGGGCGGGAGCCTCGTGCGGGCCGCCGAGCTGCTCGGCGTGCACCGCAACACCATGACCCGCAAGGTGGTCGCCTACCGGCTCCGCCGGCGTGGCGCGGCCTAGCGCCGCCGGGCGCGTTCCCTGTTGACACCCCCCGGCCGCGGACTATAATGAGCACTCGCCTTTCATGAGTGCTAACGGAGACAGCGTCCCATGAAGATCAGGCCCCTTCACGACCGTATCATCGTGCAGCGTCTCGAGGAAGAGGAACAGCGCGTCGGCGGCATCATCATCCCCGACACGGCCAAGGAAAAGCCGCAGCAGGGCAAGGTCATCGCCGTCGGTCTCGGCAAGAAGAAGGACGACGGCAAGGTGATCCCCCTCGAGGTCAAGGAAGGCGACCGCATCCTCTTCGGCAAGTATTCCGGGCAGGACATCAAGATCGACGGCGACGAGTACCTGATCATGCGCGAAGACGAGGTGCTCGCGGTCATCGAGTCGGAGGAGAAGCCCGCCTCCGGCAAGACCAAGACGAAGTAGGCTTCGCAATCGGACGGGAGACCAGCATGGCCAAACAAATTGTCTACGGCGAGGACTCGCGCCAGGCGATCCTCCGCGGCGTCAACGCCCTCGCCGACGCGGTGCGCGTGACCCTCGGCCCCAAGGGCCGCAACGTGGTGCTCGACAAGAAATTCGGCTCGCCCGCCATCACGAAGGACGGCGTGACCGTCGCCAAGGAAATCGAGCTCAAGAACCCGCTCGAGAACATGGGCGCCCAGATGGTGCGCGAGGTCGCGAGCAAGACGTCCGACACCGCCGGCGACGGCACCACGACCGCCACGGTCCTCGCCCAGGCCATCTACCGCGAGGGCGCCAAGAACGTCGTGGCCGGCGCCAACCCGATGGACCTCAAGCGCGGGATCGAAAAAGCCGTCGAGGCGGTGGTCGCCGCCCTCAAGCGGCAGTCGCGCGCCGTCAGCGGCAAGATGATCGCCCAGGTCGGGACGATCTCGGCCAACGGCGACGAGACGATCGGCACGATCATCGCCGAGGCGATGGACAAGGTCGGCAAAGACGGCGTCATCACCGTCGAGGAAGCCAAGACCCTCGAAACCTCCCTCGAGGTGGTCGAGGGCATGCAGTTCGACCGCGGGTACCTGTCGCCCTACTTCGTCACCGACCCGGAGCGCATGGAGGCGGTGCTCGAGAACCCCTTCGTCCTGATCCACGAGAAGAAGATCAGCTCGATGAAGGACCTGCTCCCCCTCCTCGAACAGGTGGCCCGCTCCGGCCGCCCGTTGCTCATCGTCGCCGAGGACGTGGAAGGCGAAGCCCTCGCTACCCTGGTCGTCAACAAGCTGCGCGGGACGCTCCAGGCCGCCGCGGTCAAGGCGCCCGGCTTCGGCGACCGGCGCAAGGCCATGCTCGAGGACATCGCCGTCCTCACCGGCGGCCGCGCCATCACCGAGGACCTCGGGATCAAGCTGGAGAACATCCAGCTCGCCGACCTCGGCAAGGCCAAGAAGGTCACGATCGACAAGGACAACACCACGATCGTCGAGGGCGCCGGCACGAAGGCGGCCATCGAGGGCCGGGTGCGGCAGATCCGCAAGCAGATCGAGGAGACGACCTCCGACTACGACCGCGAGAAGCTCCAGGAGCGGTTGGCCAAGCTCGTCGGCGGCGTGGCGGTCATCAAGGTCGGCGCGGCCACCGAGACCGAGATGAAGGAAAAGAAGGCCCGCGTCGAGGACGCCATGCACGCGACCAAGGCGGCCGTCGAGGAAGGCATCGTCCCCGGCGGCGGCGTTGCGCTGCTCCGGGCCGCCAGGGCCCTCGACAGCCTCGCGCTGACGGGCGACCAGGCCGTCGGCGCCAACATCGTGCGCCGGGCCCTCGAAGAACCGCTGCGCTGGATCGCCCAGAACGCCGGCCAGGAGGGCTCCATCATCGTCGAGAAGGTCAAGGCGCTCAAGGACGACGAGGGTTACAACGCCCAGACCGACTGCTTCGAGAACCTCGTCGAGTCGGGTGTAATCGACCCCACCAAAGTCGTCCGGTCCGCGCTCCAGAACGCGGCGTCGATCGCCTCGCTGCTCCTGACGACCGAAGCGCTCGTGTCGGAAATCCCCGAAGAGAAGGAAAAGACGCCGACGCCGCCGGGCGGTATGGGCGGGATGTACTGATGTCCTGATGTACTGACGGCGCGCCACCGGCGGGCCGCCAGGGCGAGACCGCGGCGGGCTCGGACTCCACAGCGCGTGCCGAGCTCGCCGCGGTTTGCCGTTATCGAAGGGTGAACTGCAGCTCGACGCCGACCAGGACCGCCACCGGTTGCCCGAACCGCGTGCCGGGGATGAACCGCCACTGCTTGACGGCCTTGATCGCTTCCTGGTCCAGGCCGAACACCGGGTCGAGCGATCGGACGATCCGAATATCGCCGACCGAGCCGTCCGGCAGCACGACCGCCTCGAGCTCGACGATCCCCTGCACCTTGGCCCGCATCGCGTCGGCCGTGTACTGCGGTTTGACCTCCCGCAGCAGGCGCGGAGCCGTCACCCCGTTGCCGGGCCGATAGACCCCGCCGCCGGTCCCCCCGCCCTCGCCGGGCCCGAGGCCGGACCCTCGTCCCGGCCCGATGCCGGTCCCCTGCCCCGTGCCCGCGCCGCCGCCGCTCCCGCTGCCCAAGGAGAGCCCCGAGGGCAGCCCTTCCAGGGCACCAGGCAGCAACTGCTGTCCCCCCGCGAGGGCCACAGCGGGAATCTCGAGCTTCGGGGTTTCCGGCGGGGTGTCCGTCTTCGGCGGTTGGTCGGCCCCGAGCTCGACCGGCTTGGCGACCGGCACGCTGAGCTTGTCCCGGCCCGGGAGTTCGATCTTCCTCGGCGGCTCGGGGGACTGATTCCCCCCGCCGCCCCCACCGCCGCCCGGCCCTTCCTGAGGCAGCCACACGAGGTCGTAGAAGGTGAGGTCGGGCAGGTCGGGCGAGAACGTCGAGAGCGGCACCGACCGGGCGACCACGACCAGGAGAGCGATCAGGCCCGCGTGGACCAGTGCCGACACCCCGAACGCGCGCCGGAGCTGCGAGCGCGTGTCCGTGAGAAGGACCGAGTGTTCGGACAGGAAGCTCGGCTGACGCGGCGCCGAGGCGTCGGCCCCTCCCGCCTCCCCCGTGTGCCGGCGGATCCGCGCCTTGCGGAGCTTCATGGCCTCGACCGCGATAGGGCTATTGTCACCGACCTCGATTCCCGACGCAACCCGCGACCGAGGGTGCTGCAACGGTCGTGCCGGCCCGTGCCTCCACAGGCCGGCTCTCAGACGCGGCCTCCCCACGCGCCGATGGCCGCATTGCCCGCGCCGTACGCGTGGAGGGTCGCCAGCGCGTCGGCGGCGCGCGCCTCGTCGTCCACACTCACGAGGACACCGCCCCGGGCCACCAGACGCTCGAAGATGAGCCCATCGTGCGGCTGAAACCCCGCGCGCCGCATCGTCGCCGCCAGCCCGCGCGTGGCGAGCCCCCGGTCGTTTCCCTCAAGGATTTCGACGAGCGGACCGACGGCCAGGACGGCGCTCAAGCCCGGGACGTCGACGGGGGTCCCGTCGCGACCGGTCGCCTCGCGGACGAGCGCGCCGACCTCCGGCGTGGCCTTGGCGATCACACTCAGGGACGCCGGCTCGAACCCGTGACGCGCGAGGGCCTCGAGGCCGCGCCGGGCCCACGCGGTGTCCTGGAAGACCCCAACGGTGAAACAGTGTGTCGTGTCCGGCATGTCCGCTCCCACCCACCCTCCGGTCCCATTCTACAATCGGCTCGTGCCCCACGCTGAGGTGGCGGTCGTCGGTGCGGGTCCGGCGGGAACGTGGTGTGCGTACCAGCTCGCGCGCCGCGGCGCCCGGGTCGCGATTTTCGACGCGAGTCACCCGCGCGAGAAGCCGTGCGGCGGAGGACTCACGCACCGGGCGTTCGCCCTGGTCCGGCCGGTGCTCGCGGGGGAGTCGCTGCCCTGGGTCCCGGTCGAGGCGGCGCGCTTCGAGGTCGACGGCCTCTCGGCCAGCGTCCCGCTGGGCGTCCGCGGGCCCGCCGCGCACCCCGATCTCGTCGTCGTCTCCCGCGCGGCCTTCGACGGGGCCCTGCTCGCCGCGGCGACGGCCGCCGGCGCCCAGCACGTGCCCGCGCGGGTGGTCGACGTCCGGGTGGGTCCCGGCCACGTCGACCTGCGCACGCCGGCGGGCGCGTGGCGAACCGACTGCGTCGTGGGCGCCGATGGCGCCAACAGCCTCGTGCGCCGCCGGGTCGCGCGCCCGTTCGCGAGGCGCCAACTGTCGATCGCGACCGGCTATTTCGTGCGGGGCCGGACCGCCCGGGACGTGGCGATCCGCTTCGCGACCGCCCCGCCCGGTTATCTCTGGTCGTTCCCGCGACCCGACCACCTGGCCGTGGGCGCATGCGCCCCGGCCGACGGCGCGTCGACCGCGGCGCTGCGTGCCGGCGCGCTCGCCTGGCTGCGCGAGACGGAATCGAGCGAGCGCGCGCGGCTCGTGCCGTACGCCTGGCCGATCCCGTCGCTCGCCGAGGAGGACTGGGACCGCGAGCGCCCCGCTGGACCGCGCTGGTTGCTCGTGGGCGATGCGGCCGGCCTGGTCGACGCCCTCACGCGGGAAGGGATCTACTTCGCGCTGGCGTCGGCCGAGGCCGCGGCGGACGCCCTGTCAGGGCCCGAGGCGGACCGCGCCTATCTGGAGCGCCTCGGCGATCTGCTCTATCCCGAGCTGCGGTGCGCCGCGCGCCTCGCCCGCGGCTTCTACCGGCGGCCCTTCTTGCACCTGCTCGTCGAAGCGCTGGGCCGGAGCCCGGCCGTGCGCGGCGTCATGCGCGACCTGGTGGCGGGTGCCCAGCCCTACGCCTCGCTGACGCGCCGGCTCCTCGGGACCTTCGAGGTGCGGCTGGCGGTGCGGGTCGCGAGGCTGGCGCTCGGACGCCGGTGGTAGAATGGGCCGAAAGGAGTTCCACCTATGTTCGGGACGCTTGGCCTGCCCGAGATGCTCGTCATCCTGCTCATCGTCATCCTGCTCTTCGGCGCGAGCCGCCTGCCGGAGATCGGGCGAGGCCTGGGCAAAGGCATCCGGAACTTCCGGGAAGCCGTCCGCGAAGGCGCGGCGAGCGACAAGAAGGACGACACCCACCCGTAAGGCTCCCGCCACCGCCATCCGGGTTCTTCGCGCTGTCCCTCGTTACAGGATGACCCGGCGATCACCGACCCGCCGCGTGATCCGCTCCCGGTCGAGGTATTCCAGGAGGGGGATGGCGTACTTGCGCGACACCCCGTAGCGCGCTTTGAACGCGGCGACATCCAGGTAGACCTCGCCTGCCGCGCCCGCCTTGAGGGCGGCGACCTCGTGCTTGAGGCGCGCGAGCGTCTCCGCGTGGAACAAGAGCGTCTCCACCCGCACGAGCACCCGCTGCCGCACGAGGAGCGCGATCACCCGCTCGGCCACGTCAGCCGCGACCCCCGCCTCCTTGAGGGTGGCGACGAGGGTGGCGGTGTCGGGCGCCGTGAGGCCCGCGTCCCGCGCGACGCGCTCGACGGCATCCCGCGCGCGCGCTTCTTCCCCTGACAGCGTGACCTGATGTCCCGCCACCGCGACCCGGTCGCGCCCGGCCACGCGGCCCTCGGCCTCCAGGTCGGCGAGCACGCGGTTGAACACCGCCGGGCTGGCGCGGCCGAAGACGCGCGCGCGCACTTCCTCACGCGGCATGCCCGGCGACAGCGGCTCGGCGCGATGGTGGGCGGCCAGCTCCGCCAGGACGCGCTCGCGGAGGTGCGCCACGACGCGCGGGGAGACGAGCACGTCGCCAGCGCGGACGACGGCTCGAGCCTGCACGAGGCGCTCGATTGTCGACTCGAGCGCGGCCGGAGCGACGCCGGCGCGGCTCACGAGCGCCACCACCGGCAACCCGGCCGCGCCGCGCTCCTCGACCATGACGCTGATCGCCTCGTCCGCGGCGTGCGCCCCCGTGCGCGCCGGGTCGAGCCGCTCGAAGCGCCGGGCCGCGGCCGCGGTCCGCAGGGCGCTGCGCGGCGGCTCCGGGTCCAGAATCGAGCCGCCCCCGATCGTAAGGGGCGGTGAATAAGCCCGCACGACGTAGCGGTCGCCGCGGGTCACGACCACCGGACGTTCCAGCCGGAGCCGGACGTAGGCCCGGCGGCCCGGCTCGAGGGCGTCGAGCGGCTCGCCCGCCCCGACCGCCGGGTCGGCCGCGCCGGCGAGCGCCACGCGGCCCAGCACTTCCGAGGTGCCCTGGTGCACGCGCACGCGCGCCCCGTGCCGGAAGCGTCGCGCCGAGGGAAGCAGCTCGAGCACGGCGTCCACCCGTGTCGTGGGCGCGAGCGTGCCCGGCGTCACGAGGACGTCGCCGCGCTGCACGTCGGCCACCTCGACATTCGCGAGGTTCACAGCCGTGCGGGTCCCGGCGCCCGCGACCGGGCGGTCCTGGCCGTGGACCTGGATGCCGCGGACCTTCACCACCCGGTGGCTCGGCAGCACCAGGAGCTCATCGTCGACGCGGAGCCGCCCCGAGACGAGCGTGCCCGTCACGACCGTGCCGAAGCCCCGCACGGTGAAGGCGCGGTCGATGGGCAACCGCACGAGGCCGGAGTCGACCGCCCGCCGCGGCCGCGGGCGCGTCTGCGCGAGCTGCAGCATCGCCGCGCGGAGCGCGTCGAGGCCCTCGCCGGTTTTCGCCGACACGGGGATGATCGCCGCGTCCTCGAGAAACGAACCCGCCACCAGCTCGCGCACCTCGAGGCGCACGAGGTCGAGGGTCTCGGCGTCGACCAAGTCGACCTTCGTCAGCGCGACGACCCCGCCGGCCACGTCGAGCAGCCGGCAGATATCGAAGTGCTCGCGGGTCTGGGGCATCACGGACTCGTCGGCGGCGACGACGAGCAGAACGAAGTCGATGCCCGTCGCGCCCGCGAGCATGTTCTTGACGAACCGCTCGTGTCCGGGCACGTCGACCAGGGCGACCGTGATTCCCTCCGCCTCGAAGTGCGCGAAGCCCAGGTCGATCGTGATGCCGCGGACCTGCTCCTCCTTGAGGCGGTCCGGGTCGATGCCGGTCAGGGCGCGCACCAGGGCGCTTTTCCCGTGGTCAATGTGCCCGGCTGTCCCGAAGACCACCGAATCGGGCATGGCCCCGTCACGACCCGCGCCGCCGGCGGGCCCGGCGGCCACCGCGCCGCGCGCGTCGTAGCTCCCGTTTCGGCCGGAC
>CAYZKQ010000101.1:0-11768 GCA_964478975.1 uncultured Vicinamibacterales bacterium | reverse complement strand
CCGCTTCGAGGAGGCGCTCGTCGAGTACCAGATCGCCGCGGAGCTCAACCCCACCAGCGGCGATATCGATCGCGAGCTGCGCGGCACGCGCAACAGCTTGAAGGCGCGGCTCGCGGTCACCCGGGAGGGGCAGACCGCGCTCGAGGCGCTCATCGAGCGCACGCGCGATCTCCCCCCGCCCGGCCTCGACCTGCCGGCCGACCTGAAACTCCCCGAGACGCTCGTGACCGCCGCGGGCGCCAGCAGCCGCGAGGTCTTCACCCTGCTCGCGAAGCTGGCGGACCTGAACATCGTGTTCGACCCGGCGTTCCGCGACGCCCCCGTCACGATCGACCTGCGGCGCGCGCGGTTCGTCGACGCCCTCGACGCCCTCGCGGCCAGCACGCGGAACTTCTACCGCGTGACGGCGCCGCGCACGATCACGATCGTACCGGACACCCCGGCCAAGCGCCGGGAGTATGAGGAGGAAGTCGTCCGGACCTTCTACCTGAGCAACGCCGACCTCAAGGAAACGATCGACCTGCTCCGCATCGTGATCGACGCGCGGAAGATCGCCCCCATCTCGGCGACCAACGCCATCACGATCCAGGACACCCCCGAGCGGGTGGCGGCGGCGGCCAAGCTCATCCGCGCCATCGACAAGGCGCGGCCCGAGGTCATCATCGACGTCGAGCTGCTCGAAGTCGACCGGAGCCGCCTGCGGGAGTACGGGCTGCAGCTCGCGTCACCGGGCGAGGCGGGCGTGTCGGGCGCGGCCGATGCGAACCGCCAGGACCTGACGCTCCGCGACTTGCGGAACCTGACGCAGGCCGACATCTTCCTGACGGGCCTGCCGAGCCTCTATTACCGGCTGCTCAAGAGTGACGTCCACACGCGGGTGCTGGCCAACCCGCAGCTCCGCACCGCCGAGGGGCTCCCGGCGCAGGCGCGGTTCGGCGAGCGGGTGCCGGTCCCGATCACGACGTTCCAACCCATCGCCACCGGCGGCGTCAGCCAGCAGCCGATCACGTCGTTCAGCTACGAGAACATCGGCGTGAACATCGACATCACGCCGCGCACGCACCACGACGACCACGTCTCGCTCGCCCTCAAGGTCGAGGTCAGCAGCATCTCGGGCACGGGCTTCGCGGGGCTGCCCACCTTCGGCAACCGCTCCATCACGACGACGATCCGCCTCAAGGACGGCGAGACCAACATGCTCGCCGGGCTCATCCGCGACGAGGAGCGGCGGGTCCTGAGCGGGATTCCCGGCCTGAGCGACCTGCCGGTCATCGGCCGCCTCTTCGCCCACAGCCGCGTGGAAACCCAGGAGACCGACATCATCCTGACCCTCACCCCGCACATCATCCGCGTCCTGGACCTCACGGAGAACGACCTGCGGCCCTTCCGCATCGGCCGCGACATCGGGCTGCCGGCGGTCGAGATCCCCGCCGCGCCCGGGGAAAAGAAGGACGAGCCGGAGAAAAAGCCGGGCGGCGTCATCATCAAGTAGAGACGAGGCTCACCCGATCCGCTCGACCTGCGCGCCGAGCGCGACCAGGCGCTCCACGACGGCCGCGTACCCTCGCTCGACCGTTTCGAGCGGGCCGAGGACGCTCTCGCCCTCGGCCGCCAGGGCCGCGGCGATGAGGGCCATCCCGGAGCGGAGGTCGCGGCTGTCGAGCACGCGCCCCCGGAGCCGCGTCGGCCCCGTCACGATGATCCGATGCGGGTCGCACAGAAAGAGGTCGGCGCGCATCCCGCTCAACTGCTCGAGCGCGAACAGGCGGAGCTCGTACATCCAGTCGTGGACGAGCGTGCGGCCGTCGGCCTGCGTGGCCAGGACCGTCACGAGACTCACCATGTCGCTCGGAAAGCCGGGCCAGACGCCCGTCGTGATCCGTCGCACCGCCTGCAGCCGGCCGGCCTCGACCACCAGCCGCTCCGCCTCGAGCGTGCACGCGACCCCCATCTGCCGCAGGACGTGCACGATGGGCTCGACATCGATCGCGCGGGCTCCCCGCACCTCGAGCGCGCCGCGGGTCACGGCCGCGATCACGGCCCAGCTCCCCGCCTCGATGTAGTCGCCGTCGAGGACGTGCTCGCCAGCGCCGAATCGCGCCGGGCCCTCCACCCGGATGGTTGGGGTCCCCTCACCCTCGACGCCCGCCCCGAGCGTGCGGAGAAAGCGGCACAGCTCGACCACGTGGGGCTCGCACGCCGCGTGGCGGATCTCGGTCCGGCCCGGGGCCGCGGCCGCCGCCAGCAGGGCGGTCTCGGTCGCCGTCACCGACGCCTCGTCCAGGTAAATCGAGGCCGGACGCAAGCCGTTCGGCACATCGAGTACGAATCCCCGGCCGGTGTCCTGCACCACCGCCCCCATCGCCCGCAGCGCATTCAGGTGCGTCGTCAGCGAGCGCCGGGCGGGGAAATCGCCGCCCGGCGGCGCCAACTCCACGCGCCCGCGCCGCGCGAGCAACGGGCCGACGAGCAGGACCGACCCCCGGAGCAGCCCCACGAGGCGCGGGTCCGGAGCGTCGGCCACCACCCGCGGGCAGGCCACGCGCACGGTCGACGGGTCCGGACGATCGACCGCCGCCCCCAGCCCCACGAGCAGGTCGATCATGACCTCGACATCCCGGATGCGGGGCACGTTCCGGAGTACGCAGGCCTGCTCGGTGAGCAGGCACGCCGCCAGCAGCGGCAGCGCCGCGTTCTTGTTGCCCTCGACCGTCAGGCGCCCGGAGAGCGGGCGTCCGCCCTCGATCCGCAGCTTCGCCATCGCCCGACCTACCCCAGGTACACCACTTCCTCTCGGAGGCGCACGCCGAACCGCGCCTCGACCTCGCGGCGGCAGCGGTCGATGAGCGCGCGCACATCGGCGGCGGTCGCGCCGCCAGTATTCACGATGAAGTTCGCGTGCACCGGGGACACCACGGCCCCGCCGACCCGCGCCCCCTTCAGGCCCGCCGCCTCGATGAGCGCGCCGGCTGCCGGGGGTAGCCCCACCGGCACCGGGTCACACGCGGCGTCGGGATTCTGGAAGATGCACCCGGCGCTCGGCAGATGCAGCGGCTGCGTCTGCTTGCGGAACCTCAACGAGCGCCGCGCCTGCTGGCGCAGCGCGTCCGGGTCCCCCCGCGAGACCCGGAAGTCCGCCCACACGACCACCTCGCCGGTGCGGCGCACGCGGCTGAAGTCGTAGGCGAACGCCATCGCCTCGGCCGGCACCTCCGCGAGGGTCCCCTCCGGCGTCACGACGCCCACCCGGACGATCTCGTCGCCGATCAATCGGCCCTGGAAGTGCGCGCTGCCGTGGACCGCGCCACCCACCGTCCCCGGCAAACCCGCCCACGTCTCGAGCCCGGCGAGACCCCGGCTGATCGTCCACCGCACCAGGCCGTTGATCGTGACGCCGGCGTCGGCCCGGACCACGCCCTCGCCGACTGCACGGATCTGCCCGCCGTGCAGCCGCACGACCAGCCCGCGCACCCCGGCATCCGCGACGAGCACGTTCGACCCGCCGCCCAGAATCGTCAGGGCCACGCCGTCCCGGCGCGCCAGCTCGACGACCCGGGCCGCCTCGAGCGCGTCGCTCACCTCCACGAACCACTCGGCCGGGCCGCCGATCCTGAACGTGGTGTACGGTGCGAGCGGCACGCCGGCCCGAACGCGGTCCGGGCCCAGGATTTCATCGAGCGCGGCGGCGAAGGTGGACGCGGCAGGCTTCACTGTGTCACCCGACCGACGAGGGCTCGGGCGTCCCCAGGGCGCGCTCGCGCTCGATCAGCGCCCGCCGCGCCTCGTCCAGACTGCACGCGGTGAACTCAATCCACTCTCCGGGCGCGAGCTGTCCGGCCAGCGGGAGGTCCGCCGTGATGACCGTCGCGATCTTCGGATACCCTCCCGTCGTCTGGCGGTCGGCCATGAGCAGGATGGGTTGGCCCGACGCGGGAACCTGGATCGAGCCGATCGGCGTGGCGTCCGACAGAATGTCCGCCGACCCGGCGTGCGCGAGCGGCGGTCCCTGCAAACGGTACCCCTGGCGGTTCGACTGCGGCGTCACGAGGAAGCGCGCGCTGACCAGGGTCTGCCGCGCGGCCTCGGTGAAGTAATCCTCCTGCGGGCCCCACACCACGCGGACGCGCGCGCCGCCTTCGGGCAGCGGCAGCGGTTCGCCGCGAGCCGGCGCCACCGGCTCCACCGTGCCTATGGGCAGCCGATCGCCCGACGCCAGGGCGCGCCCCGCGACGCCCCCCATGGCGCTCAGAAGATGGGTCGCCCGACTGCGGAAGACGAGCGGCACGTCGAACCCACCCCGGACCGCCAGGTACGCCCGGGCGCCGCGGCGGCGGACACCGAAACTCACGCGCGCCCCCGCCCTGGCGGCCCAGGCCTCGTGCATCGGGACAGGGACGCCATCCAGCCGCACAGGGAAGTCGGCGCCGGCGACCGCGCAGATCGCGTCGCCCTCGAACTGCAGCTCGGGACCGATGAGGGTGATTTCCAGCGTCGCGGCCGTGTCGGGGTTGCCGACGAGGCGATTCGCCAGCCGATGGGAATACGCATCCATCGGCCCGGCGACCGGCACCCCGCTATCCTGGAGCCCCCAGCGCCCCAGGTCCTGCACGGTCGTCAGCATGCCCGGCTTGAGCACGAGGACCGCGGGCGTCACGCGTCCCTCCACGCGGCGAACTCCTCGGGGGCGATCGCCGCGAACCGCACCCGCGAGCCCGGCCGGAACAGACACGGCTCGGGTCGCCGCTCGTCGAAGGGCTTGATCGGCGTGCGCCCGATCAAGTTCCATCCCCCGGGCGTCTCGCGCGGATAGATGCCCGTCTGCGGCCCCGCGATGCCGACGGAGCCGGCGGGCACCCGGACCCGGGGCGTGTCCCGGCGCGGCGCGGCGATGCTCGGGTCGACCGTGCCCATGTAGGGAAACCCGGGGACGTAACCGACCATGTAGACGCGGTATTCCCGTGCCGTGTGGCGCCGGACCACTTCCTCTTCGGAACACCCCGCGAACGCCGCCACGCGCGCCAGGTCGGGTCCGAATTCCCCCCCGTAGCAGACGGGCACCGTGATGAGCGCCTCGCGCGACGTGTCGGCGGGGGGCGTCCGGGCCGCCAAGGCCGCCAGCCTCTCGCGCAAGCCGGCGCCTTCCTCCGCGCGAGGGTCCACGTAGACGGCGACGGACCGGTAGCCCGTCACCACATCCCGCACGAACGGCCACCCCGCTTCGCGGACCGCGCGCGCCACCGCGATGGCGCGCGCGTTGACGATGGGGTCGATGCGGTTCTCGAACTCGATGAACCACGCGGCGTCGCCCGCCGGCACGACCCGAACGTCGCTCACGCCGAACCCCCTCCCCACGCCCCCGCGCTCGCGGGCTCCCGGATCACCATCGGCGGCCCCTGGATCTCCCCGGCACCCGTCCGGACCCCGAGCGGGTGCGTCCTCGCCCGCGGCACTCCCGCTGCGGTCACAGGAACCGGGCCATCTCCCGCGCGACCGCCAGGTGCTCGTCGCAGCCGATCACCGCGCGCCAGTCGCGCGGGGGCGGCGGTGTGGCCTCCGGATCCAGCTCGTGTTCTTTGGCCTGGCGCCCACGCGCCATCGCGTCTTCCACGCGCGCCGCCAGCGCGGCGTCCTGCTCCGCCGTCCGGATGAGCGCTTCGAGCACGCGCACGTGCAGCTCCACCTCGGCCGAAGCGAGGAGCACCAGGTCGTGACCCGCTCCGATCGCGCGCACGGCCGCGTCGGCGACGGGCCACCGGTCCGCGATCGCCCGCATCCCGAGGTCGTCCGTGATGGCAAGCCCCCTGTGGCCGACGCGCTCCCGCAGCCAGGTCTTCACGATCGCCCGCGACCAGGTCGCCGGCGCGTCAGGGTCCAGGGCCGGCACCAGCAGGTGACCCGTCATGACGGCCGTCACCCCGGCGCCGGCCGCCGCGCGGAACGGCACGAGCTCCACCTCCTGCAGCCGTTCGGGCGGGTGCTCCACCACGGGCAAGGTCTCGTGTGAATCCGCCGAGGTATCGCCGTGCCCGGGGAAGTGCTTTGCGCACGCCGCCACCCCGCCCGCCTCCAGCGCCTGGATGATGGCCCGGCCGAGCCGCGCGACGTCCGCCGCCCGGTCGCTGAGCGCGCGGTCGCCGATGACCGTGTTGGCGGGGTTGGTCCACACGTCCAGCACGGGCGCGAAATCCAGATTCACCCCGACGGCGCGCAGTTCGGCGGCCACCGCCCGCCCGAACCGCTCGGCGAGCCGCTCGTCCGCGGCCCGGCCGAGCGTCACGGGCGGAGGCCACTCGGTGAACGGCGCCCGCAGCGGCGAGACGCGCCCGCCCTCGTGGTCGATCCCGATCCAGAGCGGGAGCGCCCGCCCGAGGCCGGCCAGCTCGCGACACAGGTCGCGCAGTTGCGCGGGCGCGTCGACGTTGCGCGCGAACAGGATGACCCCGCCGAGGTCGAACTCGCGGGCCAGGCGCGCGAGATCGTCCGGTACGGCCAGGCCCTCGAACCCGACGATCGCGAGCTGGCCGATGTGGCGGCGGATCTCGCGGCGCGTCATGCGGCGTCGCCCGCCATTATAATGCGCCGATGCACATCGCGGCGTCCGCGCCGACGCGCCTCGATCTGGCCGGCGGCACCCTCGACATCTGGCCCCTCTACCTGCACCACCCCGACGCCCAGACGATCAATGTCGCGATCAGCCTCCGCGCCCGGTGCACCCTCGCCCCCGAACCCGAGGGCCGCGTCACGATTCACTCGCGGGACACGGGTGAGACGCTCGCGGCGGCGACGCCCCACCAGTTGCCCGTCGACGGCGCGCTGGGTCTGCTCGCGCGCCTCGTGCGGTTCTTCGACGCGCGCGGCCTCCGCCTCGAGACGAGCTCGGCCTCGCCGGTCGGCGCGGGCATCGGCGGCTCCTCGGCCATGAACATCGCCGTCGCCAGCGCCCTCGCCGCGTGGACCGGCCGGTCCCTCGACCCTGACACCCTGATGCAGATTGCCCAGAACATCGAGGCGCAAACGATCGGCGTGCCAACCGGCGTCCAGGACTATCGCCCGGCCGTCTACGGAGGCGTCTCGGCGGTCGAGCTCAGGGTCGACGGCGTGCGCCGCGTCGCCCTTCCCGTCGACCTCGAGGCGCTGGAGCAGCGCCTCGTCGTCGCCTACACCGGGGCCTCGCGGGCCTCGGGGTTGAACAACTGGGACATCTTCAAGCGCCACGTGGACGGCGACCGCAGCGTCGTCGAGCGCTTCGACCGCATCTGCGCCATCGCGCGCGCGTTGCGCGAGGCGCTGGTCGCCTCCGACTGGGCGGAGGTCGCCCGCCAGGTCGCCGCCGAGTGGGACCTGCGCCGCGCGCTCGCCCCGGGCGTCTCGACGCCGCGCATCGAGGCCCTGATCGCCCAGGCCCGGGCCGCCGGTGCGCAGGCCGCGAAGGTCTGCGGCGCCGGCGGCGGCGGGTGCCTCTTCTGTCTCGCCGAGCCCGAAGCCGCGCGCGCTGTACGCGCGGCCCTCGCCGCCGGGGGCGCCCGCGTGCTCGAGGGCCGCATCGACCGCGAGGGGCTCGCCGTGGTCGTCTCCGATGAACCCGCTCGCTGAGATCCGCCGCCTCTATTTCGGCACGACCGCCAGGACGATCGAGCGGGACTTGCGCCGCGCCATCGCCCTGTTCAAGACGCTCGGTGAGGTGGACCGCCTCCGGGCGGCGCCGTACATGGACGGACTGTCCCAGATGCGGTCCGAGTGGGCCGCGGCCCGGCGCCGCGCGCGCCAGAAGCGCCCGGGCGCCGGAACCCGCCGCCGCTGAGGCTCCGGCCGCCTGCCCTCAGCCGAGCGTCGACTTGGCGAGCGCTTTGCGGGCCGCCAGCCGCAAGGGTTCGGGCACGTTCCGGTCGACCGTGAGGGCTTTCAGATCGCGGTCGACGAGCCGCGGGAGAAACCGCAGCGAGATGGCCGGCGGCGTCTTCGGGTTCTTCACGAGCGCGGCCACCACCGCGTAGTTCTTGATCCAGCTCCGGTTCGTCCCGATGATCCGCAGGACCTCTTCCGAAACGTTCGCCATGCGGGCGAACGCCTCCACCTCGGTCTCGGTCAGCTTCGGGCTGCTCAGCACCGCCGCGGCCACCAGGCGGTTCGGGTCCCGGATGAGCACGGCGCGTTGCTCGCGCGTGCCCCGCATGGCCAGCTTGATCCGTTCCGTCACCGAGAGCGCCGCGAGCACCTTCGGTTCGTCCGCCGTCGTCTCGGGGCCTTCCTCGGAGCCCAGCGGCACGAGCGGCGCGTCGCGCTCGGGCCCGGGCGAAGCGGCCGGCGCGAGCCCCCGCCCCGCGAAAAAGCCGCGCATCTCCCCGGGCACGTCCGGGCGTGCGAGAAACGCCGCGAGGGTATCGCGCGGAATCGCCTCGAGGGTTTCTACGGCGACCGCGGCCACCTCCGGGTCGGGGTCGTCGACCAGGAGCACCAGGAGCGCCAGTTGCTCGAGCGGCGCCGGCGCGAGGGCCCCGCGCGCCGCGAGGAGCCGGAGGTCGCGGGTCACTTCCCCCTTGAAAAAGACGTCGACGAGCGGGCTGCGGTATCCGGGGTCGGCCATGGCATTCGGCGACCGCGCCGCGCGAGGCGGCGGTCACTGCAGAAACGTTTCGTAGTTGCCGCGCGTGATGCGGAGCCGCTTGACCTCCCCTCGCGCCCCGACAGGCCGACCCGGCCGCCCGTTGATCGCAAACGCGAAGGCTCCCGCGTCTCCGACCTGCAGCGCGGCCTCCTCGCGGATGCGCTGAACGACCCGCTCCCCGGGCGCGAGGATCCGCGCGAAGACCAGCCGGCCGTCCGCTGTCAGCGAGACCCAGCAAATCCCGACCGGCGCAATCTCCAACACGAGGTCGCCGCTCTCCGGCCCACCTGCCGGCGGCGACGCCTGCGGCGCGACGGGCGAACTGACCGCTGCGCCGGTGCGCGGCACGAGCTCCGCTTCCGACGCGCCCCGAACCTCGCCCGGGACCGGCATCGCCACGGAGGTTCTCGTCCGCGGGGCCGCGGGCGGCGCGCCCGAACGGTCTGCCTGGCGCGTCCCGAAATAAACGAGCGCCGCGGCAATCGGTAGGCTCACGAGGACCAGGCGCAGCGCCACGGCCGCCATCCGCTGGCGGCTCTGGAAGGCGGCTTCTTCCTGGTCCACCGGACGTGGCGGCGCGTGGAGGTGCGCGACCGATGTATCCGCCGGCAGCGCCGCGAGGAATTCGCGGACGGTCTCTTCGGGATCGAGCCCGACCTCCTGCGCGTAGGCCCGCACGAACGCCCGGCTGAAGATGCCGCCGGGGAGCTTGGAGAAATCGTTCCGCTCGAGCGCCTCGAGGACGCCCACCGCAATCTTCGTGGCGTTCGCGACCTGGCGCAACGAGACGCCTCGCGCTTCGCGCGCCTGGCGCAACCGCGCTCCGAAATCAGGGGACGTCGCAGACGCGCTCATGGCCCGACGCAGCGGCCGTCAGCCGGCGGGTGTTCGCCCCCTCCCGCACGAGTCTACCACGGCCGCGCGCGCCTACCCGCACTCACCGTCTGCCTCCAGCCCAGCGCGCGCCGCCTCGACGATGCGCGCAATGTCCGCGCCGGCCTCCCCGGCGGGCGGGGAAAACAACCCGACCGCCGCCACCCCCGCGCCCGCGCGCGCCACCGACGCGACCGTCGCGAGCGTGATCCCGCCGATCCCGAGCACCGGGACGCCCACCCGCTGGACGATGCGACCCAGGCCGTCCAGACCCAGCGTGGGATGACCAGGAGCCTTCGAGGCGGTTGGGAACACCGTGCCGGCGATCAGGTAGTCCACCCCGCCGCGCGACGCGACCGCCACGGCCTCCGCCTCACTGTGCACCGACCGCCCCACGAGAAAGCCTGGGGGCACCACCGCCCTCACGCGATCAGCCGGGGGTGAATCCCCACGAAGGTGCACGCCGGCCGCCTCCGCGGCGAGGGCGACGTCGAGGCGATCGTTGACCACCACGCGCGCGCGTGTCGCGCGCGTCGCCTCCACCGCCCGCCGGACGAACGCTACGAGCGCACGGGCTGGCAGGTCCCGCTCGCGGATCTGCACGAGGTCCACGCCGGCCCGCGCTGCCGCTTCGATGATCGCCAGGAGCGCCTCGAGGCGGGCCGCTTCGCTCGAGACGCCGGGCAGGCGCCGGCGGTCCGTGACCAGGCACAGCCAGCGCGGGCGCCCCGCGGCGATCATGGCCGTTCTGCCGACGTCCGGGACATCGGCGCGGCCGGCGCCCGCCGAGCCGCGAGCACGCCGCCGAGCTCGACCAACCCCGCCGCCAGGGTGACCAGGCCGACCCCGGAGACGCCGCCCCGGACGAAGGCGCTCCGCATCAGGGGCGCGAGGGCGGGAACCCACGCGGGGAACGCGTTGCGATCCCACAGGGGGGACCAGGGGGCGACGAGCAGCACCAGACCAGCTTCGAGAAAATAGGCCGCCAGGAGGACCCGGCTCAGCGTGGCGATGGCTATCCTCCCGTTTCCACCCGGGACAGCCGGTCGATCCGCGCCGCCACGTCCCGGTAGTCACCGGCTTCAGCCTGGAGCTCGAGGAAGACGGCCAGCGCTCGGGCGTTTTCCCCCAGATGCTCGAGGAGGCTCCCGAGCTCGTAGAGCAGCGCCCGCGCGGCGTCGGCGCTCGGGGCCGGCGCCTCGGCGGCCCGCTCGAGCCACTCGACCGCCTGCACGAGCTGCCCGCGTTCCTTCCACAGCGACGCCAGGAGAGCGGCCGCCTCGAAGCGGTGGCGTGGCGATCGCGCGGCCGTCTCGAGGGCCCGCATCGCCTCGTCCGGCATCCCCATCTCCCGGTACGTGCGTGCGAGCGCGAGGTACTGGTCGCCGTGCGGTTCGTCCCCCTCGCGCAGGGTTTCGGCGCGCAACGTGTCGAAGACTTCGCCGAGACCCCGCGTCGCCGCTCGCGGCGGCTCGGGCTCGGCGAGAGCGCTTGTAAGGTCGACCTCGATCGGCTCCCACGCCGTTTCGTCCCGCGCCCCCCCGGTCGGCTCCGGCTCCGCGCGCGGCGCCGCGGCCGGCGAGGGCCGGATGTCGCGCTCCTCCGGCCCGCGGGTCGTCGCCGCCGGTTCCGGCGCCAGGGGCACGATGGGGGTCGCGGGGACCTCGACGAACGGGTCGGTGGCGGTGAAGGGCGACTGGCCGCTCAGGCGCTCGGCGATGACCGCGTCGGGGTTCGGGGTGTTGAGCATCACGAGCGCGCGCCGGAAACGGTCCAGGTGCTGCGGATCCCAGGGTTCGCGCGCGACCAGGTCCTCGGCGATGACACTCGCCTCCATGGCGAGGCCGGCCTCGAGGTAGGCGTCGGCGAGCTGGGCCTGGGCGGCGTACATCGCGGCTTCCAGGCCGCCGTCGACGCACACCTCCACGAGCTTCAGGAGGGCCGGGATGTGCCGGGGCACGCGGGCGACGAACTCCTGCAGCAGGGTGGCGGCTTCCGCCCACTCCTGCCGCGCCGCCGCCCCATCGGCGAGCATCTCGACGCAGCCGAAGGCGCCGTCGGGGTCGCGGTCGGCGAGGGTCCAGGCGAAATCGGCCACGCGGCCCGCGGCCGTAGCGTCCCGCTCGAGGACGTCGCGGGCGATGGCGAGCCCTTCGTCGCGGCGTCCGTCGCGCAGGGCGAGCTCGGCGCACGCGAGCAGCAGCTCCGGGTCCTCCCCGGCGACCTCGCGCGTCAGGAACGCGCGCGCCTCGTCCAGGCGCCCGCTGGCGAGCGCCGCGCGAGCCAGCCG
>CAYZKQ010000100.1:0-12050 GCA_964478975.1 uncultured Vicinamibacterales bacterium | reverse complement strand
CCGACGCCGCGGCGCCCGCCGTTGCCCCCGACGCCGCCGGGCTCGCCACGGGGAGCGACCGGCGGGCCGAGCAGCTCGTGCGGTTCAGCGAGCACCTGGTCGCCTGGTTCAAGACGCTCGCCTCCGCCGCCGTCTACGCCACGCTCATCGTGACCTTCGGCTTCCAGGTCGCGCGCGTCGAGGGCCAGAGCATGGCGCCGACGCTGGAAGACCAGGACCGCCTGATCGTCAACAAGCTGGCCTACCGGCTGCACGACCCCCAGGTGGGCGACATCGTGATGCTGTATTACCCGGTCGACCCCAGCAAGTCATTCGTCAAGCGCATCATCGCCGAGCCCGGCGACACCGTGCGGATCAGCGACGGCCGGGTCTACCGCAACGAGGTGCTCATCGACGACAGCTATGTCCCCGAGGCCTATCGGAGCCACGACGACTGGGGGCCCGAGGTGATTCCGGAAGGGTACTACTTCGTGATGGGCGACCACCGGAACAACAGCTCCGACAGCCGGCACTGGCGGTTCGTGCCGAAGCGATACATCATCGGCAAGGTCCAGTTGCGCTGGTGGCCCTTGCCGCACGCGCGGCTCTTCTGAGGGCCCCGAGACGCCGCGGGGTCCGGCCCCGGGCCGGGCCCGGCGACTGCGCGTGAGGCGGGCGGCCGCCGCCCGGCCCACACTAGGCATGACGACGTCGCTCGAAGCGCGGTACGCGCGGGTCAGCACGGTGCTGGCGCGCGTGCTCGTCCTCAACGTGCTCGTCGCGGCGGCCAAGCTCGTCTTCGGCTCCCTCACCGGAACCCTCAGCATGGTGTCCGACGGGTTCCACTCCCTGGCCGACTCGACGTCGAACATCGTGGGCCTCATCGGCGTGCGGGCGGCGCGGAAGCCCCCGGACCTCGAGCACCCCTACGGGCACCGCAAGTACGAGACGCTGGCGGCCGCGGCCATCGTGGGCTTTCTCAGCTTCGGCGTCCTCGAGATCGCCCAGCAGGCGATCGAGCGCCTGCAGACCGGCCGCGCGCCCGAGGTGACCGCCCTCAGCTTCCTCGTCATGATCGCGACCATCGGGGTGAACCTCGTCGTCGTGCGCTACGAATCGCGCGCCGGGCGGGCGCTCAGCTCCGAAGTGCTGCTCGCCGACGCGACCCACACGAAGAGCGACGTCCTGACCTCGTTCACCGTGCTCGCCTCCCTCGCCGGCGTCCGCCTCGGGTATCCCCTGCTCGATGCCGCCGGCGCCCTGGTCGTGACGCTCTTCATCGCGATCGCCGCTTACGAGATCGCGCGCGACACGTTCCGGATCCTCACCGACCGGGTCGTGATGGCCGAAGACGATCTGCGGCGCGTCGTGATGGACGTCCCCGGCGTCCTCGGCTGCCACCAGATTCGCACCCGCGGCTCCGCGGAGCACACCTTCCTGGACCTCCACGTCTGGTTCGAGCCGGACCTCTCGCTCCGGGAGGCGCACCGCCTCTCGCACGAGGTCAAGGACCGCCTCATGGCGCGGTACCCCCAGATCGGCGACGCCGTCATCCACATCGAACCCCCGCCCGACCAGGTCTGACGCGGGCCGGTGCGATTCCTAACCGCTCTGCCGGCCGCCGGTTCCTCCATTTGCCGCATTCCCGCAACCCTCGACCACGGCTTGACGTCGGCCCCCGGACGGGTTAGAAAAGCCCGCAACGGGACCCGCGCGGCGGTGCGGGCGGGTCCGAAAGGAGAGCACATGGGGAATGCGTTGGTCCGCTTCACGTGTGTCCTGGCTCTCGTGACGCTCGCCGGCGGCCCGGCTTACGGGCAGGGCGGGATCACGGCTCCACTGTCAGGCGTGGTTGTGGACACCTCCGGCGGCGTCATCCCGGGTGCGGATGTCGTCGTCAAGAACAAGGCGACGGGCGGTGAATTCACCGCCGTCACCGACCAGAACGGGACCTTCACCATCCCCGCCCTCAACCCGGGCACCTACACCGTCACGATCTCCCTGATGGGCTTCAAGACCGCGATTCTCGACGAGGTGGTCATCAACGCGGGTGTGCCCGCCTCGGTGCGCGCCGTGCTCGAGATCGGCACCCTCGAGGAGACCGTGGTGGTGCAGGGTGCCAGCGAGATCGTGCAGACGCAGTCGTCGGCGGTCGCCGCGACGCTCGACACCAACCAGATCGCCACGCTCCCGACGACGAGTCGCAACGCGCTGGACTTCATCGTCAACCTGCCGGGCGTCCAGACGCCGGCCGGCAGTCGTGATTCGATCGTGCAGGGGCTTCCCCAGAACACGATCAACATCACGGTCGACGGGATGAACGTCCAGGACAACTACTTGAAGAGCACCGACGGCTTTTTCGCGCGGATGAGCCCGCGGCTGGACTCGGTCGAAGAGGTCACGGTCACGACGGCGGCGCAGGGTGCCGACGCGGGCGGCCAGGGCGCGGTGCAGATCCGGTTCGTGACGCGGTCGGGCTCGAACGAGTACCGCGGCAGCGCCTACCATTACTTCCGCCACCACGCCCTCAACTCGAACACGTGGTTCAACAACCGCGATGGCATCCCGAAGGCGGAAACGATCCAGAACCAGCCGGGCGCCCGGCTGGGCGGCCCGATCGTGATTCCGGGCCTCTGGGACGGCCACAACAAGGCGTTCTTCTTCGTCAACTACGAGGAGTTCCGGCAGCCGACCAACGTGACGCGGAACCGCGTCATCCTGCACCCGCGGGCGATGGAGGGCTGGTTCCGGTACAACGTCACGGTTGGGGGGCAGACGCAGGTCCGCGAAGTCAACTTGCTGGCGCTGGCGGCCGCCAACGGCCAACTGGCGACGGTCGATCCGATCGTGGCGAAGGTCCTGGGGGACATCCGCAGTGCGACGCAGACGACGGGGACGATCACGGATCTGGCGGACCCGCTCGTCCAGCGCTACACCTTCGCGAACAAGCAGCGGGCGCACAACAAGTACCCGACGGTGCGCGTGGACTTCAACCTGTCGGAGAAGCATCGGTTGACGGGGACGTTCAACTACAACCACATCCTCTCGACGCCCGACACGCTGAACGGGCGGGACCCGAACTTCCCGGGCTTCCCGGTCCAGGGGCCGCAGGACTCGTATCGGTACACGACGTCGAACTGGCTGCGCTCGACCTTGACGCCGAACCTGGTGAACGAGTTCCGCATCGGCGCCACCGGCGGGCCCACGTACTTCTCGAACAACATCAACCCGTCGATGTGGGAAGGGATGGAGTTCGGCCACCAGGGCGGGTTCCTGCTCAACTTCAACGGCGCGTGCTGCGGCAGCGGGCAGGCCCTGACGAACGCGAGCAGCGGCGCGGCGATCTCGGCGCGTGAGGCCTCGACCAAGGTCGTCGAGGATACGCTGAGCTGGATCAAGGGCGCGCACAGCGTGCGCCTCGGCTTCTCCTGGACCCAGGCCGACGTGTGGCTGATGAACGACACCAACGTGCCGACGATCAACTTCGGGGTCGTGACCGGCGACCCGGCGGAGAGCCTGTTCACGACGGCGAACTTCCCGGGTGCCTCATCCACGAACCTGAACAACGCGCGCGCCCTCTACGCCATCTTGACGGGGCGGGTCAGTTCGATCACGGGCAACGCGCGCCTCGACGAAAAGACGAACGAGTACGTGTATCTCGGGCGGAGCATGCAGCGAGGCCGGTTGCGGAATCTGGATTTCTTCGCCCAGGATTCGTGGCGCGTGCACCCGAGCCTGACGCTCAACTACGGACTCCGCTACGTGCTCCAGTTCCCGTTCCACGCCCTCAACGACAGCTATTCGACCGCGACCCTGGAAGATGCCTGGGGCGTGTCGGGGCTCGCGCCGGGGTGCAAGGCGAGCGACCCGCGGCCGGAGACCTGCAACCTCTTCAAGCCGGGCGTGCTGCAGGGCCGGCCGCCGCAGTTCGTCAAGCTGAGCAAGGGCGTACGCGCGTACAACGTCGACTGGGACAACCTCGCCCCGAGCGTCGGGTTCGCCTACCGGCCGCGGGCCGAAGACGGCTTCCTGCGCGCGTTTTTCGGCGCGGAGGGGGACACGGTGATCCGGGGCGGGCTCTCGCGGAGTTACAACCGCGAAGGGATGTCGAACTTCACCGGGGTGTTCGGATCCAACCCCGGCGTCGCGATCACGGTCGACCGCAGCCTGTCGCTCGGCAACCTGGGCCCGCTCCCGCTGCTGCTGCGGCAGCCGGACCGCCTGGGGCCGCCGGACTTTCCGAAGGCGCCGCAGTACCCCATGAGGGAGGTCATCACGGGGGACCTGAACACCTTCGACCCCGACCTGCAGGTCCCGTACGCGGACTCGTGGTCGGTGGGCATCCAGCGCGCGCTCGGGCGGGACATGGCCGTCGAGGTCCGCTACGTCGGCACGCGCGCGCGCGACCTGTGGACGACCTACAACTACAACGAGCTCAACATCATCGAGAACGGATTCCTCGACGAGTTCCGGCTCGCGCAGGCGAACCTGATGGCGAACGTCGCGGCGGGGCGCGGCGCCAACTTCCGCTACTACGGGCCGGGCACGGGGACCTATCCGCTGCCGATCTTCCTCGCCTACTTCGGCGGGTGGCCGGCGTCGGAGGCGACCAACCCCGCGCGGTACACGTCCAGCAACTTCGCCAGCTCGACGTTCGTCAACCCCCTGGCCCGACTGAATCCGAACCCGTTTGCCGCGGCCAACGCCCTCGACGCGGACGCCACGCGACGGGCCAACGCACTGGCCGCGGGGCTGCCGCCCAACTTCCTCGTGGCGAACCCGGACCTGCTCGGCGGGTCCAACGTCACGGGGAACGGGGGCTACACGCGGTACAACGGCCTCGAGGTGGAACTGCGGCGCCGGCTGTCGCAGGGGCTGCAGTTCCAGGCGAACTACGCGTACGGAAAGGCGTATGAATCGAACCGCTATTCGTTCCGGCGGCCGCGGATCGCGCTGCTGAACACGGGCGGCGAAGGCGGCGTGACCCACGCCTTCAAGGCCAACTGGGTCTACGAGCTGCCCTTCGGTCAGGGCCGGCGCTTCGCCAGCGACGTCGGCGGTCTGGTCGATCGGATCATCGGCGGCTGGTATTTCGCCGGCACCGCGCGCATCCAGAGCGGTCGGCTCCTGGACTTCGGCAACGTCCGGCTGGTCGGCATGACGAAGAAGGACGTCGAGAAGATGTTCAAGCTGCGCGAGTACCCGCAGCCGTTCACGGACGGCACAGGCCTGACGCGCCTCTACATGCTGCCGCTCGACGTCGTCGAGAACACGATCCGGGCGTTCAGCGTGAGCGCGTCGTCGGCGACCGGCTATGGCGCGCTGGGCCCGCCGACGGGCCGCTACTTCGCACCGGCCAACGGGCCCGACTGCATCGAGGTCGCCCCCGGCTTCGGCGATTGCGGCATCCGGAGCCTGGTGGTCACGGGCCCGGCGCTCTACCGTTTCGACCTGAGCGTGGTGAAGCAGGTCCGCATCAAGGGGCGGACGACCGCGGAGTTCCGCGCCGAGATGCTGAACGCGTTCAACAAGCCGTACTTCACGCCGGTGACGGGTATCGGGACCGCGGCCACCGGGTACGAGGTCACCGGCGCCGACTCGGGCCGCATCGTGCAGCTCGTGTCGCGCGTGACCTGGTGAGGACCCCACGGCGACGGCCGGGCGGCGTGCCGCGCCGCCCGGACGCGCTCCCCGCAACGGCCCGGTGGGACGAGCGTCCCCCGGGCCGTTGGCTTGTCGGGGCCGAGCGCGCTCGGGCCGCTGTCTCCCACCTCAGCCGCCCGCGCGGGCGAGCGGCGCAGCCGCCGCGCGATGTACCATGAAGGGTTTGCAGGCCTTCGCGGATGGAGCTCTCGCGCATCAGACGGCGCTTCGTCACGGTCGGCGTGCTGCTGGGCATGGCCCTCGGCGCCCTCGAAGCCACGGTGGTCGGCACGGCGATGCCGACCGTCATCGCCTCTCTCGGCGGGCTCGCCCACTATAGCTGGGTCTTCTCCGCGTACCTCCTGACCGCCACCGCCTCGGTCCCGATCTGGGGACGCCTGGCCGACCTGCACGGGCGGCGCCGCCTCTACCTGATCGGCGTCGCCATCTTCATCGGCGGCTCGGTGCTGTGCGGCGCGGCGCAGTCGATGACCCAACTCATCCTCTTCCGCGCCGTGCAGGGCCTGGGCGCCGGGGCGCTCGTGCCCCTCGCCATGACGATCATCGGGGAGATCTACAGCGTGCAGGAGCGCCCGCGCGTGCAGGCGGCCTCGAGCGGGCTCTGGGGCGTGGCCTCGATCGCGGGCCCGCTCGTCGGCGGCTGGCTCACCGACACCCTGTCATGGCGCTGGGTGTTCTTCATCAATCTGCCGTTCGGCCTCCTGACCGCGCTCGTGATCGGCAGCGCCTATCCGGACCCCCGCGCGCGGCGGGCCGTCACGATCGACTGGGCGGGGGCGTGGCTGCTCTTCGGCGGCGTCGCCGCATTGCTCGCCGGCCTGTCGATTGCGGAGGCCGCCGCCCCCTGGTTCCTGGTCGCCGCGATCCTCATGCTCGTGCTCGTGGTCGTCGAGCGTCGGGTCGCGGATCCCATCCTGCCGTTCGCGCTGTTCCGGAACCCGATCGTTCGATGGTCCTTACCGATCGTGTTCCTCCAGGGGATGGGGCTGTTCGGCGCCGTCGCGTTCATTCCGCTCCTGGTCCAGGGCGGGCTCGGCGGTACGGCCACCGACGCCGGTCGCGCCCTGACCCCGTTGTTTCTCGGCTGGGTGACCACGGCGATCCTCGGCGCCCGGCTGACGCTCGTGGTCGGCTATCGGCCGGTCGCGTGGCTCGGGATCGTGACGATGGGGTCGGCGTTCGCGGTGCTGGCCCGGGTCGGCGCCGGCACCCCGCACGCGACGCTGGTCGGCGCCTCGCTCGCCCTCGGCGCGGGCATGGGGTTCGCGATGCTGTCGCTGCTGCTGGCGATCCAGCACGGCGTCCCGCGGTCGGACCTCGGGCTGGCGACCTCGCTCAACCAGTTCTCGCGCAGTATCGGGGCGGCGCTCGGTGTGGCGCTCATGGGCGGCGTGCTGTCGTTCCTGATGGGCCCGACCGGCCGGGCCTTCGCCAGTGCGGCCGGGGCGCCCGGTCGGGCCCTGCAGCTCGACCCGGCGACCGCCGCGCGCCTGGTCTCGGCCCTGCGGGTGGTCTTCGGCCTCGGCGCCGGCATCTCGGCTCTCTCGGTGCTGCCGGCCCTGGCCCTCCCGCCCCTCGACTTCACGCGGCGCGTCGACCCTCAGGCCGGCGAGCGCCTGCTCGCCGCGGAACTGGCCACGCTCGAACCCGCGGATGAGCCGTCGGCGGTGCGGGACGAGTCCTGATCGCCGCGACGCCCGGACGCGCCGCGACGCGTTACGCGTCGGCGTCCGCGTACATCGCCTCGATGAGCGGCCGGTAGCGCTCCTCGACGACCCGGCGGCGGACCTTCATGGTGGGCGTCAGCTCGCCGCGCTCGATGCTGAACTCGTCGGGCACGAGGGCGAACTGCTTCAACCGCTCGAACTGCGCGAGGTCGCGGTTGACCGCGTCCACGACGGCCTGATACAGCTCGAGCACGTCGGGCCGCCGCACGAGCTCCGCGCGCGGGCCGGCGGGCCGGCCGAGCTCGGCGAGGCGGCGCTCGAGGGCGGCGAAGTCGGGCACGATCAGGACGGCCGGGAAGCGGCGCTTCTCGCCGACGAGCATCGCTTCGGCGACGAGCGGGCTGGCTTTGAGGGCGTTCTCGATGGGTTGCGGGGCGACCTTCTTGCCCCCGGAGGTGACGAGGATGTCTTTTTTCCGGTCCGTGATGCGGAGATAGCCGCGGTCGTCGATCTCGCCGATATCGCCCGTGTGCAGCCACCCGTCCCGGAGCGCCGCCGCCGTCGCCTCGGGCTTGCGGTAGTAGCCCACCATCACGTTGGGGCCGCGGGCGAGAATCTCGCCGTCCTCGGCGATGCGTAGCTCGACGCCGGGAATGGGCGGGCCGACCGTGCCGAGCCGCGGCGCCTCGGGCGGGTTGACCGTCAGGACCGGCGCCGTCTCGGTCAGGCCGTACCCCTCGAGCAGGTTCAGCCCGACCGCGTGGAAAAACTCGGCCACCGCGAGCGGCAGCGCCGCGCTGCCCGACACCAGGTACCGCAGGCGGCCGCCGGTGCGGGCGCGGATCTTCGACAGCACCAACCGGTCGGCCAGGCGGAGCTGCAGCGCCGTCAGGAGCGACGGCCGGCGCCCGGCGAGCCGCGCCCGACTCGCGGCCCGGCCGACGGCCACGGCCCACCGAAACAGCGCGCGCCGCAGCGCCGGCCCCTTCGTCCCGGCCTCGACAATGCGCGCGTGCATCTTTTCGAAGGCGCGCGGCACGCCCGTCATCATGGTCGGGCGCACGAGACCGAGGTCGCGGGCGACGGTGTCGACCGACTCGGCGAACACCAGGGTCGTCCCGCTCGCCAGGTAGATGTAGCTCACGGTCCGCTCGAACGAATGGCTCAAGGGCAGAAACGACAGCGCGACGTCGTCCGGACCGAGGTCGAGCACCTCGCAGCACGCCTTCACGTTCGACACGATGTTGGCGTGCGTGAGCATGACGCCCTTCGGGTCGCCGGTCGTGCCCGACGTGTAGATGAGCGTCGCGAGGTCGTCCGGCTCGACCCGCCGCGCCTGGTCGTGGTACTCCCGCGCCACGCCCCAGCCCTGGCGCAGCCGGTCGTGCCCGCGCTCCGCCAGCTCGTCGAGCGTCAGGGCGAAGCCGCCCAGCCCCGCCGGGTCCCCGCTGAACAGGACGGTCGTCTCGAACCCCGGGACCGCGCCGCGGACGTCGGCCACCTTGTCCGCCTGGAGGCGGTCGGCGGTGAACGCCACGCGGGCCCCGGCGTCGACCAGGATGTAGTGCGCCTGCGCGGCCGTCAGGGTCGGATAGATCGGCACCGTCACGGCCCCGAGCGTCAGGATCGCCAGGTCCGCGATCACCCAGTCGGGCCGGCTGTCCGACAGGATCGCCACGCGGTCGCCCCGGCTGACCCCGATCCGCTCGAGCCCGAGGGCCACGTCGCGGATGCGCTCGAAAAACGCGTGGGTCGACAACCCGTCGACGCCGCCCTCCCGGCACCGGCCGACGAACAGATCGCGCGGATACCGGCCCATCACGAAGAACGGCAGGTCGGCCAGCGTGCGGAACGCGCCGTCGGGAGCGACCGCCATGATGCGGCGCATTCTACCAGACTCTGTCGGGTGCCCAGACGGGGCCGCCGACGTTTTCCGAAGTCCGCCGCGCTGGCGGCGCACGCCGCGAACCTGGGCGCCGCACCTCACGTCTAAGCCACACGACGAGGAGGTGGCGTCGGGTCGATGCGACCACTGGGTCTGATCCTGCGAACGCTCATCGCGGTACCGCTTGTCATCTGCCTCCCCGCGCCCGCCGCCGCCCAGGCACCGCCAACAGTCCGGATCCCCCGCGTCGCGAAGCCGCCGGTCCTCGAAGACTTCGCCGACGGAACCGGCCGCACCCCCGACGGGTGGCTGCGGATCACGGGCTTCGTGCAGCGGGAGCCTGGCGACGGCGTGCCGGCCAGCCAGCCCACCACCGCGTATCTGGGCTACGACAACGACCACCTCTATGTCCTGTTCGTGTGCCGGGACGACCCGGCCAAGATCCGCGCCCATCTCACCAAGCGCGAGGCCATCATGGGCGACGACATCGTCGGGGTCGCGCTCGATACGTTTCGGGATCGGCGCCGGGCGTACCTGTTTCTCGCCAACCCGCTGGGCATCCAGTTGGACGGAATCGTGACGGAGGGGCAAGACGACGACTACACGTTCGACGCGGTCTGGCATTCGGAAGGCCGCCTCACGCCGGGCGGGTACGTCGTCCGGATCGCCATCCCGTTCCGGAGCTTGCGGTTCACGAACGCCGCGCAGCAGACGTGGGGCATCGCCCTCGGCCGCATCATCGTGCGCAACAACGAGACGTCGTTCTGGCCGTACATCACCCGGCGGATCCCGAGCTTCGTCCAGCAGATGGCCACGCTCGAAGGGCTCGAGCGCGTCTCGCCCGGGCGCAACCTGCAGGCGATTCCCTATACCACGTTCACCGCCGCGCGGTTTCTCGAGGGGAGTCCGGCGGCCTACGCGCGCGAGGCCAGCGCGCGCCTGGGTCTCGACGCGAAAGCCGTGCTGCGCGACGCCGTCACGGTCGACCTCACGCTCAATCCGGACTTCAGCCAGGTGGAGTCCGACGAACCCCAGGTGACGGTTAATCAGCGGTTCGAGGTGTTCTTTCCGGAGAAGCGCCCGTTTTTCATCGAGAACGCCGGGTTCTTCCAGACCCGGCAGACGCTGTTTTTCTCGCGGCGCGTGGCCGACCCGCAGCTCGGCGCCCGCGTGACCGGCAAAGCCGGCCGCTGGGCGTTCGCCGGCCTCGCGATGGACGACCGGCGGTCCGCCCTGGCCGCGCCGGCGGATGAAGGCGGCCGAGCCCGCGTCCTGGTCGCCCGCGTGCAGCGGGAGCTCGGCGGGCAGTCCTCGGTGGGCGCTTTGACGACGAGCCACGACGCCGGCGGGGCGTCGAACCACGTCGTCTCCGCCGACGCGCGCCTCAGGCTGAGCGAGCACTGGTACGCCGTCGGCCAGGCGACCCTGAGCCGGACGGCCGCCCCCGATGGCACGACCGCCGAGGGGACCGCGTACGACGCGGAGCTCTTCTACGGCAGCCGCCGGTTCTGGTACTCGCTCGAGTACGTCGACCGCAGCCCCGGGTTCCACACGAGCCTCGGCTTCGTCCCCAGAACCGACATGCGGCAGGTCGAACAGTTCGTGCGCTACACCTGGTTCGTCGAGCGCGGCGCGCTGGTCAGCCTCAGGCCGTCGGTGTCCGGCATCGCCAACTGGGATCACCGCGGCACGCTGCAGGACTGGCGGATCGCGCCGGAGTTCACCGTCGAGTTCAAGGGGCAGACGAGTCTCGAGGTCGAACGCACCGAGGCCATGGAGCGCTTCGCAGGCGTCGACTTCCGCCAGCACGCGACGCGCCTGTCGGCCGAGACCCAGTGGTGGCGCTGGCTCGGCGTGACCGGCTCCTACCGGGCCGGCACGCAAATCAACTACTACCCCGCCGCCTCCCTGGCGCCGTTTGTCGGACCCGCCCGGCGCGCGAGCCTCGGCGTCACGCTCCGCCCCTCGGGCCGACTGCGTCTGGCAGAAACCTACCTGTTCAGTCGCCTGGCGGCGCCTCCCGACGCGGTGCGGCGAGCCGGGTCGCTCCGGCCCCACGTCTTCAGCAACCACATCGTCCGGTCGCGCGTCGATTACCAGTTCACGCGGGAACTGTCGCTGCGCGCCATCGCCGATTACGAAGCGGTTCTCCCGAATCGCCGGCTGGTCGCGCTGGAGCGGACCAGACATCTCCGGGCCGACGTGCTGGTGACGTATCTGGTCAACCCGTGGAGCGCGGTCTACGTCGGCTACACGGACGCCTACGACAACCTCGAGCGCGATCCGGCCGCGCCTGGCCTTCTCCGCCGCACCGGCAGCCCGACCTTGTCGACCGGACGGCAGTTCTTCATCAAGGTGAGCTACCTGGTGCGGCGGTAACGCCGCGGGCCGCGGCCGCCTCAATAGCCCGCGTCGAGGTCCACGACGTTCAGGAGGGGCTCGCTGCGCTCGAACCGCCGCAGGTTCTCCGCGAACAGATCGACGACGGCGTCCCAGTAGTCGGCGCGGAAACCCGAGGTGTGCGGGGTGATGATGACGTTGGGCAGACGCCACAGCGGGCTGGTCGGGTCGAGGGGCTCGTGTTCGAACACGTCGAGGGCGGCGCCGCCGAGGCGGCCCGCGCGCAGGACCTCGACGAGCGCCGCCTGGTCGACCAGCCGGCCGCGACTGACGTTGACGAGCACGGCGTCGGGTTTCATCAGGGCCAGCTCGCGGGCCCCGATGAGGCCGCGGGTCTCGCGCGTGTGGGCCGCCGTCAGGACGATCACGTCGGCCCACGAGAGGAGCGCCGGGAGCCCGGCGGGCCCGTCCACCCGGGACACGCCCGGCGGGCCGCCGAGCGCCGGGCGGCGACG
>CAYZKQ010000099.1:0-12078 GCA_964478975.1 uncultured Vicinamibacterales bacterium | reverse complement strand
CCTCACGATGCTCGCCGCGGGGTCGCTGGGTGCGGTCTGGGCGGTCCGTTCGCCGCGGTTCGCCGTGGACCGGATCGTCGTGCGCGGGCACGCGCGGGTGTCGGCGGGTGAGGTGGCGGCGCTCGTGAGCGCCCTGAAGGGGCGCAGCGTGTTCGCCGCCGACGTCGAGGCCGCGCGCCGCCGCCTGCTGCGGTCGCCCTGGGTCGCGGGCGCGGCCGTCCGGCGCGTGTTGCCCTCCACGATCGTCGTCACCGTGGTGGAGCGCCAGCCGATCGCCATCGGGCGGATCCACGAGCGGCTCTACCTGATGGACGCCGACGGCGTCCTCATCGACGAGTACGGGCCGCTCTACGCGATGTTCGACCTGCCCCTCGTCGACGGGCTCGTCCCGCGCGGGGGCGCGGGCCGCGTCGACCCGGCGCGCGCGGCGCTCGTGGGGCGCCTGCTGGGGGCGCTGGCCGCGCGGCCCGCGTTGGCCGCCCGCGTCTCCCAGGTCGACGTGTCGGACCCGCACGATGTCGTCGTCCTCCTGGAGGACGACCCGACGCGCCTGCACCTGGGCGAGGACCGCTTCGCCGAACGGCTGCAAACCTATCTGGACCTAGTGCCGGCGCTCCGCGAGCGCCTGGCCGCGATCGATTACGTGGATCTGCGGTTCGACACGCGCGTGTACGTGCGGCCGGCGGGCTCCGACACCGGCGACGCCCGGCCCGCCTCGCGGGGGCGCTGACGCGCGGGGACCGCGGGAGGACGGGGTGGCGCAAAGAGAACAGTACCTGGTCGGACTGGACGTCGGGACGTCGCAGGTCGCGGTCGTGGTGGGAGAGGCACGCGAGGACGGCGGGCTCGAGGTCATCGGCCTGGGGGTCGCCGAATCGCACGGGATGCGCCGCGGCGTCGTGGTGAACCTCGAGGCCGCCGTCGAGTCGATCAAGCGCGCCGTCGAGGAAGCCGAGTTGACCGCCGGGATCGAGATCGACGCGGTCCACCTGGGCCTCTCCGGTGCCCACGTCAAGGGTTTCAACAGCCGGGGGGTCGTGGCGGTCGCGGGCAAGACCCGGGAGATCACCCGCGACGATGTCCGCCGGGCGATCGAGGCGGCCCGGGCCGTCTCGCTGCCGAGCGGACGCGAGATCGTCCACGTCCTCCCCCAGGACTACGTCGTCGACGACCAGGACGGCATCGCCAACCCGGTCGGCATGAACGGCGCCCGCCTCGAGGTCAACGTCCACATCGTGACCGGCCAGTCGAGCTCGATTCACAACCTCGTGGCTGCGGTCAACCGGGTGGGCATCTCCGTCGTCGATACCGTCCTCGAACAGCTCGCCGCCGCCGCGGCCGTCCTGACCCCGGACGAACAGGAGCTGGGCGTCGCCCTCGTGGACATCGGCGGGGGCACCACCGACTTTGCCATCTTCGAGCGCGGCAGCCTGTGGCACACGGGCGTTCTGGCCGTCGGCGGCGACCACTTCACCAGCGACATCGCCGTCGGGCTGCGTACGCCCATCCCCGAGGCCGAGAAGATCAAGCGTCGCGCCGGGTGCGCCCTCTCGTCGCTCGTCGACGAAGACGAAACGATCGAGGTCCCCAGCGTCGGGGGCCGGCAGCCGCGCGTCATGCCGCGGCGGATCCTGTCGGAGATCCTCCAGCCCAGAGCCGAAGAGGTGTTCCACCGGCTGTGGGACGAAATCCGCCAGGCGGGCTACGAGAAGTCCCTCCACGCCGGCATCGTCCTGACCGGCGGCGGGGCGTTGCTCGAGGGCCTCGCGGAGATCGCCGAGCAGATCTTCGACCTGCCCATCCGCCGCGGCGCCCCGACCGGCGTCGGGGGCCTCGCCGACCACGTCAGCAGTCCCGCGTTTGCGACCGCCGTCGGCCTCGTGATCCACGCCCACCGGCACGCGTCGCGCGGGCTGGCCCGAGCCGGCGCCGGGCCCTTGGGCCGCGTCGCGGGGCGGCTCCGCGCCCTGTTCAAGGAGTTCTTCTGATGGCATCCCGTATCCGCGCCCGCGCGGAGGAGGTTTCCACGATGGCACACGCCCAGCAGACCACGCGCGACCGGGCGCCCGAGCACGCCGAACTTCGCCTGACCCTCGACGAGCCCGCACCGCTCGGCGCGCGCATCAAAGTGATCGGTGTCGGGGGCGGCGGCGGCAACGCCGTCAACCGGATGGTCCAGGCCGGCTTCCCCGGCGTCGAGTTCCTCGTGGCCAACACCGACGCGCAGGCGCTGGCGTACAACGCCGCCCCCGTCAAGCTGCAGATCGGCGCCCGCCTGACCAAGGGCCTCGGCGCCGGCGCCGACCCCGTCATCGGCCGGCAGGCCGCGCTCGAGGACACCGACCTCCTCATCGACGCCCTCGACGGGGCCCAGATGGTCTTCGTCACGACCGGCCTCGGCGGCGGGACGGGCACCGGGGCCGCCCCCGTCATCGCCAGCCTGGCGAGCGAGCTCGGCGCCCTGACGGTCGCCGTCGTGACCAAGCCGTTCAAGTTCGAGGGGCGCAAGCGGATGGCGCAGGCCGAGCAGGGGCTGGCCGACCTGCGCGAGTGTGTCGACACGCTCCTCACGATCTCCAACGAACGCCTCCTGAACACCATCAACCCGACAACCTCGCTGACCGAGGCGTTCGCCATGGTCGACGACGTGCTGCGCCAGGCCATCCAGGGGATCTCGGACCTCATCGTCGTCCCGGGTCTGATCAACCTCGACCTGGCCGACGTCCGGGCGGTCATGGCCGGCGCCGGCCTGGCCATCATGGGGACCGGCGTGGGCGAGGGGCCCACTCGCGCCGTCGACGCCGCCACGTTCGCCGTCTCGAGCCCCCTGCTGGAAGACGCCTCCGTGCGCGGCGCACGAGGCGTCATCATCAACGTCACGGGCGGCCCGGACCTGTCGTTGCGGGAGGTGAGCGAGGCCTCCGGCATCATCCAGGAAGCCGCCCACGAAGACGCCAACATCATCTTCGGGGCCGTCATCGACCCGAAGATGCAGGGCCGGGTCAAGATCACCGTCATCGCGACCGGCTTCGACAGCGCACGGCCGGCCCAGGCCGGCGCGCCAGCCGCGGGGAGCCGCACCACGCCCGTGGATCTGAGCGCATACCAGATGCGCCGCCAGGAAGCCGACGGCCGTCAGGACGCCGCGGAAGCGAGCCCTCGCTTGACGATCGCGCGGCGTCCGCCCATCGAGCTGCCGCTCAGCCCCCTCACGCCGCCGGCGACCGCGGCGCCGGGACGCGTGGCGGGACCGGTCGCCGGCGGCGAGGACGCGGCCGCGCGGGACGTTCCGGCGTTCCTCCGCCGCGCGGAGGGAGCGTGAGGGCCGGTTGGGGCGTGGTACACTAGCCATATCCACGGGAGCCGAGACCGGCGGCGGCGCAAGCGCAGGTCCATCTCACCCCCGGTCGCGGATGCCATGACGCTCTGGGAACAGCGCGCACGGGCGCGAAGCACGCTCGCCCGCGAAGTCGGCGCCATCCGCAAGTCGCACGGCGGCCGGCTGCGCGTCGCTCTCGCATTTCCGAATACCTACTACGTCGGGATGTCGAACCTCGGGCTCCAGACCGTCTACCGCCTGTTCAATGCGCATCCCCGTGTGGTGTGTGAGCGCGTGTTCCTGCCGCCCAAGCAGGAGGTGCGGAGCCTGCTCGACGGGAACGTGCCTCTCGTGACCATCGAGTCGCAGACCCCCGTCCGCGAGTTCGACGTGCTCGCCTTCTCCGTCTCGTTCGAGTGGGACTACCCGAACGTCCTGACCATGCTGCGCCTGGCCGGCCTGCCGGTGTACGCGGCGGAGCGGAGCGAGCGCGACCCCCTGGTGATGATCGGAGGGGCCGTCACCTTCCTCAATCCGGAGCCCCTCGCGCTGTTCGCGGACGTCGTGGCGGCCGGCGAGGGAGAGGTTCTGGTGCCCGCCTTCGTGTCGGCCGTCGAGCGCGCCGGCTCGCGCGCCGCGCTGCTGGCCGCGCTGGCCGCCGAACGGGGGTTCTACGTGCCCTCCCTGTACGCCGTCGAGTACAACCCCGACGGCACGATCGCCCGGTTCGTCCCGCGCGACGGCGCGCCGTGGCCCGTGCGCAAGGCCGCGCTGCGCCTGACCGACCACGCCGACCCGCCCGCCACCACGGTGTTCACGCCCGACACCGAGTTCGGATCCCGGCTGCTCGTCGAGGTGGTCCGCGGATGCGCCAAGCTGTGCCGGTTCTGCTGGGCCGGCTACAACTACCTGCCCGTCCGGCCGTTTCCGACCGAGCGCATCCTGGAGGTGGCGCGCGCCGCCCGGCCCTACGCCACGCGGGTCGGACTCGTCTCGATCGCGCTCTGCGACCACCCCGACATCGAAACGATCCTGCAGGGGTTGGTGGACATGGGCTACACGATCAGTCCGGCTTCGCTCCGCCTCGACGATCTCACCGAGCCCATCGTCCGCCTGCTGAAGGCGAGCGGGGAGCGGACCTTGACGATCGCCCCCGAAACCGGCTCCGACCGCCTCCGCCGCGTAATCAACAAGACGTTCACCAACGAGCAGATCCTCGACAAAGCCGATCTGTTGTTCGCCTGCGGGATCGAGAACCTCAAGCTCTATTACATGATCGGGCTCCCCACGGAGACGGACGAGGACCTCGTGGCGATCCGCGACTTGACCCTCGCGTTGCGCGCCCGCATGCTGAGACACGCGCGGCGGCGGGGACGGGTCGGCACGATCGTGGGCAGCGTGAACCCGCTCGTCCCGAAACCGGGCACCGCCTATCAGTGGCTGCCCATGGAGCGCCCCGAGGTCGTCGAGCGGAAAGCCCGCCGGCTGGCGGCGCTCATGGCCGGCCTCGACAACGTGCATCTCACGATCAAGTCGGAACGCCAGGCCTACTACCAAGCGTTGCTCTCCCTCGGCGACCGGCGGCTGGCCCCGGCGATCGAGGCCGCCGAGCGCGACGGCGGCCACTGGCGGGCGGCGGTGGCGGCCGCCGGAATCGACCCCGAGTTCTATCTCTTCCGGGACCGGCGGACCGACGCCGTGCTGCCGTGGGACATCATCGATGGCGGCCTCAAAGCCGCCTTCTTCCGCGCGGAGTTCGACAAGAGCCTGCGCGCCGAGTGGACGCTCCCGGCCGAGCGGCTGGCGGCGCCCGCGCCGCCGGTGCCGGTGACCGGGTGAAGCGCAGACGACGCCGTGGTCTCCTCCGGGTCGGTGGTCCTTACGTGGCCACCGCCGCGTCCGCTTCGAAGTCGGCGTACGCCTGCAAGACGAGTTCGCGCAACCGGTCCTGAGCCGTCGCGTCGGCGATCGGGCGGAGCAGCGCGAAGCTGCGCCGCTCGCCGTTGATGGAGTACTGGCGCGCCGGGAACGTCACGTTGCGCCCGTTGCCGCCGCGCCGTTCCCAGATGCTGAAGCCGATGAGCTTGAGCCCGGAGAGAGGGCCGTCGGTGAAGTGCAGCTCGGCTTCCGCCAGCTTGCCCGGAGGATTGCCACGTTCGTTCGGCAGGATCTTGACCACCATCGCGATGCTTCTCCCTGTTCAGGCCGCCGCCCCCAGGCCGTGCAGGAACCGGGCCGAGTGGCGCCCGCCCGCCGTGCCGGGCGAAGTGGTTGTCTGCGCAGCACCTGCGAGGGCGGAATCCGCGGGGGGCGCCGGCCGCCCGGGGGGCGGGCTCTGGAGGATGACGACTCGGGGAGGCAGGGCGGCGCGCGCCGCGCGTCGGCACCGGCGCAACCGGCGTTGACGCACCGGCAACCCCGGTTGCCGCCTTCGCCGCTCGCTCGTCCGGTTCCCGGCGAGGGTGGATATGATGAGGCGTGTGACCCGGCTGCCGCCCCTCGGCTTCGATTCGTTCGAGTGGTGTCGCGCCCCGTGGGGGCCGGCCTTGCGGTGCACCCCGCTGGCCGACCATCTGTTCAGCACGCGGGCCCTGGTGCTCGACCGGGACGGCCGCGCCGAGGGGTGGGGCGCCCTCGCCGCCGCGATGGGCGTGGCGCCGGACCGCGTGGTGCGTCTCTCGCAGGTGCACGGCGCCGCGGCGGTGGTGGTGCGTTCGGGCGACCGGACGCGCCCCGGCACGCCGGGTCCGGAGGCGGATATTGCCGCGTGCGGGCACCCCGGCCACGCGGTGGTGGTGCAGGTGGCCGATTGTGTGCCCGTCCTGCTGGCCGACGCCCGCACCGGCGTGGTGGCCGCGGCGCACGTCGGCTGGCGCGGCCTCGCGGCGGGCGCACCTGGCGCGGCGGTCGCCGTCCTGGCGCGGGCGTTCGGGGCGCAGCCCGCGGACCTGGTGGCCGCCCTCGGGCCGAGTATTGGGCCGTGCTGCTACGAGGTCGGCCCGGAGGTGCGAGAGCGGGTCGTGCAGGGGGGCGTCGATCCGGCGGCGGCGGCGTGCTGGTTCCGGCCCGGCCGGGCGGCGCGGTTCTTCCTCGACCTCTGGCAGGCGGTGAGCGACCAGTTGGTCCAGGCGGGCGTGCCCGAGGACCGCGTGCACGCCTGCCGCCTGTGCACCGCGACCTACCGCCACCTCTTTTACTCGTACCGCGCCGAGGGTGCCGGCACGGGCCGGCTCGTGGGGATCATTCGTCCGTCGCGCCCGGGCGGCGCAGGCGCCGCTCGGCCTCGTCCATCGCCAGATTCGCCAGGCGGTCCGCGCCCCGGTTCGCCGCGCGGGGCACGTAGTGGATGGTGAGGCGGTCGAATTTCGCCGCCCGCGTCCGGGCGGCTTCGAACAGCGGGCGCAGGCCCGGGTGTCGGACGCGGTAGTGCCCGTTCATCTGGCGGACGAGCAACTCGGAGTCCGAGCAGACCTCGGCATCGAGCCGGCCGTGGTCGAGGAGCCAGTCGAGAGCGGCGATGAGCGCCCGGTACTCCGCCACGTTGTTCGTTGCGGTGCCGAGGGGGGCGTAGAACTCGGTGACCACGCGGCCGTCGTCGTCTTCCACGCGGACCCCGTAGCCGGCCGGCCCCGGGTTGCCCCGCGCCCCGCCGTCGATGAAGACGCGCGTCACGTGTCCGCCGCGGGGCTCCGTGCGGCGTCGGCCGGCGGCACGTAATAGAGGATCCGCTGGCAGCTCTCGCACTGGATGATGCCGTCGTTCCGCCGCACCTCGAGGAAGCGCTGGGGGCGCAGGCGGACGTGACAGACGCTGCAGTGGCCGTCGCGGGCCTCGACGACGGCCACGCCCTTGCGCAGGCGCGCGACCGCCTCGAAGAGCGCGAGCGCCTCGCCGGAGACTTCGTGCACCAGCCGCGCCCGGGCCTCGACCGCCCTGGCGATTTCCGCTTCGAGCTCGGCCCGCTCGGTCTCGAGCCGCTGCCGCTCGGCGGCCACCGCGGCCCGCTCGGCCGCCAGGGCGGCTTCCTCCCGCGCGACTTCCTGGCTGAGGGCCTCGGCTTCCTCCATGCGGTCCAGGATGCGGTCCTCGGTCGTCCGCACTTCGCGCTCGGCCGCGGCGATCTCGTGCTGCATTGCCTGGTACTCGCGGTTCGTCTTGACCTCCATCAACTGGTCCTTGTACCGCGACAAGCGCGACTGCGCCGCCGCCGCCTGGCGTTCCAGCTCCCGGCGCGCCTTCTGGCACGCTTCCAGACGAGCTCGGGCGGCGGCGAGCGCCTGCTCGCGTTCGGCCACCCGCGCGTCGAGCGCCGCCAGGCGGGCCGGTGTCTCGGCGATCGTCTGGCGCGCGCGCGCCACCGTGTCGTCCAGGTGTTGGAGTCGGATCAGGCGTTCCAGGTCAGGATGCATGGCGGGCGTGATCACAAGAAAGCCCCGGGGAGCCCGGGGCTGTGCGTGGTCGAGGTGGGGGACCCGGCGGGCGCACAGGGGCGCCGCCGGGTCGAGCTGGCCCGTCGACCGCCCCCCGCAGGCGGTGCGCTCGGTCGAGGGTCGTCCGCGTTCGTGCGCGCACTGCTCCTCCCCGGAGCGATCTCCGCTGGCGTGGCTCGCGTCCCCTCACTGGTGGGCCCACCAGGATTCGAACCTGGGACAGGCCGGTTATGAGCCGGCGGCTCTGACCGCTGAGCTATGGGCCCGCGCCCGGGCCTCCGCCCCGGACTCGCTACGTCCTCCCTTCGAGAAACGCGCGCAGGCGGCGGCTCCGGGACGGGTGCCGCAGCTTTCGCAGCGCCTTGGCCTCGATCTGCCGGATCCGCTCCCGCGTCACGGCGAAGCTCTGGCCGACCTCCTCGAGGGTGTGCTCCCACCCGTCGCCCACCCCGAACCGCATCTTGATGACTTTCTCCTCGCGCGGGGTCAGGGTCTTCAACACCGCCTCGGTCTGCTCCCGGAGGTTGAGGTTGATCACGGCGTCGGCCGGCGAGATCACCTGGCGATCCTCGATGAAGTCGCCCAGGTGGCTGTCTTCTTCCTCCCCGATCGGGGTTTCGAGCGAGATCGGCTCCTGGGCGATCTTCAGCACCTTGCGCACCTTGGCCACCGGGATGTCCATGCGCTTGGCGATCTCCTCGGAGGTCGGCTCGCGGCCGAGCTCCTGGACGAGCGCGCGCGACGTGCGGATCAACTTGTTGATCGTTTCGATCATGTGCACGGGGATCCGGATCGTCCGCGCCTGGTCCGCGATCGCCCGGGTGATGGCCTGGCGGATCCACCACGTGGCGTACGTCGAGAACTTGTAGCCGCGGCGGTACTCGAACTTGTCCACGGCCTTCATCAAGCCGATGTTGCCTTCCTGGATGAGGTCCAGGAACTGGAGCCCGCGGTTCGTGTACTTCTTGGCGATCGACACGACGAGGCGCAGGTTCGCCTCGACCAGCTCCTTCTTGGCCTGCTCGGCCTGGGCCTCACCCCGCGAGATCGTCTCGAGGGTGCGCACGAGCGCCTCCGGCGTCTCCTCGAGTTCGTCGGCCATCGCCCGGATCGTCGCGCGCAGCTCCCACTGGCGCTTGAGCAGCGCCCGGCGCTCGTCCGCCTTCGGCCGCTGCCGCTTGTTCTTGGTGCGGAGCTTCTGCTCGACGGCCTCGAGCTCTTGCTGGACCTGGCGCACCTTCTCGACCGCCTCCTTGATCTGGTCGATGAGGCGCCGCTTGACGGCCTCGGTGAACTCGATCCGGCGGATGCGCTTCGACAGTTCCACCCGCGCCCGCAGCCACCGCCACCGGAGCCGGCGGTAGCGCCGCCGGTCCTTCTTCGGCGCGCGCTCGAGGAGCTGGCGCCGCTTCTGCACCTCGGCCCACGCCTTGCGCACGCCCTCGATCTGCTTGAGGACCTCCCGCGCCCGTTCCTCGATCCGCTCGTCAGTGAGATCCTCGTCCTGGAACGTGACCAGCTCCCGGATGGTCCGCTGCCCGCTGCGCAGCTCTTCGCCCATCTGGATGATGGCCTTGGCCACCGCCGGCGCCCGCGAGATCGACTTGATCACCGCCAGCTTGCCCCGCTCGATCCGCTTGGCGATCTCGACCTCGCCCTCGCGGGTGAGCAGCGGGACCGTCCCCATCTCGCGCAAGTACATGCGCACCGGGTCGTTCGTCTTGTCGAGCGCGCCGGGCGTCAGATCGAGCTCCAGGTCCTCGGCGCCCTCCCCGGTCCGATCGAGCAGCTTGTCCTCCCGGTACTTCTGCTCGGAATCGACCACCTCGATGCCGGCGCTCCCGAACGTGCTGAAGAGGTCGTCGAGGTCGTCCGCGGACGTGATGTCCGTCGGCAAGAGCTCGTTCACCTCGTCATAGAGCAGATAGCCCTTTTCCTTGCCCAGGTTGATGAGCTGCCGGACCTCGTCGTATTTTTCTTCGATGGACAACGTCATCCTCCCGTGCTACGACAGTCCCAACGCCTCCAGGCGCTCGTTGAGCGCCAACTTCTGCCGCATGAGCGCGTCGAACCGCCCGTCCGTCGCCGGCGCGCCCGACGCTTGCAGCCGGTCGATCTCGCGCTGCACCGCGGCGCGCTCCCGCTCGTAGCGGCGCCGCTTGAGCGCCTGCACGCACGCGGCCGCCGGCGCCGGCCGGCTCGGCGCGCGCCCCGCCTCCGAGAGTAAAGCGGCTTCCTCTTCTGTTAGACGCTCCACGAGGAGCGCCGGTAACTGCTCGGCCGGCCCGGCCGCCAGCGCCCGCGCCGCTTCCAGGATCCCGGCGCTCGCCAGCCCGTCCAGATCCGCCGGTTCCAGCTCGCCCAGCACCCCCGCCGCCACCCCCGGCTCGTGCACCAGCGCCCAGAGCAGCCCCGTCTCGGCCGGCTTGAGCGACCGCGACTCCGCCAACCCCGGCGGCTGCCAGTCCGCCCGCCGCTCGGCCGCCGCCCGGCGAATCTCGGCCCGGACCACCTCTTCGGTGATCCGGGCCCGATGGGCGAGCCGGTCCGCGAACTGGTCCCGGAGGGCGAGGTCCGGAATCTGCACCGCGACCGCGAGCATCTGGCGCAAGAACCCCCGCCGCCCGGCGTCGGTCCCGAGGTCGTGTTCCTCGGCGGCGCGATCCAGCAGATAGTCCAGATACGGCCGAGACCCCCGCAACCGGTCCCGGTACGCGTCGCCCCCGAAGGTCCGGATAAACGTATCGGGATCGTGGCCGGCCGGCAGCAGCGCCACGTTCACCTGGAACCCTTCGGCCACGAGCACCCCGGACGACCGGCCCACCGCCGAACGCCCGGCCGCGTCGGGGTCGTAGCTCAGCACGACCTTCGCCGTGAACCTCCGGAGCGCACGGGCCTGGACGGGGGTCAGGGCGGTGCCGCACGAAGCCACCACGTTGCCGACGCCGGCTTGCCAGGCCTGCGCCAGGTCGAAGTAGCCCTCGACCAGCACCGCGTACCCGAGGCGCCGGATGGCCTCCTTCGCCAGGTGCAGCCCGTAGAGAACCCGGCTCTTCGAGTACAGCACGGTCTCGGGCGAGTTCAGGTACTTGGGCGGCTGGCCGGCGTCGAGGGCGCGGCCGCCGAAGGCCACGAGCGTCCCGCTGTCCCGGCAGATCGGGATCATGACCCGGTGTCGGAACCGGTCGACCAGGCGCCCGTCGTCGCGCTCGACTACCAGACCGCTGCGCACGAGCGACGCACGCGCGAACCCCTGCGCGTCGAGATAGGCTCGCAGGGCGTCGCGCGCCGCCGGGGCGTACCCGAGCCCGAGGGCCGCGATCGTGTCCGCGGTCAGGCCACGCGCCTGCAGGTACTGGCGCGCCACCGCGCCGGCCGGCCCGGCGATCTGCTCGCGGAAGAACCGCGCGGCCGCTTCGTGGATCTTGAGCAGCGTTTCCCGTTCCGCGTCCAGGGCCTCGTCGCGCGCGCCCGCCGGCTCGGGCACGCGCAGGCCCACGCGGCTCGCGAGGATCCGCACCGCCTCCGGGAACGACACCTTCTCGACGAGCTCCACGAACTTGAACACGTCACCCCCGACGCCGCAGCCGAAGCAGTGGAAGATCCCGCGCGCCGGGTTCACGTGGAACGACGGGGTCTTCTCCGCGTGGAAGGGGCAGAGGCCCTTGTAGCCCGACCCGCTCCGCTTGAGCGGAACCCGGTCCATCACCACCCGGACGATGTCCGCTTGCTGGCGCAGGTCGTCGAGGAAGTGCTGCGGGAACAGACCCATTAGTCTTTCAGTTCCACGACCGTGACCCCGCCGCCGCCCTGATCCTCAGGGGCCGCGCCGAAGCGGGCCACGAGGGGGTGGCTGCTCAGCAACGCCGCGATCGCGCGCCGCAACTGGCCGGTGCCGTAGCCGTGGATGACCCGCACGGTCCGCTGCTCGGCCAGCACCGCTTCGTCCAGAAACTTCTCCGTTCGGGAGACGGCCTCTTCGGTCGAGCACCCGATGACGTTCAGGTCCGTGGGCGCCGACGCCCGCGGCTGGACCTGCACCGTAACGCTCACGCTCGGCCGCCCCGCTGGCGCCTCGCCGACGACCTGGAGCTCGGCGACCGGCGCGCGGAAGCGCTTGCCGCGCACGTCGACCTCCGCCTCCCGGTCGTGCACCGCCGTGACGGTGCCTTCGAGTCCCAGCCCGCCCACCAGGACCCTGGCGCCGGGCGCCGGGCTCGGTCCGCCCGCGACGGCGGCTGCCCCAGCCGGTGTCCCGGCACCCTCGCGGTGGCGCCGCTCGACCTCGTCGAGCGCCTGGCGCGCGGCGGCGCGCACCGCGCCCACCTC
>CAYZKQ010000098.1:0-12083 GCA_964478975.1 uncultured Vicinamibacterales bacterium | reverse complement strand
GTCCCGCCGCCGCCCGCGCCGCGTCCAGCGCCGCCAGCGCGCGAGCCGCGAGGCGCCCGTAATACGACCCCCCGTAGTCGGCGACGGCGATGGCCAGCCGGTCGCGCGCGCCGTCGAGGTCGCCCATCCGGGCCCGCGCGCGGCCGGCCCAGTACAGGTAGGCCGGCCGGTAGTCGGACCGGGAAAACGCAGCCGCCGCGCTCTCGAAGTAGCTCACCGCCTCGGCGTCACGGCCGTGCCGGTAAGCCCACCACCCCGCCTTCCACGCGGCGCGCTCGGCGCGGCGTCCCCGCGGAAACCGCCGGTAGACCTCGCGGAACACCTCCACCGCCCGCTCGTCCTCGTCGCTGACGATGTAGTGGGTCGCGAGGGCATCGAGGGCGGCTTCAGCCCACGGGCTGTGCGGGAACTCGTCGGCCAGCGCGCGCGCCCCCGCGACGAACTCCCGCGTGCGCCCCAACCCCCGGAGCGCCGTCAGGTACACGTACCGGACCTCGGCCTGCTCGGGCGAGGGGCGCGCGAGTAACGGGTGCAGGCGGTCGCGCGCGGCGCGGTAGCGCCGCAGGGCCACCTCGCACGCCGCCAGACGCAGGTCGATGTGGGCCCGGTCGGCGGCGGGGGCCAGCGCCCGCAGGTCGAGCCACGCCGCGCGGGCGTCTTCCCAGCGGCCGGCCGACTGGAGCCGCTCGGCGCGCCGGAGATCGTCCGCGTACCGGGCGCGCGTGCCCGGTACCGGCACGACGTCGGCGAGCGCTTTCAGGTCCGTCGCCGCGAGTCGGGCCTGCTCGCTCGCGGGAAACTCGGCGTAGACCCGCAGGAGGGCGGCGACCGCCCGGGGGCGGTCGCCCGTCGCGAGGGCGGCCTGCGCCAGCCGGTAGAGAACGTCGGCGGTGGCCACCGTCGGGCCCGCCAGCAGCCGCTCGTAGAGGCGCGCCGCTTCGGCTTCCCGATCGAGCGCATCCAACACGTCGCCCGCGGCGAGCGTGGCCGCCTCGACAAGATACCCGGCCGGCCGCGGCTCGATCACGCCGCGGAAGGTCTCCAGGGCGGCCGCGAGCTGCCCGAGCCGCCGGCGCGCGAGCCCGGCATAGTACGCCGCGTACCCACCGAGGTCCGTGTCGCGCCAGGCGGGATCGGTCAACCGGGCGAGCGCGTCCTCGTCGTTGCCGTCCAGATACGCGCGGACGCCCTCCTGCAAGCGCGAGAAGCGCGCCGCCAGGCCGGCGGCCTCCGCCTCGGCCGGGACGAACCAAAACTCCTCGCGCCGCGCGGGCACGGGGGGATGGGCGGTCGGGCGAAGGGCCGGCCGGTCTCCCGGAACCGCGCTCTGCTGGGAACCCGCGGCCAGGAGCGCGATGAAGGCGGGCGCCAGGATCCCGCGCGGACCCCGCCGGGGTTTCCCCGACCCACCGCCCGCCGCGGCGGCCGGCGACGCCGGCTGCGCGCGCCGCGCGTGCTGTCCGCTCAGCATCGCCCACATCGGTCCGCTCATGAGGGCACACCTCCGCCCGACGTTTCGGCCGGCGGCGAGACCGCTCCAGCGCAGGGCTGGCGGCGTCAGGACGCGGGCGACGGCCCCGCCAGTGGCGCCGACACCTCGCTGGCCGGTCCGAGCCGCGCCGCATCACCGCCGGCGAGCGTCCGGACGAGCTCTTCGTCGAAAAAGGCGTGCCGGCTGCGGATGCGGAGAGGTACGCGCTCTTCGTAGAGCCGCCGCGCCTGGGCGATCTCCTCGCGCAACCGCACGAGGAGGTCCTTGTGCTCGCGGCCCAGTTGGACGGCGGTCTCGTTGTAAAGCTTGATCTCCGACACGAGCAGCCGCGCGTAGCGGCGGGCGCTCGCGATCTCGTCGTCGCCGACCGACGCGGCCCCCGAGGCCGGCGCGCCCGCCGGGACCTCCCCCGGTGGCGCCGGCCGCGTGCCGAGCGCCTGGGCCGTGCGGACCGCCGTCAAGTTTTCCAGGCGGAGCGCCGCGTGACGCGCCAGGACCTCCAGGATTTCCGGCCACGGCGCCGGCCTCGCCTGCGCCGCCTCCCCCACATCGTCCGCATATAGCACCGCGACGGCCGCCCCGCCCACGTGAATCGGGATGGCCAGGCCGACGCGGTCGGACGGCAAGGTGACAAACCCTGGGCCCGCCGGAGCCGGGCTGCCCGCCGTGGCCGGCTCGGCGAAGGCGACCTCGCCCTGGTCGAGCGCGCGCGTCAGGACGCCGGCCCGGCGCCGGTCCAGGTCGACCACCGGCGGCGTGGGCCCGAAGCCGAGCAGGCGCCAGCCGCGCAGGCGGTCGCCCTGCACCGTGAGGAGGGCGACGCGCGGGACTTCGGCGGCGGCACCCTCCGCGAGCGCGGTCAGGACCTCCGTGAGGGACCGCCCGCGGTCGATCCGCCGGATGACCCCCAGCACGCGCTCGATGGCCTGGAGCTGCACCTGGCGCTCGCCGGAGACGGCGGCCATGACGGACGATTCCATCGCCTGTTGACTCTCGACGGCTACCCGCGCGCGCTCGAGCGCGAACGACTCCTCGGCCTCCTCGCGGGCGCGGCGGGCGGCTTCGGCGGCCGCGGCGGCGTGCGCGAGCTCGTCCCTCAGGCGCCCGACCTCCCGGCTCAGCCGGTCGATCTCCGCAGCCACAGTCGCGCGCGCCGTCTCGAGCGCCTCGGTGCGGACGCGCTCGAGTTGTTGCTGGACGAGGCGCTCGATCTCCGTCCTGACCGCGGCCTCGTGCTCTTCCTCCACCGCGTGCACCAGCTCGCCGGCGAACGTCTCGAGCTGCGCCGCCACGTCGAGCTGGAGGCGCTTGCAGACGCTCTCGACCGACTGCCTGATCCGATCCTCGAGGCTCATAGGTAGGGTCCGAGTATGAACACGAGCATGACTCCGTGACGCCTCGGCGATTATGCGGGCGGGCCGGCGCCAAGTCAAGCGCCGGGACGGCACAAGTGCCAGTCTCTGAAAGACTTGGGCGCGGCGGCCCGGAAGGTGTAGAATGGCGTCGAGACCTTGCAGGGGGCGATACGGTTTCGACGGAGGTCAGGGACCGCGGGATGCATGCCGAGCTTTCACCTGCTCGTTAAACCGGTGAAGCCAAACGTAACTGCGGACACGCAGCTCGCACTCGCGGCCTAATCGGCCGCGACGTCCACCCGGGTCGGCCTGCGGGCCCGGGCTGGGCGTCATGACAGCAGGCTGGTGGCTCGGGGGCGGCCACGGACCCCGGGCCACGAGACGGCTTCGGGGCTAGCCGCCGACGGTTTCGGCCGTTCTTCGACGCCGGCGGCGAATCTTCAAGAGCGGCTGTGCATGGAGAGTCCTGCGGCGACAGACTTTCGGACGCGGGTTCGACTCCCGCCGCCTCCACCACCACCGCTGCGAGGCTCGTCCCGCGGAAGAGCTCGCCCGAGGTCGGCGCTGCCAGCCATCACAGCAACGCGCGCACCGCCGCCAGGGGCAACAGGACGAGGATCAGGACGTACACGCACACCAGGGCCAGCGTCCACTGACTGCCGTAGAAGACGGTCGGCGGCGATCGCAACACGTGGATCAGGCCGAGCGTGCTCGCGTGCTCGCCCAACATCTTCGCTTCGATGTCGAACATGATGCCGTCCGTGTGCCGGATCTGGAGGAAGTACTTGACGATCAAGACCGCGTACATCGGAAGGCCCACGACGCTCGGGACCGCGAGCCACAGATTCCGCGGATACACCGCCCCGAGCCTCTCAGCGAGGGTGAAGAAACCGGCGGCGGTGGTGAACGAGAACACCGACGTCTGACCGACGAGGGCCGTGAACTTCTGGCCCATGACCAGCTCGTACTGCCGACACTCGGAGTAATACTTCAGCCAGCCCCCAGCAATCCCTGCGGGCGGCAAAGCCGGCAAGACTTCTCCGGCCGGCCGGTTCTCCTCGGACATGGTGCCTCCTGCGGACCCGGCCACCCGCGCCTCCCGAGGACCTGCGCAACCCGGAACGCCTCCCCACGATAGCCGCCGGGAGCGCGTGCCATACTGAGGCGAAGGCCGGCGCGGCGGCGGCCTGGGAACGCTCTCCGGGCCTCGCGGCGACCGGGCAGCATCAACCGTGAACGTCATCCTCGGCATCGACGCGGCCTGGACGGCCGCCGGGCCCAGCGGCGTGGCCTTGCTCGTCCGGCGCGGCCGAACGTGGGCGTGCCGATGCGTCGCACCGAGCTACCAGGCGTTTCTCGAGTGCGCCGCGGGGCGCGCGGTCGACTGGACGGAGGGCCGGTTCCGCGGCTCGCGACCCGACGTCGCGCAGCTCCTCCGTGCGTCGGCGCGCCTCGCAGCCGGCGAGGTGGACCTGATCGCGATCGACCTGCCGCTCGCGCGCACCCCGTTCCGGACGCGGCGCGCCGCGGATGACGCCATCGCGGCGACGTTCGGCGGCCGAGGGTGCGCCACGCACTCGCCCACCGCCGCACGCCCGGGCCGATTCGCCGCGGAACTGACGCAGGCGTTCGCCCGCGCGGGCTATCCCCTGATCACGCGCCGGCCGCGTCGCCGGCCCGCGCGCGGGCTCATCGAGGTCTATCCTCATCCGGCCCTCCTGTCTTTGCTTCGCGTCCCGTACCGCGTCCCGTACAAGGTGCAAAAAGCCGCCCGCTACTGGCCCGGCCTTCCGCCGCGGCGGCGGATCGCCCGCGTGCTCGGACAGCTCCGCGCGATCAAGACCGCCCTGGCCGCCGAGATCTCAGGCATCGACCTGCCGCTGCCCCGACTCGGTGCGACGCGCTCGCTCGCCGCCCTGAAGCGCTACGAGGACGCGCTCGACGCCCTGGTGTGCGCGTGGGCAGCCACGCGGTTCGCCGCCGGCGACGCCATCCCCTACGGTGACGCGACAGCCGCGGTCTGGGTCCCCGAGGCCCGCCTCCCCACCCCGCGCGCCCGGCCTGTCAATCATCCGGCCTCCCCGCGCGTTGTAGCAGGTGGAGGACGATCATGACGTCGAATCCCTGGGAATTCCTGGTGCCCATCGCGATCAGCCTCGGTCTCTTCGCGCTGATCGGCTGGATCGTATATGTCGTGGTGGCGAACCGCCGCCGACAGGAACAGGTCCGGGCCGCGGTCGAACTCCGCACCCGGGTCGTCGACCGCATGGGCTCGGCCCGCGACTTCGGCGAGTTCCTGGCGACGGAAGGCGGACGCCAGTTCCTGGCCGGGCTCACCACCGAACCCAGCTCCGCCCGCGGGCGCATCGTCCGGTGCACGGAGAACGGCATCGTGTGCGCGGCGGTCGGCGCGGCGATCCTGCTGCTCTCGCGCCTCTTCCCTGAGGTGCGTGTCGGCCTGGCCATCGTGGGGACGATCGTGACGGCGTGCGGCGTCGGCTTCTTGATCGCGTGTGCGGCGTCCTATCGCCTCTCGAAGGCGCTCGGCCTTTTGGATGACGACCGGGGCGGCCGGCAGGGCTCGTGACGAGGGGGGCGTGGTCGTGCCGGCGTCCGCGAGAGCCGGGCAGGCGGACGATGCCTCATGGAGGTTCGGCGGGAGGCCGAGGTGGCGGCGCTGAACGGCGCGAGCGAGCCGGCGGCGGCGCTGCTCACCGAAGCCGAGTTCGAGCAGCTCTACCGGCGGCACGGCCGGGCCGTGTGGCGATACCTCTATCGCGTCACCGGCTCGCCGGCCGACGCCGACGACCTGCTGCAGGAAGCGTACTGCCGCCTCCTCACGACGCCCCTTGCGACGCGGGACGACGGCGAGCTGCGGGCGTACCTGTTCACGGTGGCGAGCCACGCCGCTGTGGACCTCCGGCGGCGGCAGAAGGTGCGCGGCGAGCGCGAGCGGTCCGAGCGCTCCCCGGGAAGTCCGGCGCGCGCGGCGCCGGGTGGGGCCGAGGACGAGCTGGCGCGCCGCCACGACATGGCGCGGACGTTCCGTCGATTGAGGCCACTCGACCGGATGCTGTTGTGGCTCGCCTACGTCGAAGGGCTCGCCCATCGAGAGATCGCGCGCGCCGTCGGGGTGCGGCCGTCGAGTGTGCCCGTGTTGTTGCTGCGGGCGCGCCGCAAGCTCGCGGCGTTGCTGGGCGGGACGGCGGCGACGCGCGGAGGGCGCCGAGATGCTCGCTAGCAGGTGTCCCGAGGAGCCGCGCGTGATCGCCGCGGTGCGGCTGGGTCGCGACCACGGCGAGCGGGTCCGGGCGCATCTGGACACGTGCGGCGCCTGCCGCGAAGCCGCCGGCGTGGTCGCGTGGCTCCGGGACCTGGCCGAGACCGACGCGGCGGCCGAGCGGCACGAACTCCCACCGGCCGCCACGGTCTGGTGGAAGGCGCAGATCGCGCGCCGCCTGGACGAGGAGCGGCGCGCGGCGCAGCCCATCGAGCGGATGCAGCGGGCCGAGATCGGGTTGGGCATCGCCGGCCTGCTGGCCCTGACGGTTTGGGGATGGCCGGCCCTGACCGGGTGGGCCGGGCGCCTCGCCCGCGTGGGTCTGCTCGAACGCGGCGGCGCGCTCGAAGGGCTCCTGCTGCCCTCCGGCGGGAGCGCGCCGCTGTTCGCCGGGGTGCTGGTCACGCTCCTCGTCGGCGCCCTGCTGCTCGCCTTCGTGCATCGCGCTTTGGCGGACGGGTGAGGGGCGTCTCCCTCCGGCGCGCGCGCCCGCGCCGCGCGCCGGCCGGCGGTCCGCCGCTTGCGCCCTGCCGGTGCCTCGGTCACAATCTGCGGCCAACTCGTGTTTCGAGGAGGGATGACCATGGTGCCGTTCCACCCCCGCCCCGCTGCATCGCCGCGTCGAATCGCCGCCGGCGTCGCCGCCCTCGCGGTCGCGCTGTCGGCCTCGGCGGTCCTCGTCGCCCAGTCGGGCCGCACGCCGACCCCCAACTATGAACTCGCCGCGCGCTGGCACTCGCAGAAAGTCGCCAAGCTCGTGTTCGACCTCTCGGTCACGCCCCACTGGGCGGAGACGAGCGAGCGCTTCTGGTACGCGTACGAAACCCCCCGGGGCCGCCTCTTCCACCTCGTCGATCCCGTCAAGCGCCTCAAGACCCCGCTCTGGGAGAACGCCCGGATGGCGGCCCTGCTGACGAGCGTGACGCGCATCCCGTACGACGCGCAGCACCTGCCGATCGAGCCGTCGACCGTCAAGTGGGCGAAGCGCGACACCGCCGTGCGGTTCCAGGTCGAAGTACCGGCCGACGCCGAGATCGCGGCGGCGAAGCCGGCGGAGACGGCGAAGGTCGCCGAGAAGGCGGCCGAGACCCAGCAACGCGCCGGAGCGGAGCCGGAGGCGGACGAGCGGCGGACCCGGACGCTGTTGTTCGAGTACGACCTGGCGTCGGCGACCCTCACGCTCCTCGAGGACGAGGAACCGCCGCCCCGCAAACCGCGCTGGGCGCAGGTGTCGCCAGACGACCGGTGGGTCGTGTTTGCGCGCGGGGACAACCTCTTCATGATGGACGCGGCGAGTTACGCCAGGGCGCAGAAGAACCCGGGCGACCCGGCGATCCAGGAGGTCCAGTTGACGACGGACGGGGAAGCGCACTACGGCTTCGCGCGGCGGCTCACCGACGAGGACCGGCGCCAGCTCCGGCGCGACCAGCGCGGGGACAAGCACCGGGACGGCCCGCGGGTGCCCGCCGTCACGGTCTACTGGTCGAAGGACTCGAAGAAGTTCGCCCTCATCCGGCTGGACCAGCGCAAGGTGGCGGACTTGTGGGTGATCAACTCGCTCGCGACCCCGCGGCCGACCCTCGAGACCTACCGGTACGCCATGCCGGGCGAGGTCAACGTGCCGCAGTCGGAGCTGCTCGTCTTCGACGTCGAGACGCGGCAGCGCGTCAAGGTCCAGGCCGATCGGTTCAAGGATCAGAACCTCCAGGTCGCCACGGCGCGGACGACCGCGCGCAACCGGGAGCGGGAGAAAACCGAGCCCCAATGGGTCGCGGACTCGTCCGACAAGCTTTACTTCTACCGCCTGAGCCGCGACCTGCGCAAAGTGGACGTCTGCCTGGCCGATTCCTCGACGGGGGCGGTCACGACCCTGATCGAGGAGCGCCTGAACACCTACATCGAGACGCGGCCGCTCCGCCTCATCGGGAACGGGCGGGAGCTCCTCCACTGGTCGGAGCGCGACGGCTGGGGGCACTACTACCTGTACGACGGCGCGGGCACGCTCAAGCACCAGGTGGATCGCGGCGAGTTCGTCGCCGGCGACATCGAGCACATCGACGAGAAGGCGCGCGTCATGTATTTCACGGCCAACGGCCGCGAGCCGAACGAGGATCCCTACTACACGCACCTCTACCGGATCGGCCTCGACGGCTCGGGCCTGACGTTGCTCAATCCGGGCAACGCTTCCCACGCCGCGACCTTTTCGGACTCGGGTCGGTATTTCGTCGACACCTCGTCCCGGGTCGACACGGCGCCGGCGTCGGTCCTCTACGACACCACCGGCGCGCGCCTGCTCGATCTAGAGACGACGGACGTCTCGGCGCTCCTGGAGGCCGGCTTCAAGTTTCCGGAACCGTTCACGGTGAAGGCCGACGACGGGGTCACGGACCTGTACGGGGTGATGTACAAGCCCTTCGACTTCGACCCCAACAAGAAGTATCCGATCATCGCCTTCGTGTACCCCGGCCCCCAGACCGAGAGCGTGACGAAAACCTTCTCGCCGCGCAACCAGAACGTGGCCCTCGCGCAGATGGGGTTCATCGTGATCGAGGTGGGCAACCGCGGCGGGCACCCGCTGCGCTCGAAGTGGTACCACACCTACGGGTACGGCAACCTGCGCGACTACGGGCTGGCGGACAAGAAGGCCGCCATCGAACAACTCGCGCGCAGGTACCCGTGGATCGACCTCGAGAAGGTCGGCATCTACGGCCACTCGGGCGGCGGCTTCATGTCGACCGCGGCCATGCTCGTCTATCCCGACTTCTTCAAGGTCGCAGTCTCTTCCTCCGGCAACCACGAGAACAACATCTACAACCGCCAGTGGAGCGAGAAGCACCACGGGGTGAAGGAGGTCGTCGACAAGGACGGGAACGTGCGGTTCGAGTACAGCATCGAGACGAACTCCCAGATCGCCGCGAATCTCAAAGGGCACCTCTTGCTCGTCACGGGGGACATGGACGACAACGTCCACATGGCCAACACGCTCCGGGTGGCCGACGCGCTCATCAAGGCGAACAAGCGGTTCGACTTCTTCATCTTTCCCGGCAAGCGCCACAGCTTCGGCGACGCCGCCGACTATTTCTTCTGGCTCCGGGCGAACTACTTCGCCCGGCACCTGCTCGGCGCCGCCGACGATCGGGTGGACATCCTCGAGCTGCAACGGGAAAAGCCCCAGGAGGGCAACAACCGGCCGCGGTGAGGCGGCGCCGGTCCCGGGCCGACCCACGAACGCGAGAAGCGCGTGCCGGCGCGGGGGCATCCCTCGCGCCGGCACGCGACGCCGGACGGGCAGGAGCGGGCGGAGGCGCCCACCCGCCGCAGCCCGTCGCTAGTCGGTCTCGCGGATGCGCACCCGCGCGACGCGGTCGACGCCGCTGCACGCCAGCCAGAGCTCGCCGGTCGGCGCCGTGACCATGTGGCGCACGACTCCGCCGCCCGAGGGGATCGGCCACGTCTGGAAGGTCCCGCTCGCCGGGTCGAACCGCACCAGGGTATTGGGCTGCACGCCGGACTCGCTGTACCACACGATGCCCCCGACGTGGGTGATGCCGTAGGGTTGCGACCTAGGTCCGCCCGGCGACGGGAATTCCTTCACGGCTCCGGTCCTCGGATCGAGGCGCCCGAGATACCCGCGCGCGTAGTCCGTGTACCACACGACATCGTCGGGCGTGATGGTCAGGCGCCGGGGCCGCGCCTTCGGGTCGGGCAGCTCGAACACGGTCAGGTCCATCGTGACCGGGTCGACGCGCACGACCTTGTTCGTGTTGAACAGCACGACGAACGGATGCCCGCGGGAATCGACCTTGATCCCATAGGCCCGGCTCGACTGCGGGCGGCCCTGCGCGTCGGTGACGGTCGGGGCCGCCTTCAGCCGGATCTCCCCGGTCTTCGGGTCCAGCCGGCCGATGACGTTGCCGCCCTGCACGGTGAACCACAGGATGCCGCGCTGGTCGAAGATGGGCGTGTGCGGATCGCGCGCGCCGGGGTCGGGCACCTTGTACTCGACCACGCGACCGCTCGCTGGGTCGAGGCGGCCGAGCTTGTTCGTCATCTGCGCGGTATACCAGACGGAGCCGTCCGGTGCGACCTCCGGGTCGTGCGGCCGCGATTTTTCCACCGGCACCTTCCATTCGTCGATGGTCACCTGCACCGAGCTCGGGGCGGTCCCCCCGCGCGGGTCCGCCAGGCCGATCCCCACGAGACTCAGGTGACGGTCCCCGCGCGGCGGTGAGGCGCCTGCGTTATGATGGCCACGTTGTGTCCGGAAGACTCACGTTCGGCGTCGCGACCGCCACGGCGCTCGCGCTCGGCGCGCTGGGGCTTCAGTTCCACGCGCGCGCCCAGGCGCCGGCGGGCGGCGAGCTGGTCTACTCGGTGATCACCCGGGAGGGGCGCCGACCACTCCACGCTCGTCGCGCCGACGGCCGTGACCTGGTGGCGCTGGACGACGTCGGCGAGATCTTCGGTCTGACGCTGCGCGAGGACCCGGACGTCGGAAGCCTGACGCTCACGCGGCAGGGACAGACGATCGTGGTCTCGTCCCGGCAGCCGCTCGCGTCGGTCGCCGGGCGGGTCGTCGCGCTGCCGGCGCCGCCGGCCCGCGAGGGACGCCGCTGGTTCGCGCCGGTGGAGCTGCTGGTGCGCACGGTCGGCCCGGCGCTCGGGACGCGCATCGACGTGCGCCCGGCGTCGCGGCTGATCGTGGTGGGCGACCTGCGCGTGCCGCGGGTGGATCTGCGCTACGAAGGCGCCGGCCCGCGCGCGCGGCTCCTCCTCGATATCGCTCCGGCCGTTCCGCACCGGGTGCAGCAGGAGACGGGTCGGCTGGCGATCGCCTTCGACGCCGACGCGCTCGATGCGCACCTGGCGCCGTCGGAATCGCCGTCGCTCGTCTCGGCGATCCGCGTCGCCGAGCCGTCGACGGTCGTCGTCGAGCTCGGGCCGGCGCTTGCCTCGTTCCGCGCGACTGAGCTCGCCGCGCCGCCCGGGACGGCACGGCTGGCGGTCGAGCTCGTAGGCGCGGCGGGCGAGTCGCGTGCGGGCACGCCGACGCCGGCGGCCCCGCCGGGGCCCCCGCCCGCGCCGGCGCCTTCCCCGGTGCCGCCTCTGGTCGAACCCGTGCCCCCCGGCGGCATCCGCACGATCGTGATCGACCCGGGCCACGGCGGCGAGGACGCCGGCGCCCGGGGTCCGGGCGGGACGCTGGAAAAGGACGTGACGCTGACGGTGGCGCGCCGCCTCCAGGCCGCCCTCGAGAGCCGACTGGGGGTGCGGGTGGTGCTGACGCGCAAGGGTGACGAGAGCGTCCGGTTGGACGAGCGGGCGGCGCGCGCGAACAACCACAAGGCCGACGTCTTCGTCAGCCTGCACGCCAACGCCTCGATCGCGCCGGCCGCGAGCGGGGCGGAGGTCCTCTCGCTCGGCCTCGACGAGTACGCGCCCGGAACGGTCGGGGCCGCGGCCGTCGAAGGACCGGTGCTGCCGGTCTTCGGCGGCGGGGCCCGGCGGCTCGACCTCGTCGAGTGGGAAGCCGCGCAGGTCCAGTACCTCGCCGACTCCGCGATGCTCGCCGCGGCGATCGAAAACGAGCTGGGCCGGCGGGTCCCTCTCCGGCCGCACGCGGTGCGGCGGGCGCCGCTGCGCGTGCTGGTCGGCACGAACATGCCCGCCGTGCTCGTGGAGCTGGGCTTCTTGACGAACCCGGACGAGGAACGCCGGCTCGCCTCGGAGGGACACCAGGCCGCGTTAGCCCAAGCCCTCGCCGACGGCCTCGTCCGGTTCCGCGAGCGCCGCCTCGCCCCGCCGAGCGGGACACGTCCGCCCGGCGCGTCGCCGAGGCCGCGACCCTGAGATGCGCGTGGCGCGAATGGTTCCGATCGTCGGGCTGGCCGGCGTCGCCGCCGCCGGGGCGTGGGCGCTGTTCGCCGGGTGGCCGCCGCGACCCGGGCAGCCCCCG
>CAYZKQ010000097.1:4940-12113 GCA_964478975.1 uncultured Vicinamibacterales bacterium | reverse complement strand
CCGCCGGGGTGGGCCCCGCCGGCGCGGGCCGGGACGCCGGAGCGGTGCGCAGCGTGTTCCCCTCCCGCGCGCTCCCCAGGTTTCTCGACGCGCTCGCGCGCGCCCCGCGGCGGGTCGTCCTCGACCTCGGCCCCGTCGTCGGCTCGAACGTGGCGTTCTTCGGGGAACGCCTCGGCTGCAAGATCGTGGTCGAGGACGTCTTCGCCGAGATCGAGCGCGCGGCCCGCGGGGGGCACGCGGCCGCGCTGGCCGGCGTCCTCGGCGAGCGCCTGGCGCGCCACGCGTCGGCCGTGGCGGGCGTGCTCTGCTGGGACGTCTTCGACTATGTCGACGACCCGGCGGCCGACGCGCTCGCGCGCGGCGTGGTCGGGGCGCTGCAGCCCGGCGGCGTCGTCCTGGGCTGGTTCGCCATGACGCCGGGCGAGCGCGGCCACTACACGCGGTTCGTGGTGCTCGACGAGCGCCGTCTCGAACACCGCCCGTACCCGGCGACCGACACGCGGCGGCGCGTCCGGCAGAACCGGGAGATCCTGCGGCTGTTCGACGGGCTGGAGGTGGCTGAACAGGTGCTGCTCAAGACGAACAGCCGGGAGCTGCTGTTCCGCAAGCCGTGAGCCGGCGCGGGCCGGCGGGGCTGGCGACGGGACCGATGGCGCGACCTGTCGTGGCGTTGCTCACCGACTTCGGGACCCACGATCATTACGCCGGGACGATGAAGGGCGTGATTCTGGGGATCTGTCCCGAGGCGGCGCTGGTGGACATCTCCCACGAGGTGGCGCCCCACGACGTCCTGGGCGCCGCCCTCGAGCTGGCGGCCTGCTACCGGTACTTCCCGGCCGGCACGGTGTTTCTCGTGGTCGTCGACCCCGGCGTCGGATCCCCGCGCCGCGGCCTGGCGGCCGAGGCGGGCGACTACCGCTTCGTCGCGCCCGACAACGGCGTCCTGACCGCCGTCTTCGCGGAGCAGCGGCCGCGGGCCATCGTCGAGCTGACCGAGCGCCAGTACGCGCGCCCGACCGTCAGTCGCACTTTCGAAGGCCGCGACCGGTTCGCGCCGGCCGCCGGCTGGCTCGCCAAGGGCGTCCGCCTCGCCGCGCTGGGCCGCCCCGTGAGCGACTATCACCGCCTCGACCTGCCGGTGCCCGAAGTCCGGCCCGACGGCCTCGACGGCATGGTCGTGCGGGTGGACCGCTTCGGCAACCTCATCACCAACATCGACCGCCGGACGTTCGAGCGGGTGGGCCAGGGCGGGGCCCTCGATATCCGCGCCGGCGAGCGGCCGATCGCGCGCCTCGTGTCGACCTACGCCGAGATCGGCGACGGCGAGGTGGCCGCGTTGTTCGGGAGCAGCGACCACCTGGAGATCGCAGCCAACGCGGCGAGCGCCGCCGAGCGGCTGGGCCTCGGCCGGGGGGCGCGCGTCAGCGTGCGCCGGGTCTGACCCGCGGGCGGCCCGCGCGCGATCCGGCGCCGCCCGGAGTACTGCTAAGCTGGAGGGCCATGATCGACTTCGACCTGACCGACGAGCACCGCTTGCTGGAACAGACCGTGCGGGAATGGGCGGCGCGGGAGGTGGCTCCCCGCATCCGCGAGCTGGACCGCGAGCATCGCTTCGACCGCAACCTGCTGCCCCAGATGGCCGCGCTCGGGCTGCTGGGCTGTTCGATTCCGCCGGAATACGGCGGCGCCGGGATGGACTACATCAGCCTGGGGCTCGCGTGCGAGGAGCTCGAGTATGTCGATACCTCCCTCCGCGTGATCCTGTCGGTGCATGCGGCGCTCAACTCCCTCACGCTGCTCGCCTGGGGCACGGAGGACCAGAAGCGCCGGTATCTGGTGCCGCAGGCGCAGGGCACGCGCATCGCCACCTACGGCCTGACCGAGCCGGCGGCGGGCAGCGACGTCCGCGGCATCCAGTCGGTCGCCATCAAGCGCGGCGACCGCTACGTGCTCACCGGCGAGAAGATGTGGATCTCGCTCGCCGACGTGGCGGACCACTTCCTCGTCTTCGCCTGGACTGACCTGGAGAAAAAGCGCCAGCGGGACCCCTCGGGCCTGACGGCGTTCATCGTGGAGCGGGGGTTCAGGGGGTTCTCGAGCGGGACCCTGACCGAGAAGTGGGGGATCCGCGCGGGCAACACGGGGTTTTTCAAGATGGACGAGGTCGAGGTGCCCGAGGAAAACGTCGTCGGCCGGCCCGGCGAGGGGTTCAAGATCGCGATGTTCGCCCTCGACCAGGGCCGGTACACGGTGGCCGCCGGCGCGACCGGGCTCATCCGGGCCTGCCGCGACGCCAGCGTGGCTTACGCGAAGACGCGCAAGACCTTCGGCGTCGAGATCGGCCAGCACCAGCTCGTCAAGGAGATGATCGCCCAGATGGAAGCCGACTACCAGGCCGCGCGGCTCCTGTGGCTGCGGGCGGGCTTCCTGAAGAACGTCGGACGCCGCAACACGCGGGAAACCAGCCTGGCCAAGTGGTTCGCCACGGTCGCCTCCGAACGGGCGGCCGCCGACGCCGTGGAGATCCACGGCGCCAACGGATACTCCGACGAGTACCCGGTCGGCCGCTTTTACCGCAACGCCAAAGGCGCGGTCATCTACGAGGGCACGCGCGAAATCCACAAGCTCATGCAGGCCGACTACGTACTCGGCTACCGTGTGGATCGGCCGACGCGGTGCGAGCTGCCGCCGTACCGCGCGGCCGTGACCTCCTGAGCCGCCAGGCGCCACCGCCGGACGAGGCCCCATGCACACCGATCTCTCCCTGGAATTTCTGCGCGTCGTCGAACAGGCCGCGATCGCCAGCGCCCACACGATGGGGCAGGGCGACCGCCATCGGTCCGACCAGGTCGCCGTCGAAGCGATGCGGCGGTGTCTGGACGATGTGCCGATCGACGGGACGGTGGTGATCGGCGAAGGCGAGCGCGACGAGGCCCCGATGCTCTACATCGGCGAGCGCGTCGGGCGCGCCCACGCGGCGGGCGCCCCGCCGGACCGCCGCTACCCGCAGGTCGACATCGCCGTCGACCCCCTCGAGGGCACGAATCTCTGCGCGACGGGGGCGCCGAACGCCATCGCGGTCCTCGCCGCGTCGGGCCGCGGCGGATTGCTCCACGCCCCGGATCTCTACATGGAAAAGCTGGTCGTGGGGCCCAGCTCGAAGCACGCCGTCGACCTCGACGCGCCGGTAGCCGACAACCTGAGGGCCATCGCCCGAGCGCTCGACCGGAAGGTCGAGGACCTGGTTGTCATTGTGCTCGACCGGCCGCGGCACGAGCGGCTCATCGCTGACATCCGGGCGGCCGGGGCGCGGATCCGCCTGATCGCCGACGGCGATTTGTCGGCCGGGATCGCGGCGGCGGTCGTGGGCACGGGCGTGCACGCGGTGATGGGCATCGGCGGCGCGCCCGAAGGCGTCCTGACCGCCGCGGCCATGCGGTGCCTGAACGGCGAAATCTTCGCCCGCCTCGTGGTGACGAAGCCCGAACACCAGGAACGCTGCCGCCAGATGGGCATCACGGATTTCCGGCGGGTGTACACCTCGCGCGACCTGGCGTCGGGAGACCAGATGGTCTTCGCTGCCACTGGGGTCACCGACGGCACGCTGCTGCGCGGGGTGCGGTTTTTCGGCGACGGGGTGCGCACCCACTCGGTCGTCATGCAGACGCACCCACATCAGATCCGGTTCGTCGACACCATTCACGTGCGCGACGACCAGGACGTGAAGATCCGGTTCTGACCCCGGCGATCGCACGAGTACCCGCGTGAGGGCCGACCCCGCGCGCGACTGGACGCGCAACCTGCTGGCGGTCACGGCGGCGAGCTTCATCGGCTTCACCGGCTTCACGCTGGTGATGCCGTTCCTGCCCCTCTACTTCCGCCAGCTCGGGCTCGCCGACGTCGGCGCGATCGCGATGTGGTCGGGCCTGAGCCTGGGCGTGACGCCGGCCCTGACCGCCGCCCTCGCGCCGATCTGGGGCCGCCTCGCCGACCGCTTCGGGCGCAAGCTGATGGTCGAGCGGTCGCTCGCCAGCTTCGTCGTCGTGATGGCCGCCATGGCCTTCGTCAGCCGCCCGTGGCACGTCTTCGGCCTCCGGGCGCTCCAGGGGTTGTTCGCCGGCTACGGGGCCCTGACGCTCGCGATGGCGGCCGAGTCGGCTCCGCGCGACCGGCTGGCCGCGGCGATCGGGACCGTCCAGACCGCCCAGCGGCTCGGACCCGCCCTCGGACCGGTCATCGGCGGCGCCGTCGCCGGCCTGGTCGGCTTGCGCCGCGCGTTCCTCGTGTCGGCGGGATTCTATCTCGTCGCGTTCCTGCTGGTGCTCGTCCTCTATCGAGAGGCCGCCGCGCGGTCCGACGGGCCCGCCCGCCGGCCGTCCCCGCCCCTGACCTTCAGGCGCATCCTGACCTTCGAGCACTTCCTGCTCCTGATGGGGGTCATCTTCTCGGTGCAGTTCGTCGACCGCAGCTTCGGCCCGATCTTGCCCCTGTATGTGGCCGACCTCGGTACCCCCTCGGGGCGGGTGGCGCTCGTCTCAGGGGTCGTGTTTTCGATCGCGGCCGGCGCTGGAGCGCTGGGGCATCACCTGGCGGGGCGCCTGCTGCGCGCCCGGTCTGCGCGGCGCATCTTGACCGCCAGCCTGCTGGCGGGCGCGGCGGCGATCGGACTCTTCGGCGCGGCGGCCGCCCCGTGGTGGCTCTACCTCGTGACCCCGCTGTTCGGCCTGGCGGTCGGGGCCGCCATGACGACGGCGTATGCGGCCGCCGGGCGGGTGATCCCCGCCGGGGCGAGCGGGGCGAGCTTCGGGGTCCTCACGACCGCGTCGCTGAGCGGCGTGGCGCTCAGTCCCATCGCGAGCGGGCTGCTGGCGCAGTGGCACATCCGCGCCGTGTTCGTTGTCGATATGCTGGTGCTCGCGGGGCTGGCCGTCGTGGTGGCGCGCGCCATGAGCGACCGGGCCATCGGGGCGGCGGCGCCGGCGGGCCCAGCGGTCGAAGAACTCTGAGCGGGCTACTCTTCGACCACGCGTCCCTTGTGCTTGCGCTTGCGGAACGGTCGCTTCCGCTGGTCTTCGTGGATGCCGCCCCGCTGGCGGGGCAGCGGCACCCGCGGGCGGCGGAGCGACGGCCGGCGGCGCGGCGAAGGCATGCGGTAGTGTATGCCGAAGCGGCTGAAGGTCGATCCCCTCGAGCCTGACGAGCGCTTGCTCCGGGAGGCGGCCGCGTGGCTCGCTGCGGGCGAGGTCGTGGCGTTTCCCACCGATACGCTGTACGGGCTGGCCGTCGACGCGCGGAACGCAGAGGCCGTTCGCACGCTGCACGACGTCAAGGGGCGTCCGGCGCAGCTCGCCCTGCCGGTCATCGCCGCCGACCTCGATGACGTCGTCCGGCACGTGGGCCGCCTGACGGACCTCGACCGCCGCCTGGCCGAGGCGTTCTGGCCCGGTCCCTTGAGCCTCGTGATCGAAGCTTCGCCCGAACTGGCCGCCGGGGTGGTCGCCGCAGATGGCACCGTCGCCGTCCGGGTGCCGGCGCATGCAGTCGCGCGGGGGCTGGCGCGGGCGGCGGGACGCCCCCTGACGGCGACCAGCGCGAACCGCTCGGGCGAATCTCCCGCCGTCAGCCCGGATGACGTCGAGCGTACCCTCGGCGACCGCATCGGGCTCATTGTCGATGGAGGGCCGGCGCCGGGAGGGCCACCGTCCACGATCGTGCGGGTCGCCGGCGGCCGGGTGGAGTTGGTGCGGGCAGGCGCGGTCCCGTGGAGCCGCGTCCTCGCCGCTCTGGGATGAAGGGCGCGGTTTGGTTCTGGCCGGTCCGTCCGCTAGAATCGCTTCAGGAATGCCCAGCCGATCCGTCCACGCTCCCCTCACAGACCAGCGGGAACGGGCCGCACTCGTCGGCGTCGCGCGCCGGCGCGCGGGGTCGGACCGCTCGGCGGAAGCGCTGGACGAGCTCGCCGGGCTGGTCGAAGCAGCCGGCGGCGTCGCAGTGGTGCGCGTCCTGCAAGAGCGGTCGGCACCCGACCCGGCGACTTTTCTGGGACGCGGCAAGGTCGAATTCCTGCGCGCGGCGTGCGAAGAGGCGCGGGCGGACCTGGTGGTGTTCGACAACGAGCTGACCCCCGCCCAGCAGCGGAACCTGGAGGACGCGCTGGGACGGCGCGTGCTGGATCGGACCGAGCTCATTCTGGCGATCTTCGCGCGGCGGGCCCGGACGCGCGAGGGCAAGCTGCAGGTCGAGCTGGCCCAGCTCCAGTATCTCTTGCCGCGGCTGGTGGGGCACGGCCAGATGCTCTCCCGGTTGGGCGGGGGCATCGGGACCCGCGGTCCGGGCGAGACCAAGCTCGAGACCGACCGCCGCCGGATCCGCCACCGGATCGCGGCGATCCGGCGCGCGATCGAGGAGGTCCGCCGCCAGCGGGCGGAGCGCCGGGAGCGGCGCCACAAGACGGCGGTCCCGACCGTCACGCTGGTCGGCTACACGAACGCCGGGAAGACGACCCTCTTCAACCGATTGACGCGGAGCGCGGCGCCGGCCTCCGATGCGCTCTTCGTCACGCTGGACCCGCTCGTGCGCCGCGTGCGCCTGCCCGATGCGCGCCAGTTGCTCGTCTCGGACACGGTGGGGTTCATCGACCGGCTGCCGCACTCGCTCGTCGCGGCTTTCCGGGCCACGCTCGAGGAGGTGGTCGAGTCGGATCTCCTCGTGCACGTGATCGACGCGGCCGCCCCCGACTGGGAGCGGCGGGCGGCGGCGGTGCGGCGGGTGCTGGCGGAGGTCGGGGCCGAGGCGGTGCCGGTCGTCGACGTGTTCAACAAGTGCGACCGCCTCGACGCTCAGGAGGTCGAGCGGCTGCGCGCGGCGCACCCCGACGCGGTGTGCGTGTCGGCGCGGCGCGGCGACGGGGTGGCCGAGCTGGTCGACCGCCTCACCGCCCGGCTGGCGCTGGAGACCGAACGCGTGGCCTTCGAGCTCGACGCGGCGCGCGCGGGCGACCTCCGGCGCCTCGGCGACCTCCACCGCTACGCGCGCATCGTCCGGCACGTGCTCCGGAACGGGCGCGTGTCGATCGAGGTGGAGGTGCCGCGGCGGTGGCGGCCGCGCCTGGAAGGGCTGCTGGCGGCCCTGGCGTGACGCCATGACGAGGGACCTGCGGCGGGCGGCGGCCGT
>CAYZKQ010000097.1:0-4889 GCA_964478975.1 uncultured Vicinamibacterales bacterium | reverse complement strand
CGGTGGCGCCGCGCTTTCCGGAGTTCGTCTATCCGGCGATCCCCGGCGAGCTGGTGCCGCGGGTGGATCCGGCGCGGCACGACGCGGCGTGGCAGGCGCTGCAGCGAGGCGATTTGCAGGCGGCCGAGCGGGCGTTCGCCGGGCTGCTGGCGCGCGAGCCGGGGTTCTACCCGGCCGAGACCGGACTCGGCTACGTGGAGCTGGCGCGGCCGGCGGCCGAGCGCGCGCTCGCCCATTTCGACGCCGCGCTCGCCCGCGCCCCGCAGTATGCGCCGGCGCTGGCCGGCCGCGGCGAGGCGCTCCTGTTGAGCGACCGGGTGGAGGACGCGCTGGCCAGCTTCGAGGCCGCGGCGGCGGCCGACGCGACGCTCGCCGGCGTCCGGCGCCGGGTCGAGGTCCTGCGGTTCCGCGTCGTCGAGGCGGACATCGCGCGCGCGCGGGAGGCCGCCGAAGCGGGCCGGTACGCCGCCGCTCTGGACGCCTACGAGCGCGCGTTGCAACGCTCGCCCGACAGCGGATTCTTGCACCGGGAGGCGGCGGCTGCGGCGCGCTCGCTCGGCCGACTCGATCGCGCGGCCGACCACGCCCGCCGCGCGACGGAGCTGGATCCGGCGGACGCCAGGGCCTTCGTCCTGCTCGGCGAGGTTGAAGCGGCGCGCGGGAACCACGGCGCTGCGGCGGCGGCGTTCGAGCGGGCCTACGCCCTCGAGCCGGGCGGCAGACTCGCCGCGCGGCTGGCCGAGGCCCGGGCCCGGGCGGCGGACCCGGAGGTCGGCCGCAAGCTCGACGCCATCGCGCGCGCGCCGGCGATCACGCGCGGCGACCTCGCCGCGCTCGTCGCGATCCACCTGGGCCGCCTCCTCGAGCGCGCGCCCCGGCGCGAAGGGGTGCTCGTCACCGACGCCCGTGGCCACTGGGCCGCACCCTTCATCCTCGCGGTCGCCAGAGCCGGGGTGATGGAGGTCTACCCCAACTACACGTTCCAGCCGGCGGAGCCGGTGACCCGCGGCGAGCTGGCCGACGTCGTGGCCCGGCTCCTGGGGCTCGTGGCCGCCGAGCGGCCCGAGCTGGCCGAGCGGTGGCGGCGGGCGTCCGTCACGCTGCCCGACGTGCCGGCCGGGCACCTGAGCTATCCCGCCGTGGCGGCCGCCGTGGCGTCGGGCGTCATGCCCCCGCTTCCGGGGGGTACGTTCCAGGTCGCGCGGCCGGTGACCGGGGCCGAGGCGAGAGCCGTCATCGATCGGGTCGCCGCCCTCGCGCCGGCCGGCTCGTGAGATGGCCGCCCTGACCCGGTCCTTGACGGCGGCGAACCAGCTCACCCTGCTCCGGGTGCTCCTGATCCCGGCGTTCCTGATTCTGCTCGTGTACGGCTACCCGGGCTGGGGCCTCCTGGCGTTCCTCGCGGCGGGCCTCACCGACGCGCTCGATGGCCTGATCGCCCGGTGGACGGGCCAGAAGACCACCCTCGGCGCCTGGCTGGATCCGCTGGCGGACAAGCTGCTGCTGGTCACGGCGTTCGTGATCTTGACGCTGCCGGGCTTCGGGCAGGCCAATCGGCTCCCCGTCTGGCTCACGGTGCTCGTGATCAGCCGCGACCTCGCGATCGTCCTCACGGTCGCCGTGATCAATCTGGCTCTCGGGCCGCGGACCTTCCGCCCATCGCTGCCGGGGAAAGTGGCGACGGCGGTCTACATTCTCACCTGCGCCGCGGCGCTCTTCTTCAACTATCTCGGGGTCCGGTCGGTCGTGGTCGACGTGCTCGTGTACGCTTCACTCGCCGTGACGCTCGCGTCGGGGGTGCACTACCTCGCGCTGACGAGAAAGGTGGTGGCCGAGGCCTGACGCCGCTTGCTCGGCGCCGCCGGAGTCGTTATAGTGGCGCCGTCCAGAGGCCGATACTCGCACGGGGTGGTCCCCAGGGCGCTGATCGGGCCGGCCGGGATCTTCGTCGGGCAGGCGCGGGAGGCCGCGGTCGGAGGGTGGCGCGCTCGAGGCCGCCGGGGTTTTCGGAAGGGAACGCCCCCAGGTTTTGGAGATCGCTGCAGGGCTGGCCGGTTCCAGCCCGCCGCCGGGGGTAGGGAGACGAGCCATGCTGGAGTCGATCAAGAAGATCGGCGGGGGCGGCAAGGCCGCCAGGGAGCAGGTCGACGAGCTGCAGGCGCTCATCGCGGCGGCCCGCGAGGAACGCTCGGCGCTCAGCACGATGCTGACGCAGGTGCAGTTGCACAGCACCAAGCTGGCGCAGGCCAGCAAGACGCTGCACCAGGTGGACGAGAAGGCGACGCACGCCACGGCGCGGATGAGCGAAGTCGGGGAGCGCCTGGCCCAGCTCGACGAGCGGGTGCGGCGGCTCGAGGCGCTCGAGGGCCGCGTCAAGGCGCTCGCCGAGACGGTGGCCCAGGCGGAGCAGTCGGCGGCCCGCCTGACGGCGCCCGACGGCGAGCTGCAGAAGCACAAGGCCGCCCTCCAGCAACTGGCGTCGCAGGCGCTGCAGACGCGCGCCAGCCTCGACGCCCTGAAGAAAGAGCAAGAGGCCCTCGATGGGTTGCGTGACCTGCTCCGGCAGGCCGTCGCGCAGGTGCACGAATCGGCCGAGCGGTCGGCCTCCCTCAAGAGCGAGCTCGACGGCTTGCGCGCGACGGCGGGCGAGCTCGCCCAGGACTACGCGCGGCTGCGGGAAGCGACGCGGGAGGCGCGGGAGCAGGCCGCCGCGACGGCGGGAGCGGTCCAGGAAGTCGAGAAGCGGCTCGGGCCGCTCACCAAGCTGCAGGAGCTGACCCAGTCGACCGAGGAGCGGCTCGCCGCCCTCAACGCCCTCGCCGAGCACGTGACCCAGAAGGTCAAGGTGCTCGAGGGCCAGAAGCATACCGTCGAGCGGGCCGTCGTGGAGGCGAACCGCCTCAACGAGCTGGTCTGGAACATGGAGGTCCAGATCCAGAAGCTCAACGAGGGCTCGCGCCAGGCGGCGCGGACCGAGGAGATCGTCGACCGCGTCGAGAAGCTCGCCCGCGAAGTCGGCGGCCAGCTCGACGCCGCGCTGAAGGCCAAGGAAGGCTTCGCCCTCGACCTGGCCCGCCTCGAGCGGGATCGGACGGCGCTCGTGGAGTTCGTGCGGAAACAGGAGGAGCGCATCGTCCTCGAGCGGAAGGACTTCGAAGCGCTGGATCAGCGGGTGCGGGCGCTCCAGGCGGCGATCGCCGAGGCCGAGAAGGGGATGGAGGCGCTCGCCGCGAAAGAGCGCAGCCTGGCCGCCGTCAGCCAGAAGCTCGACGCGGTGGCGAAGCAGGTCCAGGACCTGTCGGCGCAGGCCGACGAGGTCCAGAAGAAGCAGGCCGCCCTCGACTCGCTGCAGGAGGGGCTCGCGCAGGTCGACGAGCTGGCCAAGCGGACCGCGTGGCAGTTCGAGAGCCTGAAGGCAAGCCGCCAGGACCTCGACGCGCTGCGCACCGAGATCCAGGAGTTCTACAAGTCGTACCAGGCGGCCGCGCAGCTCCGCGACAAACTGGCCGGCGACCGCGCCGGCCTCGAAGCGTTCCTCGACCGCCTCGCGGCGTTCCGCGTGGGGCTGCCCGAGCTCGAGGCCAAGCTGGACGCCATCACGGGCCGGCTGGCGCTCGTGGACGAGGGCGCGCAGAAAGCCGCGACCCTGGCGGCGACGGCCGACGAGCTCGACCGCCAGCTCGCGCGCCTGACGGGCCAGCAGCAGTTCGTCGAGCGCGTCGAGCAGCGTTTGGGCGCCCTGGGGGCGCTGGCGGCGGAGGTGGACCGCAAGCTGGACGAGCAGATCGCGCGGCGCGGGGAAATCGAGGCGCTGCGCAACATCTGCGACGGCATCGGCGTCCAGGTCGCCGACCTCCAGCAGAAGCTCGAGGTTGTGAGCGCGCTGCAACACAAGCTGGTCCCCCTGACGGCCCAGCACGCGGCCCTCGAGAGCCAGATCGACAAGCTGCAGGAGCGTCTGAGCGCGGTCGCGCGCGACGAAGCCGAGATCGCGGCGCAGGAGCGGCGACTGGGCGAGGTGCTCGCGGCGGCCCGCGAGCTGGCCGACCAGACCGCGGCGCGCCAGGCCGACATCCAGGGCCTGGTCGAGGAACTGGCGCGCTCGGCGAAGGTCAAGGACGAGCTGCTCGGCGAGCTGGCGCGCGTGCAGGCGCGGCAGCGGGACGTGGCGGCCCAGGCCGCCGCCGCCGACGACCAGCTCAAGCGCCTCGAGGCGGCGGTCAAGCAGCTCGACCAGCGGCGCAGCCAGCTCGCCTTCGCGGACCGGAAGATCTCGGCGTTCGAAGCGCGGCTGGCCGAGCTCAAGCAGCTCAGCGACGACCTCGACCGGCAGATCAGCGCCCTCGCCGCGCGCGAGGCCGTCGTGACCGCGCTCCGGCGCGAGGTCGACGGGGTCGCCGAAGTGAGCGCCCGGAGTCGGGCGGACCTGCAGCACGTCGAAGAGCACCGCGCGGAACTGGCGGCGCTGCGGGCGCAGGTCGACGCTTTGCTCGGGGCCGTGGCCGAGACGGAGACCAAGCTGGCGGCCATCGAGGCGCGCAAGCCGCTCGTCGACGAGGCCCAACTGAAGACCACGCTCGTCGTCAACATGCTCGAAGACATCCGGATCAACCTCGAAACGGTCGGCGAGCAGAAAGCGGTCCTCGACCACGTGATGCAGACCGTCGCGCGGCTGACCGAGCTGTCGCGCGAGGCGCAGGCCACAATGAGCGCGCTCCAGGCCGAGCGGGAGCTGGCCGAGCGCATCGAGCGCAGCATCAAGCAGCTCCGCGCCCGCACGGCCGCCGAGGGGACCGGCCGAAGCCTGACGGCCTGAGCGAAGACGCCGTCGAGGCCGGCCGCCGCGCCCGATCCGGCGTGTCACGCGCGCAGGGCGCCGGCCGGATCGC
>CAYZKQ010000096.1:0-12233 GCA_964478975.1 uncultured Vicinamibacterales bacterium | reverse complement strand
GACGATCATGGCGGTCGTGTCGTCCGGCAGGATGATCACGTCGTATTTCCGGTCGAGGCCGCCCTGCTTGATCTCGGCGTCCATCAGCGAGGTGAAGGGAAAGCCCCACTGCTCGAGCAGCCACCGCGTCCAGCCCTCGTCCATGTTGCCGCCGCGGTAGCGCTGGTACATCCCGATGCGCAAGCGCGCCACGGGATGCACGCCCGTCGCCGGCGCCTGCTTGAGCGCGGTGAAGCTCACGCCGGTTTCCTTCGCGATCGCCTTCAGATCGGCTTCGCGCCCGGCGGCCACCACGAAGTCGCCCGGCCGCACGCCCTCGCCGGCGGCGTCCACGCGCGAGACGGCGACGCCGCGGTCGAGCAGGCGGTTGAGCGCCCGGAAGCTGTCGTTGAGGCGCCCGTCGACCAGGTACGCGGCGCCACCGGACCCGACCGTGCCCTCGACCATCACGGGCCCGGTCAGCTTCACGAGGTCCCCGGTGACCGGCGCGTCGACCGGCACCACCTTGACGCCCATGAACTCGAACATCGTGTCGGTGGCCATGTCATAGGGCCGCATCGGCGAGCCGTCCCGGTCGCGGGTCCACTCGTTGTCGGGGTAGAACGTCCGGCCGAGCAGGTAGCGGATGAGCCCGCTTTTCGGCTGCGCCATCGACACGACGTACGACCCCGGCGCGACCGCGTCCCCGTCGGTCGCGAGCGCCCGCCGCACCTGGTGGATCTCGATGCCCTGCACGAGGAGCTTGTTGATCATCTTGACGGCGGTCAGGGGGTCGTGCTGGGCGGCCGGAACCACGTAGGCGGCCGGCTTGCCCTGCGCCCCGCGCTCGGTCTGCCGCTTGGCTTTCAGGTAGGCGTTCCAGAGCACCGTCTCGCGGTTGCGGGCCGCGAGGTCGAGCACCGCCCACGCCGACACCTTCTGCCGGTCCACGATGTCGCGCAGACGCCACCAGCCGCCGGGCCACGGATTCGGGAAGGTGGTTTGCTCGGCGTAGGTGGGCAGACCACGCGTCGACCCGCGGAGCTGGTCCGGGTGGATGTAGAGCGGCGTCGCCAGGCGCGCGCTCGCCGATTCGGTCAGCATGCCGGCGACGTTGTGGAACGGCGTGATCCAGTGGAAGCCGAAGTGGCCCCAGCCCGAGTAGATGGCCATGTTGATGACACCCGACAGCCCCGCTTCCTCTTCCTTGTACGCGATGTGCGCGCCGTACCAGCTCATTTCCCGCCAGACGAGCGGGTCGGCCCCGGGCCGGATGGGTTCCGCATAGGGCGGCACGTAGATGCGCGCGCCGTAGCTGCCCATGTGGTGATGATCGACGTAGGCCTGCGGAATCCAGTCGCGGAAGAGGATCTTCGCCATGTACTGCGACTCGACCATGTTGGTCATGAACGCGTCGCGGTTGTTGTCGTGCCCGACGTACTTGTGGTAGAGCCACGGCAGCCCGGCGCCCTCGTACTCGGTGCCCACCCACTTGGTGTACCAGTCCGTCACCATGATCTGCCCGTCGGGGTTGAAGCTCGGCACCATCAGGAACACCACGTTGTCCAGAATGCGGCGCGTCTCCTCGTCCGTGCGGCTGACCAGGTCGTAGGCCAGCTCGGGCGCCATCTGGGAACCGCCGATCTCGGTCGCGTGCAGGCTCATGGACTGGACAATGACGGCGCGGCCCTCGGCGACGAGCTTCTTGATCTCGGCCTCCGGAATCCCGCGCGGATCGCTCAGCCTGGCGTTGATCTCCCGCAGGCGCTCGAGCTTCGCCAGATTCGCGGGCGACGTGATGAAGACCACGAGGAAGGGGTTCCCCATCGTCGTAGGCCCCATGTCGAGCACTTTGAGCTTGCCGCTCTCGTTCTCGAGCAGCGTGTAGTACTCGACCATCCGATCCCAGCGGGCCATCTTGCGGTCGCTGCCGAGCCGGAAGCCGAAGAACTGCTCGGGCGGGGTGATCGACGCCTGCGCCGGCGGAGCCGGAGCCGACGCCGCCCGCCGCCCAGCCGAAGCGGCCGCGATCGAGACCACCAGCAAGAACACGCACGCGTACGAACGCTTCCGCCGCACCTTCATGACCATGACTGTCCTCCACACAAGGCATCGGGCCTGGCCGCTTGGCGTCGGCCTGTCGCGCGGCCCCGTCTGCTCCGTCGCGTCTCCACCCCGCCGGGCTCCGCCGTCCGGTCTGGACCCTCCCTGGCCCGGCTGCCGGCCCCTACGCCCGGCGTTCCGCGAGCGTCTGGGCGCGCCGGAAGAGCGCCCCCGCGTCCAGACGCGCGCACAGCTCGAAGAATTCGGGCCTCGGTCCCCGCCACTCCAGCGCGTCGACCGAGGCGTCGACCGGCGCATCGGCGCGCAGGGTCGCCAGCTCGCGGAACAGGCGCGCCAGCTCGCGATACTCGACGAGCGTCGCGGCGAGCTTCGCGGCGCCGCGCACGCGGACCTGCCACGCCGCCGGATCCGCCGGAATGGCCTCCAGGTGCTCGAAGCGGGCCAGCACCGCCGCGGCCGTCTTCGGCCCCCAACCCGGTAAGCCCGGGTACCCGTCCGACGCGTCGCCGACAAGCGCCAGATAGTCGGGTATCGACGCCGGCCTGACGCCGTACTTCTTCACGACCTCGTCTTCGCCGCGGATCACCCCCGTCCGCCGGTCGTACTGGACCACGCGGCGCCCGACCACGCACTGCGCGAGGTCCTTGTCGGGCGTGCAGAGGAAGACGCGCTCGACCCGCGGGTCGGCCGCCGCCACGCGCGCCGCCGTGGCGAGGGCGTCGTCGGCCTCGAACTCGACCATCGGCCAGACCATGACCCCCATGGCGCGGAGGGCGTCTTCGAGCGGGTGGAACTGCGCGAGCAGCGCCGGGTCGATCCCCTCGGCGGTCTTGTACCCCTTCCACAGCGTGTTGCGGAACGATTCGATGACGTGGTCGGTCGCGACGCCGACGTGGGTCGCGCCGCCTTCGAGCAGCGCCAGCACGGAGCCGAGCACGCCGCGCAGCGCCCCGACCTCGCGGCCGTCCGCATCCCTGACCGACGGCACGGCGAAGAAGTGGCGGAAGAGCTCGTAGGTGCCGTCCAGCAGGTGGACGTTCATGACGCCCCGCCGTCATTCTAAACGAGTCGGTCGCCCGCCGCCGGCGCGCTCACCCGGCGCGCGAGAGCAGATGCACGTTGCCGAGCCGCACGTTGGTCAACCCCGCGGCCCTGGCCGCCGCGAGGGCCTCCGCCGCGTGCCGCGCCGAGGTCCGGGGGAGATCGGCCAGATAGAAGTGCGGCGCGAAGGCGAGCAGCGCGTACGGAATGGCGGGGTCGACGCTCGCGATGAAGCGCGCGATGTGGCCGACCTCCGCGGCATCGACATAGCCGGGGACGAGCAGCGTGCTCGCGACGACCAGGGGCGGCTCGGGTCGCTCGCGCCGCCGCGCCGCGGCCCGCACGAAGTTGTCGAGCACCTGGACGTTCGACGCGCCCGTCAGGGCGCGGTAGAGGGAGGCGCTGTAGGCCTTCAGGTCGAACTTGATGCACCCGCCCGTCTCGAGCGAGAGGGCCACGGCGTGGTCCAGGATGGCCGGGCGCGCCGTCCCCGAGGTCTCCCAGCAGATCACCACGCCGTGGTCCGCCAGGCGCCGCGCCGCCGCCAGCGCGTGCGGCATCTGGGGCGCCGGGTCGCCGCCGAAAAAGCAGACGCAGTAGGTGTCAAGGGTCGCCGCGGCGGCCAGATCGGCGGCGCTCACGCCAGCGTCCCGGCGAGGCGATGTGTCGCGGAAATGCCAGTTCTGGCAGAACACGCAATTCAAGCTGCAGGCGGCGTAGAAGACGGCGAGGTTGTGTTTGCCCCGCTGCCGGGACCCCGAACACACCCAGTCCGCCACGCAGTTGGTCGGCAACGGGTCGCGGTACCAGTGGAGGAGGCCACGGCCGGCCGTCCCGGCCAGATGCACGAGGCGGCCGTGCCGCGCCGTGCGGAGGCCGCAGAACCCGCGCTCGCCGTCGCCCATCCGGCACCCCCGCGCGCAGAGCGGGCAGGCGACCCCGCCCGGCGACGCCGGCGGCCGTTCCGGCAAGTCGAACGCCGCACGCGTCCGGGCGTGCAGCGCGTCGACCCGCGCGGCGACGCCGGGCGCGTCCCCCACGACACACGGCCCGCAGACCCCGAGGGCGCCGCTCACCGTCGCGTTCCGCGCCCCGCACACTGCACACGTTGCGGCGGAACGGGCGGTCATGGAACGTCGCTCGCCGCCCGCGCGGGGCTCGCGCGGGGACCGGCCATCAGGACGAGGCCGGCCAGGGCGAGCCCGAGGGCGATCCACTGCGCCGTCGTGAGACCGAAGGCGACGGCTGGGTTGATCCGCACGAACTCGAGGAGGAACCGCAGGCCGCCCGCAACCGCGAAGTAGCGGCCGAGCACCACGCGGTCCGGGACGCCGCGGCGCCGCCAGCGGACGAGCAGCCACGCGAGCACGGCGAGGGGGACCATCTCGTAGATCTGCGTCGGGTGCACACGCTCGATGGTCGGCGGCAGCCCCTCCGGAAACGCCACCCCCCAGGGCAGGGTCGTGGGGCGGCCGTAGTCGTCACCCACGAGAAAGCACCCGATCCGGCCGACGGCGTGTCCCAGCGCGAGCGCCGGGGCCGCCGCCGCCAGAACCGGCACGACCGGCAGCCGGCGCAGCCGCAGCACCACGAGGGCGCCGGCGAGTCCGCCGAGCAGGCCGCCGAACCAGCTCGCGCCCGCGCGGCTGAGCAGCAGCGCGGCCAGCGGCTCGCGGCCGTAGTGCTCCAGCGCATAGAGGATCTTCGCCCCGGCGAACCCGCCGAGCAGCCCCAAGACGGCCGCGTCGATGGCGCTCTCGGGCAGCCCGCTCCGCCGCAGCTCGCGCCCGAACAGCCACAGGCCGACCAGCGCGCCGGCCGCGACCATGACACCGAAGCTCGTGACCTCGAAGCCGCCGACCCGGAAGAGGACGGGGTACATGACAGGATTATCCCCCGAGGGGCCCAGCCGCGGGGGAACGGAGCGGAGCAGCGCCGGTGCCGAGAACCGCCGCTGCCCGCGCCGAGGGGTCGTCTCGCGCGCCGGGCTCGCCACGCCCGGCCGGCGTCACTCTCTTCAGTACCTGATCGCGAACCCGAACCGCACGATCCGCGGCGCCAGGATCTCCGTCGGGAACCCGAACCTCGGCCCGATGGCGTCGACGATGCCGACGATCGTATCGGCGTTGGTGACGTTGAAGACGTCGACCTGCGGCTCGATCGTCCGGCCTCCGGCGAGCCGGATCGGTCGCGAAAGCCGCAGGTCGATGAGCGTTACGCTCGGCAGGCGCTCGTCTCCGCGTCGGTTCACCCGGATCGTCTGCGCCGACCGCGTCAGCCCCGGGTAGACGGACCGCGTCACCTGATAGGTGAACTGCCGCGGGTAGCCGGTGTTGCGCACGAGGCTGCCGCTCACGGCGATGTCCAGGCCGGGCAGCAGGTACGTGCCGGCGAGCTTCGTCTGGTAGGTCGAGTCGTTCCCGACGATGCCCTGCTGGTTGACGAGGTTGTTCGGATCGTTCAAGTCGCCGAAGCTCAACCCGCCTTCGTTCCGGCCCGCCGTGAAGCCGAAGAGCATCTGCCAGCGCGCGGAGAAACGCTTCGCCGCCGTCACTTCGATCCCGTCGTAGTCCGAGTCGAGCAGGTCCGTGTTGCGGCGTACGTTGTCCTGCCGCCCCAGATACGCCGGATTGAGGTTGTAAATCGTCAGGGTCCCCCCGAGCGGGTTCGCCACCTGGACGGCGGTGTACGCCTCGGGCGGCACGGCCACATTGAACGACCCGATGTCGCGGCGGTTCGTGCGGTGGTAATACATGACGCCCAGCCGGAGGTCGCGGAAGAGCTGGTGCTCTACCCCGGCCGTGATCTCGTCCGAGTAGGCCCACTTCGGCCCCTTGGCGTCCTCGTAGCGCGTCGTCGCCGCGCCGGCGAACCCCTCGAAGGCCCCGAGCTCGTCCGGCTCCGGGAAGTCGTTCCGGTTCCGGTCGGTCCACGCGATGTTGGCGCTCGTCAGAGTGAACGGGTGCACGGTGGTGACGAGGCCGATGCCCACCTGCGCCCCGTAGCGGCTGACGCTCGCTTTGAAGGCGGTCCGGCCCGTGCCGAACAGGTCGTAGACCGCGCCTGTCCGCCACACGCCGATCCACTGGTCGTAGACGTCGCGCCGCTCGAGGCGGCGCTCGCCGACCCAGCGGCCGGCGGGGCTGGATTGGGCGGGGATCCACCCCTTCGCCCGGTCGACCCGGACGCCGAGGTTGAGGGTCAAGCGCCCCTGCGACCAGGAGTCCTGCGCGAAGAAGCCGATCTGGTGGATGTAGCTCGTCGCGATGACCGGCGTGTTGAACGCCTGCACGCGGAACGCCGTGCCGTTGTTGTAGAAGAGGCGCATGTCCCCGTTCATCCGGTTGATTTCCCGGAAGAACTGCCGCGCGAACTGGACGCCCGCTTTGAAGTTGTGCGTGCCCGCCCCGATCGTGCGGGTGTGCGACACGATGTTGTCGAACTGCAGACGGTAGTTGGGATTCTCGTAGAACCGCTGCGCGGCGCAGCACGCCGTGTCGAGCACGGTGTCCTCGCGGCGGATGTCGGTGGGCTTGACGTCCTTCTGGTAGCGCAGCGGGAACGTCCCCGCCACGCCGCCCACGGTCGACTCGAAGACCGTGGCGCCGCCGAACACCCCCGTGTACTTGACCTGCCCGGTGTAGCCCGGCTGTTCCTGCACGTACGAAGCCTTGTCCTCGACGAAACTCGGGGGCGTGTCGCGCCGGTGGTACCGGTTCTTCGAGTTGTAGTTGTAGACGACACCCAGCCGATGATTCGGCTGGAACTGGACCGTGAGCTTGCCCGACCCGTTCCAGATCATGTTGTCGTCGATGGCGTTGGTGCCGTCGGCGTTGAAGACGCTCAGCAGCTTCTTGTCGACCTTCCAGCGGCGGTAGGATCCGAAGAACCAGACGCGGTCCTTCAGGAAGGGCCCGGCGGCGGTGGCGTTGAAGTCGTACTGCTCCGTGATCGGATTACCGCCGGGGAAGTTGAAGCGCTCCTTGACCGCGGCGAAGTTCTCCGCCTGAAAGCGGTCGTTCGCGTAATAGTACCGCGCGTCTCCGCGCCAAGTGTTGCTGCCCGCTTTGGTCACCATGTTCATCCAGATCCCGCCGACGGGCACCTCGGCCGGCAGCGCCGAGGTCTGATAGTTGACCTCCTCGAACATCCCCTGGTCGTAGTACACCATCGTGGCCCCGCCCCCGCCGCCCGGCCAGTTCACGGCGAGGCCGTCGATCGCGAACATCTTGTCGTCGCCCCGGGAGCCGTGCGCCGACAGGCCGCTCTGCTGCATCCCCTGGGTCCCGCCGACGTCGTAGGTCGACACCGTCACGCCCGGAATGATCTTCGCGAGCGACCAGACGTCGCGCCCCGTGGGAATGCCCTCGAGCAGCTCCTGGTTCATGACCGTCTGCTGCACGTTGGACTTGACGTCGACGACCGGGGACTCGCCCGTGACCGTCACCGTCTCCTCGACCGCTCCGACCGCCAACTGGGCGTTGATCGTCGCAGTGAAGCCCGCGTTGACCCGGATGTCGCCGCGCTCGACGGTCTTGAAGCCCGCCAGCTCGAACCGGACGGTGTAGGCACCGGGTGGCAGGTCCCCCAGGTGATAGACGCCCCGCGCGTCCGTCACGGTGGTCCGGCTCCCCCCGATGAGCCGCTCGCCGGACACCGTGACCGTGACACCGGGAAGGACGCCGCCGGTGTTGTCCGTCACGGTCCCCGTGATCGTGCCGGTCAGGAGCTGAGCGGCGGCCACACCCGACGAAAGGACGAAGGCGAGGACCCCCGTCGCCAGCACTCCGAGTGTCGACACCCTGCACCTGGCTTGCGACATCTCATCCTCCCGGCGGGCCCGACCGGCCCGCCCTACACGCCGATCCAGCAGAACTCCTTCGTCAGGGGCGCGCGGTTCATCCGCCGCGCCCCGGTCGCCGTGATGAGAATGTTGTTCGAGTGGTTGTAGCCGTAGCCGTCCTCCAGGTTGTAGAGGCCCGCCTCGTTCGAAAACATCATGCCCTCTTCGAGCACCGTCGCGTCACCGAGTGCGATGTACGGCGCCTGGTGACCCTCCATCCCTTCGCCGTGCGCCGGCCGGTGGTAAACGTACCGCTCCAGGCCCGCCTTCTTCGCGATCTGGAGCACCTTTTCGGCCACCTCGCGGCACTCGACGCCGGGCTTGGAGAACTCCACCTGCGCGAGCGTCATCTCGGTGTGCACCTCCCACATCTTCTTCGCCTTGTCGGGGATCGGGGCGATGTGCATCGCCCGGTAGCCCTCGCCGCCGTAGCCGCCGATGCGCATGACGCCGGCGACCTGCACGGCGTCGCCCCGAGCGATCTTCTTGCGGAAGTACTGGTTCGGATGCGGATACGCCGTCGCGACGCCGGCCCGACAACTGAGGCCCAGCGAGAACCCGACGGCGTTGTGGGCGCGCCCGGTCGCCTCGTACTCGCGGAACACCAGGTCCTCGGCGAATTCCTGGGTGGCGCGCCGCACCTGGGCGTCGTACATCCCGACGCCCTTCTCGGCGATCAGGTTGCGCGCGAACTCGAGCGTCTGATCGTGGAAGTCGATCGCCACCTGCGTGAGCGCGACCTCCTCCGGCGTCTTGCGGATTCGCATCGCCAGGAGGATGTCGCCGGCCGGGACGAACTGCGCCTTGGGGAGCACCGCCTGCATCGCCGTCGCGGCACTCGGCGTGAGCTCGGACTCGACACCGATGCGGCCCCCTCCGCCGCCCCGCTTGGCGACGCCCCGGAGCATCCACGCGGTGAGGTCGACGGTCGGGCCCTTCTCGAAGAGCACCTGCCCGAACGGCCCGGCGTGCGGGTAGTCGAAGTACCACTCGAAATCCTTGATGAACCAGTCGCGGTACATGTCGCGGTCGAGGCCCGGCCCGAAGATCGCCAGCTCCCCCTCGGTCGGCACCCACACCCACGCCGGCCGTTCGGTCGGCGTGAGGAACAGGCCCGTGAGGTAATTGAGGTTGTTCGGATCCTTGAGAATGATCCCCTTGAGCCCGCGCTCGCCGAGCTTCTCCTGCAGCCGCTTGATCTGCCGCCGGTACCACGGTTCCGTCATGCGGAACGGCTTGCCGCTCGGCAGCGTCTGGAGGTCCAGCCCGGCGCGCTCCGGCGACACGTGCCCGCGCGCGACCGCCTCGAGCACGTCGAGACGCACACCGCCCGCCGTCGCGGCCAGGCCCACCAGCTTGAGAAACCTACGCCGCGTCGCGTCCATAGGACACCTCCCGATGCCGCTGCTCAACCCGGGAACAAAGAAGACAGGAAGGCCCCGGCCGCCCCGGGCCGGGATACCGCGTACGGCGGATGATAGATCCGCCCTTGCGGCGGGTCAAGGGCGGGCGCGGCGGGTCAGAGACGACCCGAGCGCAAAATCCCGATGACGAGCCAGATGCCGAGCAGCGCCGCCACGACGAAGCCCGTGAGCCCGACGACGGGATAGCCGGCGACCTTCGGCTCGACGCCGGCCTGAAAGACGAGGGCGGAGGCCACGACGAGCGCGGCAATCACGATGGCGAAGCTCAAGCGGTTGCTCGAGCGGTCCATCTCCTGGACGAAGTGTTCGAGGTTGCGGTGGACGAACTGGATCTGGAGGCGGTCCTCGCGCACCTTTTCCAGCAGCCCGGCCAGGTCCCGCGGAAGCGCGCTCAGCAACGCCAGGCTTTCGCGCCCGGTCTCGGCGACCTGCGCGGCCACGCTCGCGGGCGACAGCCGCCGGCGCACGAGCTCGCGCGCGACGGGCGCGACGTGGTCGATCATCCGGAACGTCGGGTCGAGCTGGCGCCCCACGCCCTCGATCGTCATGATCGCCTTCGCGAACAGCATCAAGTCCGGCGGGAAGCGCAGGCGGTAGCGCGCCACGGCGTCGATGACCTGGTAGAGCAGCGGCCCGACCGCGATTTCCTGCAGCGACGCCTCCGAGTACGAATCGAGAAGGTCTTCGAGGTCCCGGCGCAGCTCCGCCTGGTCGACGCCCACCGGGGAGCCCCCGAGGGCCAGCACGTGCGCCGCGAGGCGGTCGGCGTCGTGGGAGACGACCGCCTCGAGCACGTCCACGAGGCGCGCGCGCATGGCCGCGTCGAGACGTCCCACGATGCCGAAATCGAGCAGGCAGATGACGTTGCCGGGTCGGACCAGGATGTTGCCGGGGTGCGGGTCCGCGTGAAACAGCCCGTGCACGAGGATCTGCTTCAGGACCGCCTGCGCGCCCCGCTCGGCCACCACGCGCCGGTCGAAGCGGTCGTCGCCGGCGCGGCCGAGGTCGGCGAGCTTCACCCCGTCGATGAACTCCAGGGTCAGGACGGCGGGGGTCGTCTGGCGCCAGTAGACGGCGGGGAGGGAGACCGTCGGATCGCCCGCGAAATTCTTCGCGAACCGCTCGATGATGTGCCCTTCGCGCGCCAGATTCTGCTCGAGGCGGATCGTCCGGGCGAACCGGCTCACGAGCGCCGAGGGACTGTAGAGGTCCGCGCCCGCCAGGTGCCGCTCGGCCAGATGCGCGAGGTGGGCCAGGATCGCGAGGTCGTTCTCGATGACCGCCCCGATGCCGGGCCGCCGCACCTTGACCGCGACGCGCTCGCCGGTCACGAGCGTGGCGCGATGCACCTGGGCGATCGACGCGGCCGCGAGCGGCGTGGGGTCGAACTCCCGGAAGACCTCGCCGAGCGGCCGGCCCAGCTCGGCCTCGATCGTCGCCTGCGCCTCCGCCGCCGGAAAGGGCGGCACCTCGTCCTGCAGCCGCGCCAGCTCGGCGATGAAGTCCCGGGGCAGCAGATCGACGCGGGTGCTGAGCGCCTGCCCGAACTTGACGAAGGTCGGGCCCAGCTCCTCGAGCGCCAGCCGCACCCGCGCCGCGCGCGTCAGGCGCTTCGCCCCGGGCCGCTCCCCCAGCCGGAACAGGCGCCGCCCGAGCGCCTGATACCGCGCGAGGCCCATCCGATCGACGACGTCCTCGAAACCGTACTTGACGAGGACGCCGATGATCTCGCGGTAGCGGCGCAGCGGGCGGACCGCAGACCTCGACCCTGCGCCGACCTTCATGGCGACCGCCGGCCGGCGCTCACGAGCCGACCCGCTCGCCCTCGGACGCGCCCACCTTCGCCTCGAGGGCGGCGACCCGGGCGGCGAGCGCCTCGAGGTCGCGCTGTCTGGCCAGGGCGAGGCGCTCGACCTGGCGCCCGATCGCCTCCTCGACCTGCCGCTGCCACTCGACGCGGCGCGCGTTCGCCCGCTGGAGCCAGTCGGCCGCCAGCGCGCGCGCCTCCTGCTCGGTCAGCTCGCCCCGCTTGACCAGATCGTCGAGCGCCGCCCGCAGGTTGTCGGCCGTCAGCTCGACCGCGCCGATCCCGAAGAGAAACAACTTCCGGAGCGTGTCCAGCATGAAGCCCTCCCTCAGGCCCCATCCTGGCACCTCCGGCCTTGAGGCACAAGAGGCGCGGCGGCGGGCGGCGGGCTCCGGGGCGACGCGCCGCGGCGAGCGCGCGTGCCGGAAGCGCCCGGCCGGGCTACGCCCGCGCCGGCTGGTCGGCGGGCGCCGGCCGCCGGAGGGCCAGCACGATCGCCGCCACCACCACGGCAACGCCGGTGAGCGCCCACGCCTGGCCGGCCGTGGCGAACAGGGTCAGGCCCAGCGCCCGATCCAGGCTATAGGCCGCCTCGCCGAGAAACGCGAACACAAAGGCGCCGACGGCATAGAGGAGCGGCAACTCGAAGCCGTTGTTCTGGGCGAAGAAGCCGTGGCCCCAGTGCACCGTCACGATGGCCACCAGCATGACGGCGATAACGAGCGCCGGCCCGAATGCTCCGAACAGGCCTGCCGCCGTCAGGAGTCCCCCCACGAACTCCCCGAGGCCCGCCAGGAGCGCGAAGGCGGGACCGGGTCGAAAGCCGAGCTGTTCGAAGAAGCCGCCGGTGCCCTTGAGCCCGTAGCCCCCGAACCAGCCGAACAGTTTCTGCGCGCCGTGCGCGGCGATCCCGAGACCCACGATGAGACGTGCGAGCAGTAACCCGAGCGCCATGGATTCTCTTCCCCCTTAATCTGTCGCCGCTGGTTCCCGCCAGCCGAGCCGGCCGGCGGCGGCCCGCGACGCCGCGGCCGCGACCGGGTGCAGCCGGCGGCCGCGCGGCGACTGCACATGA